>JAITVZ010000168.1 GCA_031285505.1 Propionibacteriaceae bacterium
AGATTTCGCGGCAGACCGAACAACACCGTCCGGCCAGTCTGTTGACTGATTGAAGCGACGTTGATCGAATCGGGACGCACACCACTGCGGTCTGGCCCGGCATCCGAACCAAGCAACAGAATGTTATAGCGGCCAGCATTGGATTGGGTATTGCCGCCTGCCCCGAAGATATTGCCCAACGCTCCCCCGGCGGCCCAAGCCGACCGTCCGATAAAGACACTGGCCGCCATCAAGACCACTGCCAATACGATGGCGATCACCGAATAAATCAATCCACGGCGTCGGCCCATGGCCGCTGGCCTCGCCAACCACCAAGTCTGCAAGGCCAGTACCCCCCAAAACAAGCCGACGGCGATTGTCACAATCGCCACAGCGCGCAGCACCCAGGGATTGGCCCACCAACCGATCATGGTGTTACGAAAGATCAGGGTCAAAACCGCAGCAACCAAGGCCACAAGCAGAGCCAGCAACCAGAGCTTCAAGGCGAAGCGCCCCAGGCGCCGATTACCCGCCAGCGCCTGCCCCGAACCGGGCACAATCAGTCCAAGAAGCAGCAGGCCGATACCACGCCGAGTAGCCGATGCTTGCGCTTTGACCTCGACAGCGTCAGCGATATCAGGCACGGGGGCTCCCATCATCACATAATCGTTCTCTTCAGTATGGATCAATGCCTTGACAACGCCATACTCGCCACGCCGCCCCAATCAACGGACACCGCAGCAGTATGGTGTCGGCTAACCGCCGTAGGGTGTCGGCATGATCTGACCGTTGGGATCAAGATAATAGGTCGCAATAGCCGGTTCACCGCGACTCATCTTGGTGCCGTCCGGGGGCAGCTCCGCCCGAGCCATCAGGTGGCGGGCCCGAGCGTCATCCAAAGACTCACGACCGACAATCTCACCGTCACGGACCAATTGGCGCAGCAAGACTCGGTCATTGCCATCGTCACTGACCGGCGCGCCGACACCAATCAGTTCGGCGGTTGCAGTGCCAGCGCTGTTGCGCTGTCGCATGGCAAACTTGCGCCCGCCCATAGTTGCTTTCGACGCCGACTTCTTGGCGACCGCGATCATGGCCGCGTCGGGCTGATCGGAGGCCGAATGGGCCACCAGCTTGTAAACCATTGAGCAGGTTGGCGCGCCCGAACCAGTCACCAGGGCGGTGCCGACGCCGTAACCATCGACTGGCGCTCCGGACAGTGCCGCCAATTGCCACTCATCCAGGTCCGAGGTGACAATGATTCGAGTCTGGTTGGCGCCCAATTCATCCAGCAAGGCCCGAACGTCTCGGGCTGTGGCCCGCAGGTCACCAGAATCGATCCGGACGGCCCCGAGACGCCCCTTGGTCAACTTCACCCCGAGGCGCACCGCCGACTCAATGTCATAGGTGTCAACCAACAAGGTGGTGTCTTCGCCAAGGGTGTCGATTTGTGCCTGAAAGGCTTCTTCCTCGCTATCGTGCAACAGAGTGAATGAATGGGCGGCGGTGCCACTGGTGGGAATGCCGTATTCCAGGCCAGCCTCCATATTTGAACTGCTTGCGAATCCGGCGACATAGGCCGCTCGGGCAGCCGCGACGGCCGCCCATTCATGGATGCGCCGCGAGCCCATTTCAATGCAAGGCCGATCCTCGGCCATCAGGGTCATCCGCGAGGCTGCCGAAGCGACAGCCGAGTCGTAGTTATATATGGAAAGTAATATTGTCTCCAAGACCACTGATTCGGCGAAGCTGCCCTCGACAATCACCAACGGCGAACCGGGAAAATATAGCTCCCCCTCGCCATAACCCCAGATGGATCCCTGAAATCGCCAACCGGTCAAGTAGTCGGCGGTGACATCATCGATCACTTTGGCCCGATGAAGAAAGTCCAGCTCGCGCTCCTCGAAACGGAAGCGCTCAATCGCATCCAAGGCGCGACCGACCCCGGCTACCACCCCATAACGGCGTCCTGAAGGTAAGCGTCGGGCAAACAGTTCGAAGACTGAACGACGCTCGGCCATTCCGGAACGCAAAGCCGCCCGAACCATGGTCAGTTCATACTCATCGGTTAGCAGAGCGGTCGAGGCCCTGGAGAACTTGTCGGTCATGGCGCTACTCTACTGGCTTCACGGATGTGTCACTGGGGTCAGTGTTGAATAACGGCTGGAACTTGACTGATCAAGCAGTAGCCTGGCTGGTGACAATTCCTAGCTTCGAGAGAGGTCACCGATGAGCAGCACCGCCCAAGTTTCCATCCTGATGGGATCAGATTCCGATTGGCCGATCATGGAACAGGCAGCCTTGGCTCTGGCCGAGTTCAACATTCCTTTCGAAGCCGACGCCATCTCCGCCCATCGGATGCCCGACGCCACCATCGAATTTGCTCGCCTGGCCCACAGCCGGGGCATCAAGGTGATCATCGCCGGCGCCGGTGGCGCCGCCCACCTGCCGGGAGTGTTAGCTGCCTGCACGCCACTGCCGGTCATTGGCGTGCCTGTGCCTCTGAAACAACTCGATGGCCTTGATTCGCTGCTGTCCATCGTCCAGATGCCAGCTGGTGTGCCGGTGGCGACTGTCGGCGTTGGCGCCGCTCGCAACGCTGGTCTGCTGGCAGCCCGAATCATCGGCGCCGGTGACGAATCAATCAGGGCGAGAGTCGAGGCCTTCCAAGACAGTCTGCGCATTGGCGCCGAGCAAAAGGGCGAGAATGTGCGGGCACTGGCAGCCCAGTTGATCAGCCGCTAAACAGGGTGCGGCCCGCCCAGACAATCCGAGCGGGCCACGAAACCAACACTGCCAATCAGTGAGCCGTCGGGCGACGCCGACCACCATGACGGTTGGTGTGGCGCTCACCGCCATCGGCTGGTGCCTGCGAATCAATCGGCTCATCGAAGCGAATGTAGCCCAGACCGTGGCAAGCCTCACATGGCTTGGTGAAAGCCTCTGCCAGGCCAGTGCCGACCTTCTTGCGGGTCAACTGCACCAGTCCGAGCGATGTCACTTCCGACACCTGGTGGCGGGTGCGGTCACGGCCGAGGCATTCAACCAAGCGTCGCAACAACAGCTCACGGTTGGACGGCAGAACCATGTCGATGAAGTCGACAATGATGATCCCGCCGATATCTCGCAAGCGCAGCTGACGAACGATCTCTTCAGCGGCTTCGAGGTTGTTGCTGGTGACGGTCGCTTCCAGATTGCCACCGGATCCAGTGAACTTGCCAGTGTTGACGTCAATCACTGTCATCGCCTCAGTGCGATCAATCACCAAAGAACCACCCGACGGCAAATGCACCTTGCGGTCCAGGGCCTTGGCGATTTGCTCATCAATGCGGAAGCGTGCAAACAGATCGCCATCGGCGCCCCGATCCCAACGCTGAATCCGATCGGCCAAATGTGGCGCGACATGCTTGACGTAAGCCTCAGCTGTGTCGAAGGCGTCTTCCAGGCCACCATTGCCATCGACAATCAACGATGTGAAATCCTCGGTGAACAGGTCACGGACGATGCGCATGGTCAGATCAGGCTCTGAATAAAGCAGTTGCGGCGTCTGCTTGCTGCCAACCTTCTTTTCGACGACCTCCCACTGAGCCTTGAGCCGATTGATGTCGTTGACCAGCTCTTCCTCAGTGGCGCCTTCGGCCGCCGTCCGAATGACAACTGACGCCGTTTCGCCAACAATGCCATCGAGGATCGACTTCAGCCGGTGCCTTTCAGCATCACTGAGGCGCCGCGAGATGCCAGAGATGTGCCCAGCCGGCGCATAGACGACATAGCGACCGGGAATGGAGATGTGTGAGGTCAACCTGGCGCCCTTGGCGCCAACAGGATCCTTGGAAACCTGTACGACCACCATTTGACCGGGGCTGAAGACCTCCTCGATTTTGCGATTCTGACTCTTGTCACCGAAGGAGTCCCAATCGACCTCGCCAGCGTAGAGCACGGCAGTTCGAACGCGACCGATATCGATGAAGGCCGCTTCCATACCGGGCAAAACGTTCTGCACCTTGCCCAAATAAATGTTGCCGATCAACGATGTCGCCGACGCTCGATCGACATAATGCTCAACCAGCATGTTGTCTTCAACAACCGCGATCTGTGAGTAGTCATCCTTTTGGCGGATCAGCATCTTGCGCTCAACTGATTCACGCCGTGCTAGGAATTCCGCTTCGGACAGAATTGGCACACGCTGCCGCGAAGCGGCTCGACCCTCGCGACGGCGCTGCTTCTTGGCCTCCAGTCGAGTCGATCCGTCGATGCCGGTGACAGCGCTGGACTTGCCGCGGAGACTGCGTCCATGAGGATCACGAACCTTGACCGTCACCTCAACGTCATCAGATTCCTCATCAACCACCGACTCACCACGCCGGCGACGCCGGCGACGATGGTGCCTGGCGTTGTCCTCGTTGGCGTCATCATCGCTGCTGACCTGAGCATCGTCGTCGATGGGATCGACCTCAGACTCTTCGAGGGTATCATCGACTTCGGTCGGGTTGACATCACGGTGACGCTTACGACCACCACGTCGGCGCCGCCGCCGACTGGCCGAAGCATTGCCTTCATCAGCATCGTCGTTTGCCTCCGCCACCGTCTCGGCAATGGCGTGGGCCAATGAATCAAGAGCATCGCTCTTGTCGTCACCACTGTGCTGAGCCTCCGCCTCGACCGGCTCATCGTTGACCGGCCGCCGGCGGCGACTGCGACCCAAAGCCGACAACGCGACCCCAATCGGATCATCGGTTTCAGCTTCGAGCGTTGAAGTAGCTGCCTCGGTATCGTTCGAACTGGATTGGCGACTGGCGCCTCGTCCATTGCGACGGCGGCGGCCTGTCACGGTTTTGGGTTCAGAGCCTGAGGCGGTGGTCGCGGCAGAGACCGAAGCCCCGTCAGCTTCAGTTTGGGTCACCGCTGGGTCCAACTCATCTGCGTTGGTCTGGGTGGAGGTCGCAGGGTCGCCAGTTGAATCAAGGCTGACCTCTTGAGCAACCACCGCCGGCAAGGCCAGCGACTGGACTTTGGCCGGCAGCGGTTCAACAAGCACCCAGCCAACCTCCTCTGGCGCTGACGCTTCCGTGTCAACAGACGACTGATCGGCGCCCCCCACAGGATCGATCATCGACTCCAAGGCGGCGGCTTCCAACAAACTTCCGACTTGATCCTCAACCTCAGTCTCAGCCAGTTCCAACTCCGTCAAATCGTCTTGAGGAATGCGCGGATCTGACGCCGGCGCATCAAGCGCCTGCGCCAAGAGCTCGCTGGCCTCAAGCGCTTCCACCAATGCCTCAACCTCAACCGCTGCTGAAGAGCCGCCGTCAACGGTCCCTTGCTCATCAGCCGTTGACCCATGACTGGCGGCCCGACGACGGCTAGTGGTCTTTTTGGTCGCCCCTTTCGGTGAAAAAGTCCGTCGGTGGGTCGCCGAGGCCGCTGAGGCTACCTCCTCTGGGATGCCGAGCGAAGGCTGGTTTATCTCAGCCACCGCCGTCGGGTCGTTGGCGACAGCCGGAGCATCAGCACCCTCAGGCGGGTCTTGGTCGGTCAATCCCACCGATAGGTCCAGTGCTGGCTGCTCATTGTCACTGACGGGCGGATCAGCCGGTGAGGTGTCAAGAGTATGATCGTTGTTTTCGTCGAGCATGTTGCTCCTTCTCACCGGGAATGCCGGCGCTGCCGGGTGCGCGGCGGCCGCGCAGTAAGCCTAACGATGGCGCACCGACGCCGCGGTCCAACTCCAAAGGAGGGTCGCGGCCAATTCGGCACAACCTAGAGCCACAAGGTATGACTCAATCTTCGACCATTATTCCACACCATCGACAACTCCGCCCGACTCTATGCCCGGCGAGTCTCCAGAAAAGCCTCAGGCAAGGGGAAACGTCAGATTGTTAACCTGGTTATATCGCTGCCGGACAATCGGCGTGGGATCAGCTGTGAAGTCGACCGATCCACTGATCGGCCAGACTGGCGGCCTGTCATCCCCGGTCAACACCCAAGCCGCTTGGCGGGCCGCTCCTCGTGCGACATACTCCCCCTCCGGCGGCACCGACACTGGGTAGCCCAGGATGGCCGGGGCGATGACTCGAGTGGCTGGTGATTGGGCGCCGCCGCCAATCAACATCACTGCTTTGGGCTCGAACCCGAGATCGGTCATCGCATCCAAGCCGGCTGCCTGGCAACACAGCATGCCTTCAACGAAAGCCCGGGCCACATTGGCCGGCGTTAGATTGGCCAAAGTCATGCCAATCAACGATGCGCTGGCGTGCGGTTTGTTGGGTGTGCGTTCTCCTTCAAAATACGGCACCAATGTCAATCCGTCGGCACCGGGTTCGGCATGCAGAGCCAGATCAGCGACCTGACCATAGTCCAGACCAAGCAAGTGGGTTGCGGCGTCAACTACCCGTGAGGCATTGAGGGTGCAGGCCAGGGGCAAATAGGCGCCTGTCGCGTCAGCGAAACCAGCCACCAATCCTGACGAGTCGGCCATCGGCGTCGGGCTGATGGCGCTGACCACACCGGAGGTGCCCAGTGATACGCAGACATCGCCGATTGCCAGGCCCAATCCCAAGGCCGCCGCTGCATTGTCACCGGCTCCCGGGCCGATCAGCGCCCCGAATGAGCTTCGACCCCCGACCTGGTTGGGCGCCAACACCTTCGGCAGAATGACATCTGATCGGAAGGCCATGGCCAACAAGGATCGGTCATAGTCGTTGGTGAATGGTGACCAATAACCGGTGCCTGAGGCGTCAGACCGATCGGTCCACAAGGCGTCGATCGCCCCGTCACCACCAGCAGAGCGCGGGCCATGTCCGGCCAAACGCCAATTCAACCAATCATGGGGCAGGCAGACCGCCGCCACCCGCCCGGCCAGATCAGGCTCATGTTCGCCAAGCCAGGCCAGCTTGGTGATTGTCAATGAGGCCACTGGCACCGAGCCACAGTGACTGGCCCACCAAGCGGCCCCGGCGGCCCGATCCCCCTGACCCGCGGCCAAAATCAGCTTCTCGGCGGCGTCAGCCGACCGGGTGTCGTTCCAGAGCAGAGCCGGACGGATCACCTCGCCGTTCTCATCCAAGACGACCATGCCGTGTTGCTGGCCGCCAACCGACATGGCCGCGACGTCAGCCAACCCTCCGGCGGCTTCAATCGCCAACTGCAAGGCCGACCACCAATGATCCGGGTGAATCTCACTGCCATCGGGATGACTGGCCCGTCCTTGCCGGACCAGTTCGCCACTGGCAGCATCGCAGATCAGAACCTTGACCGATTGAGTCGAACTATCGATTCCAGCCACTAGAGACATCAGAATACTTTCCTTCTTGGGAATAGGCGGAGATTGGTCTGTACAACCCGATGATTGGCCAGTGACTCCTGGGTTGGCCAAAAAGCAATGGCGGCCGACGGGATAATCCGGCCGGCCGCCATCACCGTAAGATCACAGATGGGCGCCGAGCAAGTATTCGGTGGCCAATTGGTTGAGACGAACGAAGCCGAAGCCATGATCTGCCAAAGCGTCGGGATCGACGTCTTCGAAGGTCGAACGATCAGCCATGAAAGACTCAAGCGTTTCGCCAGCTGCCAGCGTTGGCTCGGCCAAGCCGATGACACCAGCTGAGGCCAACAGGTCCTTGACCTCAGCGTCGGCGCGGAATGCCTGGGCCCGCTCCTTGAGCAGCAGGTACATGGTCATATTGGCCTTGGCCGATGCCCATACCCCTTCTTCATCCTCAGTCCGCGACGGCTTGTAATCGAAGTGTCGCGGCCCGTCATAGGTGGGGCCACCATTGGGGAAGCCGTTCTCAATCAGGTCAACCGTGCCGAAAGCGCTCATCAGATCGCCATGGCCGAAGACCAGGTCTTGGTCATACTTGATCGACTTTTGACCATTGAGGTCGATGTGGAACAACTTGTTGCACCACAAGGCCTGAGCAATGCCGTAGGTGTAATTGAGGCAAGCCATCTGCTCATGACCGACCTCGGGGTTGAGGCCGACGATGTCACCATTATCCAACTGAGCGATGAAAGCCAAGGCATGGCCGACCGTCGGCAGCATGATGTCACCACGAGGCTCGTTCGGTTTCGGCTCCAAGGCGATTCGCAGGCCATAGCCCTTGGACTTGATGTAGCCGGCGACAGTGTCGATGCCTTCGGCATAACGGTCCAACGCCGCTTTGTAATCCTTGGCGCTGTCATACTCGGCACCTTCACGCCCGCCCCACATGACGAAGGTCTCAGCGCCCAACTCGGCAGCCAGGTCAACATTGCGCAAAACCTTGCGCAAGCCGTAACGACGCACCCGGCGATCATTGGAAGTGAAAGCGCCATCCTTGAACATCGGGTGGGAGAAGGTGTTGGTGGTGACCATTTCGCAGACGATGCCCGTCTCATCAAGAGCCGCCTTGAAATCGGCGATGATCTTGTCGCGCCCGGCGTCGGAGGTGCCGAAAGGCACCAAGTCATCGTCATGGAAGGTGATGCCCCAAGCACCGATCTCAGCCAGTTTATGGACGATGTAGACCGGATCCATCACCTTACGGGTGGCGGAACCGAATTGATCCTGGGCCGGCCAATTGACCGTCCACATGCCGAAAGAGAAATGATCCTCGCGGGTCGGAGTTGGAACAGACATGATGAAAATTGCCTCCTTAAGGCCAAGAAACTGGCTGGAGGCGATGCTGCCTCCACCGATCGTTCTACCAAGAAACATATTCAGTCGATCGATCAGATTCAAGGCCAGGCCGGCCTCATTTGGGCAACTGTTGTCATTTTCGCGAAACTACTAGAAAGTTTCGCAAATCAACCGGTCGAGTTCCCCACAAGCAGGCCTTTGCAGGTCGCCGATCTGGTCATTGCCCGCTGAGAACCGAACTGATTTCCGCCTTGGCAGCATCCAAACTGGCTTGATCGGGAATCATGACATAGAGCTTTTGGCTCGGCCAACTGTAGGTGTAATCGCTGGCGTCGGAGCCAGTCACCGCTGTGCGGCTGACCGTCCACTGTTGTCCACTGGCCAACTGGTTGCGCACCAGCGAAAACATCTCATCTTGCGGCATCGACGTCTGGATTGAAGTCTGGACAGCCGCCAGGATCGACGCATAGTTGGCCAGGATCGACGGATCGGTCAGCTTGTGGATCAGGCCCTCGATGACGCGCTCTTGATTCTCACCACGCACCCGATCGCCCTCAGCAAAGTTATAGCGAGCCCGGGAGAAGGCCAAAGCTTGCTCACCATCGAGGTGGTTCTGGCCCAGCACAAAGTGGAATCCGCCCGACGTGAAATCATAGGCTGAATCGACATCGACCCCGCCGAGCGCGTCGACCACCGCCAGCAGCGAGCTGAAGTTGATCCGCAGGTAGTAGTTGATATTGATGCCGTAAAGCGCATCGAGTGTGTCGACCGACTTTTCGATGCCATAGATGCCAGCGTGGGTCAGCTTGTCCTTCAAGCCGGTTGTGCCGGCCAGTTGAACGTAATAGTCGCGCGGTGTGTTGACCAGCAGCACCTTGCCAGTGGTCGGGTTGATGACCATCAATATGTTGACATCAGATCGGGAGCGATTACTGATGTTTCCCGGAATGTCGATACCGGAGATGTAGACCACGAAGGCATCAGTTGGCGGGATGGCGGACGTGGTTGACGCCGATGGCGTTGGAGATGAAGTGGAATCAGCTGTGGGCTCGACGGTCACTTCAAACTGATCCAGCAGGCGCAATCCGCCGTACTGCTCCGGACTGAGCTCAGCCAACAACTGCCATTGGGCATCTTGGATGATGCCAGCCGTGGTCGATCCGTCAGAGACGGACTGGACAACGGCTTGCCAGTTGTCCTGCTGGGCAATGTTGACTGCCACCTTGGCCGTCAGCGTCTGCGTCACATTGTCGGCTTGATCGTCATCGGCGGCCAAGCCGACAGACTGCCCAGCCAGTTCAGCCAGCTTGGTCGGCCCGGCCGTGGGCACGATGATGTCATAGGTGATGGTCTCATCACTGGGGGGCTGAATGGAGTCGCCGAAGCGCCAAAGATCATAGGTGACTTTTCCGACACCGAGATTGGCCACCAGCAGCACGGTTGCCAATGCGGCGGTCAACCAGAAGCTCCAGCGATGGCCAAACCAGCCGGTCCGAATCAGACCGACGATGATCGCCACTGTCACCACCAGATCGATCAGAATGGCTGCGGCCAGCACCTCGACCGGCAAAGCCCCCAAGCGCGCCAAGGTGACACAGACCAGCGCCACCACCGCCAGCAGGACAAAGGCGAAAACCACTGACAATCGTCGCAATGATGGGTGTTTGGGCTGTGCCTGGTCGACAGCTCGCGATGCTTCCCGACTCTTTGCCGCCATGACGCCGTCCTTCCGCCGGGCTTGGCCAGCCGACTGGCTAGCCCACCCCTACCCGGCTGATGCATCGAAAATACCATGAAAAGAGCCGCCGCAGCGCCTACCCGAGTCAAGTTCCGCCCAGCGCGATCCACAATCGCGGCCATCCGGCCTTGGCAAGCGTGTCGCTGGGCCACTGGATGGTTGATTAACACGGGCTCTTCAGCTCAATGGCTTGGAATCGACCATCTAAGGAGTTGGATCCAGCTGGGCCGCCAGGCGCTCAACACTGTCGAGGGCATAAACCCGCTCCAGACTGATACGACCGGCAGCGGCATCGCCCAATGGCACCCGCCAATTGGGATACTCATCGATCGTGCCCGGTTGATTCTGGGTGCGACGCTCACCGACCGCGTCGACCAAGGCCACACAGCGCAACTGCGATGGCGTCTGATAGAGGAAACGATAGAGACCGAGCATGACCTCATGGGGATCGCGCTCGCCTGGAGCGATCAAACCGCGCTGCTCCAGCATCGCCAGAACAGCTTCCTGTTCATGAGCGTCACGGGCGATCTCTTCTTCAAGTGGCTCGGTCAGCAATCCCAAGCGGTGGCGCAAGGCCACATGGTCATGGGCCAGATAGCCCAAGGTTGGCGGCAGGTCATGGGTGGTCACCGAGGCCAGACAGAGGCGTCGCCAGTGATCTGGCGGCAGCGGCTGCCCCTGAGCATCGTTTTCAAACCACAGAACGGAGGTGCCCAAGAAACCACGTCGCTCCAGATATTGGCGCACCCAAGGTTCGACTGTGCCCAGATCTTCGCCAATGACAGCCGCACCAGCGCGCTGAGCTTCAAGGGCCAAAATGCCAATCATCGCTTCGTGGTTGTAGCGCACATAGACACCTTGACTGGCGTCACTGCCATTTGGCACCCACCAAAGACGGAACAAGCCGATGATGTGATCGACCCGAATCGCTCCGGAGTAGCGGAGAATGGCTCGGACCATGTCGCGGAAGGCTGCATAACCACTGGCTTCGAGACGATCAGGTCTCCACGGTGGCTGCAACCAATCCTGACCGAATTGGTTATAGGCGTCTGGTGGAGCCCCAACCGTCACTCCCGCAGCAAAGACATCTTGCAACGCCCAAGTCTCTTCGCCATCGCGATTGACGCCGACCGCCAGATCGGAGATGACACCAACGCGCATGCCGTTGGCCTTGGCGCTGGCTTGGGCGTGACTGGCTTGATCATCGGCCACCCATTGCAGCCACATGAAAAAAGACACATCGACACTGTGCTCAGTCTCGAATTGAGCCACGGCTGGCCCATCGGGATGCTGCAAGTCAGCTGGCCAAAGGTGCCAATTGTTGCCATGAATCTCCGATAAGGCACACCACACGGCATAATGGCGCAGCGAAGGGCCTTGTTCCGCCACAAAACGCTCGAAGGACAGCTGCCGCGGCAAGCGGCGTTTGACCTGGAACAACAGACGCAGAGCCGACATCTTCTTAGACCAGACTGCATCGCGTTCCACCTGCGCACTGGCCTTGGTGGCAGCCATGGCCTGCTTGCGGGCGGCCCGCACCTTGGCTTGAACTTCGCGACTGGCGCTGGCGAACTCCTCCACCATCTCCGGTCGAATGTAAATCGGGTTGAGGTAACGCCTGGTCGCTGGGAAATATGGCGATGAGGTCATGGGCGCCACCACCTCGGCGGCATGCACCGGATTGATCAAGACAAAATCGGCCCCTTGATCGATCCGCGCCCAACTGGCCAGATCAGCCAAGTCCCAAAAATCACCGACCCCCCAAGAAGAATCAGCGCAAACTGAATAGAGCTGAGCCATATAACCCCAGGCTGAATCGATACCCAGCATCGGCAAGCCAATGAATGTCGGCGTGACAATCAGCTGTCCCTGCCAATAGGCGTCGTCGCTGTTGAGCATCAGGGCGTGGTAGCCGACGGGCAAGTTGGTCGGCAGGTCAAAGCTGGCGCGCCCCAGCCACTGGCCATCAATCAATTGGTCGGGGTCATGGTTGTCGACTTGCACCAAATCGTTGGTCGAACCATCCTCCAGGCGCAACCAGACGTGTGCCGGCCGGCCAGCCGGCACATGCACATCGATACGGCGTGATTCACCTTGTTCAACCACCACACAGGCCGGGATGGCGCTGCGCCAAGGCCGCTGGTCAGCCATGACAAAGGCTTGATCGATCCAATCGTCACCATCGACCGGCACTGACATCGCCTGTAAACAGGCGATGATCGACGAAGCGGCGGGGCGGCGGTGCTCCCCTTTCCAGTCCCAGAATTCGGTGGCAATCCCAAAGCGCCCCGCCAGATCGGCCAGACGGGCATCAAGGTCAGACATCTGTTGGCCTTTCACAATCGACTGCCGCCATTCTAGCGAGTCGACTTCAGGCACCACGCAACAAGACATCATGTCTTGCTCCGACTGCGGCTTGATCAAACGGTGCTGTCGGGTTGACCGATGGTTTTGGTCTGACGAATAACAATGGTGCTAGCCAGCAGGTCAGTTACCGACTGATGACGCCGCTGCCACAAGGGCATCAAGGCATTGACCAACTGGATGATCATGAAGATGCTGCCGCCAGCGCTTAACAACGACCAGGCGATGCCCTTGGAGATGGCCCTCATCCAGCCCGGTTTGTCCGGGGTGTATTTCAGATCCGGACGAGCGGTCAATACAGCCATGGGCAAGGGCGCGCGCACCACTGTCAAACCGCACAGGCGCTGCCCGATGGTGGCTCCCCATGTGCCCATGAACACCACGGTCGACACCAACATGACCGCCCCACCGGCCATCATCAGATTGGACACCGCCACGGTCAGTGGGCCTGGTGCGCTGATGAAGGGGTTGTCACCAGCCAGCATCAGCGCTTGAACCTCATTCGAGTAGTCGATGAACAACGACTGCAAGCGCGCCCAGTAACCTGGAGCGACGATCGCCACGATCAGCCCGGTCAAGACCCAGCCGATGACTGTGTCAATCACCCCTGAGCCGAAGCGGCGCCACCAACCAGCCACTGGCAAATCCAAAGCCGGGTCTTTGACCGTGGCCATCGGTCGATCGATTTTGCCTCGAGCCCAGGGTGTCGGCTCAATCTGCTCGGCGCGCCGCACCACATGGGTCCACTGTTGACCATCCCAGTAACGCTCATGGCCACTTTGCGCCGGATCAGGATACCAACCTCGCGCCGGGCCGATGGGTGGAATTGGATTAGTCACAGCAATATTGTGCCAGATGTCCGCCTGGACGCTGATCAAGAAGACTCATCCGTTGGGCATCGAGCCAATCGGCCTGGTCGGCCAACTAAAGTTGACCAGCAGATACTGTCTGGCGAATCAGACAGCCGAACCGGAGGAATCAACCGCATGATCACCGCTCAGGATCAGCCAACAGGCATCGATGATAGCAACGCTGACGCTGGTCGGATCCGTCAGCTGGTGCGCGACGCTCGACGCCTGGTGATCAAGGTCGGTTCCTCATCCTTGGCTGACGCCCAAGCCGGGCTCAATCACCAACGGATCAAGCAGCTGGTTGACGCCTTGGCCAAGCGACATCTGGCCGGTAGCGACATCATTTTGGTCAGCTCAGGGGCGATCGCCGCCGGATTGGAGCCCTTGGGTTTGACCCACCGCCCCAGCGACATCGCCCAGCAACAGGCCGCCGCCGCTGTCGGTCAGGGGCGGCTGATCTGGGCCTACAGCCAGGCCTTCGGCGAGCACGGCTGCTTCGTCGCTCAAATACTGTTGACCCGTGATGATCTGTCGCGCCAAAACAGCTACAGCGCCGCCTGGCAGACGATCGGCGCTCTGACCCGCCTGGGAGCCATTCCGATCGTCAACGAGAATGACACCGTTGCCACTGCCGAAATCAAGCTCGGTGACAATGACCACCTAGCCGCGCTGGTGGCGGAACTGGTCCGGGCCGACGCCCTGCTGCTGCTGTCAGATGTCGATGGGCTATACACCACCAACCCAACCCACCCTGACGCGGCTCGGATCGATCTGGTCGAGTTGAACACGCCCTTGGGCATCGATGTCAGCCAATCCGGCAGTTCCGGAGTAGGCAGCGGTGGCATGGCCACCAAGGTCAAAGCCGCCCGGTTGGCGGCCCGATCCGGTGTTCCGGTGGTGCTGGGACGCTGGGATCAGGCTCAAGCCATCCTCGATGGCCAGGTTTGCGGCACCGTTTTTGAAGCCAGTGAGAAACGCCTGCGCCGGCACTTGGGTTGGGTGGCCCATGCCAGCACCATCAGTGGACAGATCTTTGTCGACGCTGGCGCCGCAGCCGCCCTGCGGCAGGGCAACGCCTCCTTGCTGGCGGCCGGAATCCGTCGAGTTGAGGGTGATTTCGCCCGAGACGACTCGGTGCTCGTGGTCGACCCGTCCGGGCTCGGCATCGCCCGTGGCCAAGTGGCTTATGCCGCCAGCGAGCTGCCCGCCATGCTCGGCCGCACCTCGGCCGATCTGGCCGATCAACTCGGAGCAGATTTCGCCCGTCCGGTCATCCACCGCGATGACCTGGTGTTGAACAGACGCGGCGGCGCAACTGAGGCTCGCTAGGCTGGGGGTATGACTGACTTCATCTGCCAGGCCCAAGCCGCCCGCAAGGCCAGTTATGACTGGGCTTTGGCGAACCGATCACAGAAGGATCAGGCGTTGATGGCCATGGCCGATCAATTGCTGGAATCCAGCGCCGCCATCATTGAAGCCAATCAGCGCGACGTCGCCGCCGGGCAAGCGAGCGGGTTAAGCGAATCACTGATCGATCGACTCAGCCTTGACCAGGCGCGGCTGTCAGCGATGGCCACTGGTTTGCGCCAAGTGGCCAGTTTGGCTGACCCCGTGGGACAGGTGCTGCGCGGTTGGCGCTTGGACAACGGAGCCAATGTCGAGCAGGTGCGCGTGCCCTTCGGTGTGATCGGCATCATTTATGAGGCCCGCCCCAATGTCACGGCCGACGCCGCCGCCATCTGCCTGAAATCTGGCAATGCCGCTTTGCTGCGAGGCTCTTCGACCGCTATTCACAGCAACCGCCGAATCATCAGCTCCTTGCGCGCCGGCCTGGTCGTCGCCGGCGCTGACCCCGACCTGCTGGCATTGGTTGAAGGCGATCATCAGGTGACCAGCCAGATGATGCGGGCCCGCGGTTTGATCGACTTGCTGATCCCGCGTGGCGGCGCCGGCCTGATCAAATCGGTGGTGGAGCAGGCCACCGTGCCAGTCATCGAGACCGGCACCGGCAATTGTCATTTGTTTATCGACGCCGACGCCGACGTCGAGATGGCTTGGTCGATCATCGTCAATGCCAAGACGCAACGCCCGTCGGTCTGCAATGCCTTGGAGACCCTGCTGATCGACCAAAGCGTTGCGCCGAAAATCCTGCCGATGTTAGTCGACCGCCTCAGCCAACTTGGCGTCGATCTTCAAGGTGATCAAGCAGCCCATGATCTTTGCCCCCAGCTGAACCTGGTGCCGGACGACGGCTGGGACGAGGAGTCGCTGCGGCTGCACCTGCGGATCGGGCTGGCCGATGGTTTGGAGTCGGCCATCGCTTTCATTCGCCAGCATGGCTCCGGGCATTCCGAAACCATCGTCACCAATGACTTGACCCACCAGCGACGCTTCACAGCGGCCATCGACGCCGCCTGCGTGCTGGTCAACTGTTCCAGCCGCTTCGTCGACGGCTCCGAGTTCGGTTTCGGAGCGGAGATCGGCATCTCCACCCAAAAACTCCACGCCCGAGGACCGATGGCATTGAGCGAGATGACCAGCAGCAAATACGTCATCCAAGGCAGTGGCCAGACTAGGCGCTGAGGGCTAGCCAAACCTCAGTCGTCAAGAGTCGGCATGCTCTGCTGGGTGAAATCCCAAGCCAGATCGGCGGTGATCGAGATGCCTCGTTCCCCGGTGCGGCGGGTGTGGCCGTGAACCGCCAGCAGCGGCGCGCGAAACAACTCTGGCCCGATCCGCCGCTGCCCCTCGTCGAAAAAGGCACAATCGACCACGCCCGAACCGTCATCCAATGACAAAAAGACCACCCGTTTGCCCGATTTGGTGGGCGGGGTTTGCGAAGCCACCCGCATACCAGCGACCAGCACCGAGCTGTTGTTGCGCAATTTCAATAACTGGTCAGCTGGAGTCACCCCCCACTCATTCAGTCGTTCACGCCAGGGATCAAGCACATGCTGGCTGACATCGATGCCCAACAGATCCAGCTCAGCCGCCAAAACGTCGGTTGGCGCCTCAGCTGAAGCGACCACTTCGGCCACGGCTCCCCCACCACCAGCGCCAATCTCAATCAGGGTTTGTCCGTCCAACCCCAGCAACGCCTCTTGCTGGGGTTGGCGCGCCAACTGCTGGCGCGCGGTCAAAAGCCGGACCTGAGCGATGATTCCCGCCCGATTGGCCCTCGGAGCCAACTGGTCGAAGGCCCCCAACGCAGCCAGGTGTCGCATGGTGGGCCGATGTGGCCTGGCTCGGGCCAGCAGATCAGCGATCGATTCGTAGGGTTGACCCGCGATCAGCCGCTGCACCTCAGCTTGGGCAATGCCCTTGAGCTGTGTGAAGGGCAGTCGAATGCCGCGCTGGTCGCCCTGCGTTTCAACCCGCCAGTGGTCACCCGACCGATTGGCGTCGATGCCCCACACCGCTATTCCCAAGCGCTTAGCCTCAGCCACCAACAAGCGCTTGGGATACATACCCGGATCATGCTCCAGCAGACCGGCCATGAACTCCACCGGATGGTGGGTCTTCAACCAGGCTGATTGATAGGTGGTGGCGGCGAAAGCGGCCGCATGGGCCTTGCAGAAACCGAAACTACCGAATTCCTGCAGCACCGACCAGATCTTGTCGATTTGACTATCGGTGAACAGGCGTTGGCCTTGCTGATCGCGCCGCTGACTGGCCCGTCGCCGAAAATCCGTCTCAATCTCGCCCATGGTTGACCCGCCCAAGCGTCGGCGCAGCTCGTCCGCCTCAGCTAAGGAAATTGCCATACAATCCGCCAGAATTCGCAAGACATGCTCGTGGTAGATGACCACGCCGTGGCTGTCTGCCAGGAATGAGCGGAAGCGTGGATGGAGAATAGCTGTGCTGGAGAAACCCAGCTTGGCCTCGACGTAAGGCGTGATCATATTGCCCTTCATCGGACCGGGACGGAACAGACTGATGTCCGCCACCAGATCAGCCATGCAATCCGGGCGCATTTTGCCGACCAACTCGCGTTGTCCGGGTGACTCGATCTGAAACATGCCCAAAGTCTGACCGGAGGCGATGGCTGCGAAGGTGGCGGGATCGTCATCGGGTAACTGGCTGGCGTCGACTCGCTGACCGCTGTGTCGCTCGATCTCGTCGATGGTGAAAGCAATGGCTGATTGCATGCGCACACCGAGAACATCGAGCTTCAACAGGCCGAGATAGTCGATGTCGTCCTTGTCGAACTGAGACATTGGAATGCCCAGCCCACTCGGTTGGGTGGCGGTCAGACTGAGCAGGTTCTGATCGGACAGCAACACCCCGCAAGGATGCATTGACAAGTGGCGTGGCAAGCGATCGAGACGGGCGCTCATCGACAACAACAGGCGCAGTTGTGGCTGATGACGCACGCGTGCCGCCAGATCACGCAGCTCCGGTCGGCGTTCCAAGGCTTCAGCGATCTGATCAGCGTCCAGGCGCCACAAGGACTTGGCGACATCATCGATCATCTCGGCTGACAAGCCGAGCGCCAAACCGACATCGCGCACCGCGCCGCGGGCCCGATACTGATTGTGCATCGACAGCAGGGTCACCCGATTGAGCCCGTAACGCTTGGTGATCGCCCGATAGATCTCGTGGCGACGGGCCGATTCAACATCAACATCAATATCGGGCAGAGTCGAGCGTTGCTCACCGAGGAAACGCTCGAACAACAGATCGTGCTCCAGCGGATCGACCGACGAGACACCTAACAGGTAGTTGACCAAGCTGCCCGCTCCGGAGCCACGAGCTTGGGCCCGGATGCCCATCTGCCGGATCGTATCGACAATATCAGCGACGACTAGGAAATATGAGGCGAAACCGAAGCCCTCAATGACCGACAATTCATTGTCCAAGCGACTGATGATCTGCGCTTTGGCAGTTTTGGTCGGGGTCGGCATCCGTTGCGGCAAGGCCGACCAGCAGCGCTGGCGCAGCACTGCTTGGGGATCGGCCCCGGACAGCCCGATGATCGCCATTTCAGGCACCTTCGGTTGGCACCAGCCCAGATCACCATCAGGGTCGATCAGGCAGCGATCAGCCAGGGCCGCTGTCTGATCAAACAGCTGATCAACCACTGAGGGCGACAAGCTCGCCGCCGCCACCACATCGGCGGCCACCTGGCGCATTTGACCGGCCGGCTTGAGCCAAGCTTCAGCATTGCCTTGGGCATCGAAGTCCCCCAGAGGCAACAAGGCCCCGGCGGCGTCGAGCAGATCACCGGTCACCACATCCGCCGGCTGACGATAGCGCACCGCATTGGTCAGCACCATCGACGCGCCCTGATCGACGGCTAACGCCAGCAGGCCAGCAGCATGTTCTACCGAGCCGGCCAGCCCCGGTCGGGCGTAGTGGTTGACGATTTCCAAATGGACATGGTCAGGCAATAAGCGTTGCCAATCGCGCCAGCGGTCCAGTGCCCCCTGATAATCACCGCTCAAGACGGCCCGACCGACATCTGAGTCTGGGCCCAACAGCAGATCCACGCCAATGGCCTCACCGCCGGTCAACAGCTGCTTGACCCGTTCGAACGACAAGGCCGCCAACCGCCAATTAGACCCCCGCCGCCGCGTCTGGCCAGCCACACGATGAGCCGCAGACACCAATCGGCTCAGTGATGCCCAGCCGTAGCCATGATCATGCCCATGGGCCAGCACCGTCAAGCTGCTCATGTCAGCCATCAGTAGATCGGCGCCAACGATTGGCGCCAGCCGATGTTGCTGACAAGCCCGGATATGGCGAATCGCCCCATAGACACCATCGCGATCAGTCAAGGCCGCCGCCGCCGCGTCACTTTGGGCCGCCACCAGCTCTTCGGGCCAAGCAGTGCCGTAATGGTTAGAAAAACAACTGTTGACGTGCAGGTGAACGAAAGACATCGCCGAGTTCATTCGATCACCGCAGTCACCCGGCACCAGCCTGGTTCTTCGACCGCCAAGTCCATCAGCACCACGTCTCCGCTGCTCGGATCAATCGCCTGCACCCGCCACATCGCCTGCTCGCCGAGGTGGACCTCCCCATCAACCGCCGCAGTCACCCACCAGGGCATCCGATCAATCCAGGGCATCGGACGGCGGCTCACCAGCCAGTGCCGCGACCGCCACTCCAGGCGATCCGGCAGGCCATCCTTCAACCATACTGGTATCAGCTCACCAACATCCATCACTACCCATTCGTACATATGTTCGAATGAGTCTAGCCCGTGATGCCCCCTCTGACAATCAGCCCATCGGCGATCATGCCGTGCCCTGCATGCTCGGGACGGAGGTCACCTGCTGACCACCAAGCCTGATTCAGCAATCATCGTTTTCAGCCAGTGAGCCCGACTGTCCTTGTCAAAGCCATGTTGTAGACTTGTTTCGTGCAGATTATCGACTTCGGCGGTGGCCTCAATCTGTTTATCATCAACGTATTATGCTATCTACTGTTTGTTCTTGTTCGCCGCCACATTGACATCTGGTTGCCCGATCAATCATTCGATCCGACCCGGCGGCGCTATAGGCTAGCCCAATGGGAGCATAATGGTTTCACCTACCGCCGCTGGCTCCACATCAATGCATGGAAAGACAAGCTACCCTGCTTCAAGCCACTGACGGGTTTCTCCAAGAAGACCCTGGTCGGTTCTCAGCATGATTATTTACAACAGTTCATCATTGAGACCTGCCGCGCCGAGTCCAACCATGTCAGTGCCATCATCTTCGTCTTTGTCATGCAGCTGTGGACGCCGTTCAACCTCTGGCTGACCTGCTTCGCTATAGCCACCATCGGCAACGCGCCATTCATCTTCATCCAGCGCTACAACCGGCCGCGTCTGCAGCGGGCCCTGGCAATGGCTGACGCTGAGGCCCAGCGTAGCCATTTTGAGACAGATAGCCCCTTAGCTAGTTTGGCTTAGCCCGTAATCGCCTTTGTTGAATTCACAGTTCTTAGAGGTTCCGCCAATATGTCATTCGAGGTGATGGGTCCAGGAACCAATCTGGACGGCGTTGTCGTCAGTCGACGGGTGTCCAGCCCGCCTTCCTCCTCCACCTTGACAGATTGTCCCCTGAAACCATCCCCTGATCCGAAGCACTTATCGGCGGAACCTCTTAATTGGCATTGTTAACTAGACAGGGGGTTTCCCCTACCGGTACCCTCATGTTTCCCCTTGTCAAAACCAGGGGCATACCCCATTGCTCGACAAATGCCCGTAGTTGAGACTGGAACCGTGAAGACAAGGTACAGGGAATTGAACGTGAAACTGCCAGCGCCACTTGCCGTTATGACGACAGTTTGCACCATGGCAATTTGGTTCATGGTGGCGTCGCTGGTCGGCCATTGGGTCGAAATCTGTGCTTCCGGGATGTCCTGGCTCCTGATTGGTGAAGCCTATGACGCCAGCATCACCAACAACCTGGCCGAGCCCTATCTGGTCTATGGCGGTGGCGCTCTGATCTGCGCTTATGGACTGCGCCCCCTCTACCGTCGCCACCAACTCCACCCACTGGCCCTTTTCTCCATCTGTGTCGTGGTCTGCGCCACCGTCGAATTTGTGGCAGCGCGCATCTTGGTGGCCCGCTATGGCTTCAATCCCTTCTGGGACTATTCCAATGATCCGCTGACCTTCGGCAGTGATGTTTGCCTGATCAACACCTTGCTGTTCGCAGCCGGCGCCAGCTTGGTTGTGGCCGTGATCTGCCCGACAGCCGAACGCCACCTGTCCAGGCTAGGCACCCAACAACTGCTGGTCTTGACTGGCCACACCCTGCTGATCTTCATTTTGGCAATGCAGCCTCAATGGCAGTTGACTTACGTTTACCTGCTGAGCGTGGCCGTTTGGCACCTGGCGATGCGCGCCAGGCGCAGCCTCTTGGCGCGTCAGCTGTTGCGTTGACGACTGACTCACGAGAAGGTCAGATACTAGCCAGATTGACTGGCCCGAGTGGCCAAAGCCCCACCCAACCGTATCGCTGTCATCTGGCCGTCCGACTCATCCAGCCCCTTGGCTCGAGGGACTGTGAAACCACTGCGCCTACTCGCCTCTTCATGATCATCCCGCCATCTTCGTCGCACCGCCACCTAGTCGATCAGACGAACGAAACAACGAAGACATTGGGGGTCCGAGCTTTGCCCGAACCCCCAATGACATCAAACCATGGCCATCAGACCAGTGATCCTCAATTCAGCCGACGGCGAGCCGTGACGGCCGCTAGGCCGGCCACCAGCAGCAGACCGGCCAATGCCAGAGCCTCGGCGGATCCGCCCGCTAGCTGACCACCGGTCTGAGCACTGGCTCCGGGAGCCGGAGTGGTTGCGTCGTCGCTTGGCTCCGGTGTCGGCGCCGGCGCACAAGCCGGGTTCGCCACCAGTTGCCCGACACCCCAACGGGCGGTCGAGAGATAACCTTGACCGGTCGGATCAGCCCAGTTGCGCAAGCCGGTGCGCGCACCATCGGTGGCGTCGTTCACCTGGACATCCAAACCGAGGTAGCCATCCTCCACGCCAGAGCCCTCCAGCGCGATGGCCATCTCGACGATGTAACCATGATCGGTCCGGCTGGTGGCCGACGACTTGAGCCGCGCCCCGTCGGCCTCGCCTTGATCGAAGGTCGCCTGATTGTCGGCGTTGATCCGCAGGTGCGAATCGCTGGCCAGGTAGTCACCGTTCTTGATATTGCCCCGGTCGACATAGATCTCGACCGAATCCTGCTCGTAGGAATTGGCCGGCGTCAGGTCGATCGTCGAATCGGTCACATCCATCAGTAGATAGAGCGTGTCGTCGGACCAGGTGGCGTAGGTCTCGGCGGTGGCCGCGTCCTCGCCCTGCACGGCCTTAGCCGTCTCGACCTTGCCGGCGGTCGCCCAGGCGGCATCGTCTTGTGAACCGTCGATGGCAGGAGCGGCGCAGGCGGCCGGGATCGCCAGGAACGGCAGCTCATCGGCCAACATAGTCAGCAGACCCGGGCTGGTCTGATTGCCCCAGTGCCCAAGCTCCTGACCGTTGTCCGTCACGATCGCCGCGAAGTCGACCACATCGCCAGCAGCCAGAGCCATCGGCACCTTCACCAACATGGCATAGCCCGAGCCAGCACCCTCGAACTGCGTCTCAACCACGACGGCGTCGAACTCAGGGTCGGAGCGGGAGATGACGAAGGACTGACCGTTCACGATCAGCTCCACCTGATCGGCGTTGTCGACTGTCTCATCAAGCACCTGAACCTCGACCCAGAGAGCGTCGTCCCACCAGTAGGCGTCGAAGGCGGCGGAATCACCGATCATCTTGCCGCTGAGGCGGTCCCAGACGTCGCTGGTCGCCCCGGCCTCGTCCAAACTGACCTGGCCGCGGTAGACCGTGCCCGAGCGAATCGGCTCCGGCAACGGCTGGTCGGTCATGCCGTAGTAGGCCGGTTTGGCCTGGTAATCGCCGTCGAACGGCAGTGGCGGGGCATCAGGATCGCCCGGGGTCTGGGTGCGCAGCCAAGAGGCCGTGTCGATCGTTCCCCAGATGGTGGCTGAGAAGATCGTGCCAGGACCGGCGTTGTATTCGCGCAGCATGTCGAAGACGTCTCGGTAGAAGTAACCCTGATCCAGCAACGAGGCCTCGTTGACCTCACCGGTGATGTTGGCGTCGAACTCGGTGATGGCCTGGACCACAGGAAGATCATCGAAGGCGTGCAACGCTCGCTCGAAGTTGCTTATGCTCACCTCGATGTTGGTGTGGAACTGGTGCCCGACACCGCCCACCGGCACGCCGCGGTCGATCAGACGCTCGATCAGCGCCTGGTAGCGCCCGAGTTTGTTGGCGTCCTCCGTGCTGTAGTCGTTGATGAACAGAGTCACCGGAGTGTCGGATGATGGATCGGCGTACAGCTCGTTGAAGGCCTCATCGGCACACTCGAAGGCCCAGTCGATATAAGACTCACCGAGGATGTTGTAGAAGGGGCTGCGACGAAGCCCGTCCTCATATTGGGCGGAGTCGTCGACGACCTCGTTGACCACATCGAAGGCCACCAGCGGGTTGGTGTCAGAGCCGAAGAGCCCGTATTGATCAGAGATCGCCTTGGCGACGTTGAAGATGTGGGTCTTCATCCGCTCCTTGAAAATGGCCTGATCCTCTGCAGAGTTGGTCAGTGGCTCACCAGCATCGTCCGAGTAATACCACTTCGGCAGCTGGTAATCGCTGTGCCATACCAGGGCGTGCCCGTAGAAGCGCAGGTCATTGGCCACGGCCAGGTCCATCTCGGCCTTGGCGCCAGGGTTCATCTGGAAGGTGGCTTGGGCCTCCTCCCAAGTGGTCGAAGCGGAGTCATACCAGTAGGAGTACTTCATCTCGTTACCGGGAGTGATCTGGTCGTAGTGGTAGGTGACCAGGTCTTTATCCACACCGGTGGTGTTGGTCGATTCAATGGCGATGCCAACCGGGAAGTCGAAGGTGTCCTTGATCGGTGTGATGTCCTTCTGGATCTCCTTGGGCGGTTGGTCCCCCTGATCGACCTCGGTGATGGTGATGTCGTCCCAGTAAACGGTCCACTTTTCGCCATAGTTACCGCCGGAGTCGGTGCCGACGTTGGTGTAGACCTGCGCCCCATCGGCTAGCTCGGCGCTGGTGAATGCCCTCGTTCCCGTGATGGTCGCCCAGGCGGTGGTGCTGAGGTCGACCTGGTTGGTGACCGATGTGTAACCGATGACCGCGTTGCCACTGTCGTCAGTTTCTCCAGTCGGCAGCTTGAGAGTCAGTCGAGCCCGGGCGGTTTCCAGACCGCCTGCTGCTAGGCGCGCCTTGGCTGAGAAAGTATATGTGGCTCCAGGCTTGAACAGGCCTGTAGCCGTCTGGATGCCATCCCATGTCTCCAGACCAGTCAGCGACAACACTTTAGTGTCGTTGCCATCGACAGGGCTTGGGATGTAATCAACGGTCGGCCCACCAAATGTGGTCCAAGCACCCATCGTGCCATCCTCGAAGTCGACCGAACTGACGACAGTGTCGGCCGCTGTAGCCGTCGGCGTCAGTGAGGTCAATGCCTGCATACCCAGAAATAGAGCCAGCGCCGCTGTAGCGGCGGCTCCTCGGCGAAATCGTGATCGCCCTTGATTCATAACCGCTCCCATCATGTTGTGAAAACTGTCTTAGTTCTCTTGGCATGATTATGGAGTTAACGCCTGCTCGCCTGCACCTCAGAGGGGCGAAATTATCTAGATTTCTGTGATTAGTCTGAAAGTTTCCAATGAACTCGACGTCCGAACCCGCCGGGCGCCGCCGATCCACGGGACTCCGGCCAGCTCACTGATGTGCTGGCCCTGACCGTGGACAGCCACCTGGCACGCTGAGCCTTAGCCCTGGTGCGAGGACTATGCCTATTGCCCTTGGCTCAGCAATCGGGGGCATCATGGGCCTCGCATATGAAGGTTGAAACTGATTCTTGAATGATGTTGTTCAAACGATGGTTGGCCTCCAGTCGGGCCTTGTCGTCGTCGCTGGAGTCATCCCCAATGATTGGTCCGGTATAGACCACCTCGATCATGGGATCCGGTCCGGTCAATTCTGCTGGCATAGTTGCGTCTGGGTTGACGGCATTTTCCTTCATCCAATCCGCGTTGGCCTGAGCTCTCTCGACGTCAAAATTCGGGCAGTCGGCCAACAACTGCCGCAGCTGGGCATCGCTGATATCCTGCGACAATGACACCTTCGGATAGTCTTCCCAGTTGGTCAGATTGGTCGGCATCACTGAGTCTTTGACGCTCGGCCAACCATGGTCGCGAGCGCAAGACGCCCAGCGATTGTTAGCCTCGACTTGAGCCCGCAGATCAGCCGGATCCATCGGCGGGATTGGATCATCAGACATGGCCACATTCGCGGAGTATCGCGACGAGTCCAGGCAAGTGGCGTAGACCGATGAGTAATCGCCGCCATCGATCAGCAAGCCAGGCTCATTGCTAGCCGACAGAAAGGCTTCGCCGGTCAGCCGTTCGCTGTCGGTGGCGCCGGAATAGTTACTGCCCTTGGTCTGCCCGTCATCACCGTAACGCACCGCCAGCCAACGCGTGCTCGGCCCGCCAAGATCAACCAGCGTCAACTCACCACGAGTATTGGCTCGCTGTTCAACCGGCACACCGGCATCGATCATGCAGTCATAGAATTCCTGGGCCGGGGCTATCAAGGGGTTGGCGGAACCGCTGTTGGGATCGGTCAAGCTGGGCAAATCCTCAGTCGGCGTCGAGCAAGGCGCCAGCCCAACCACGGCACCGAGCAAGGCCAAAGCCGCCCAAGAACGCCGACTGACCTGGGAGCATGTGGCACGATGGAAAATCATCAGTCATCCCCTTATCTGGCACTGGTCAAGCCCCACCCCGCAGCAAACGACTGGTGTTCATTGTATTCGACGGAGGCGACAGGCCCGCCATTGCGGCGCCTGATTCAAGGACAAGACGGCACACCTGGGCCCACCGACCCGATCGGTCAGCTGATCCTGTGTCGGCGCCAGGCCTCACGCAGTGTCGAATCAGGCCACGCCCAGACTGACCACGCGTCGGGGAAGAAACAGCACAACCCAAATCTGCCCACCGTCGCCGAGGCCAGCGAAGATGTTCTGAGCGACGAGATCATGGTTCAACAACCTGAAGTGCCGGCCGGCTCATGGGAAGCCACCTGGCCGAACTAGTCCGATCAGCGATCACCCACAGTGACATCTGAAGTCAGCCAGTTCACTGAGGTGAGCTCGACTGATTGATCCAGCGCCCTGGTCGGTTTATCAAGCGGAGGCCACCGCGTGGCCTCTCATCAGCTGGCGGCGTCCGGCATTCTAGAGGCGCAGGGGCCGATATCCCCCCGTCTGACGGTAGGAGTGGTCTCATCACCTTGTTCGGTCATTTATGAAGCGAGACACGCATGAGAAGTCCGCCTTTGGCAGACAAATCGCGATCCTCCGCTGCGCCGACCACTGGTGGCGCCACCGGCAACTAAACCCAGCAATCCGCGACAACTCAAATAGCTCCGACATCATGCCCGCGCCAGAGGTTGGAAAAGCCACCTATGGTGCTCGGACGCTACACGTCCAGCAACCATCAATCGCTCATGTCTTGAGAGCAACCTCTCAAGACATCACTCAATATGGTGTTCGGACGCTGCGCGTCCTACAACAGATTTCACTCGGCTCGGCAGTGAAGCGAGCTTCACTGCTCTCACCTCAATCATCTGTGGAGCTAACGGGATTCGAACCCGTGGCCTCTTCGTTGCGAACGAAGCGCGCTACCAACTGCGCTATAGCCCCAAGGCCTGATCAGCCTACCATATTGAGCCTCCGATGGGTCTCGAACCCATGACCTTCCGCTTACAAGGCGGATGCTCTACCGCTGAGCTACAGAGGCCTGACGCCGTCTGATCCTACCAGCAAGGCAGGCGCCTATGCCCACCAGCGCCGTGGCGATCACCGCCAAGACCCACTGATCGGCTCGGTCATCAACGATCACTCCCCCTGTGCCCGCTTGTGGTGGCTGCGCTGTCGCACCGCCCGGCTGGTTGGCCTCCGGGACCTCGACTGTTGATCCACTGCCTTGCAGGGTCACTCGAATGTTGAAAGTCAGCGCCGCGCCCAGTTCATTGCCAGCCAAGCCGGTGGTGGTCTCAGACGGCATGTAAAAGCCGGCGGTGAGGGCGAATGACGTCCCTTTCGACAACAAGAACGAAGTGCTGGCTGAGACACCACTACCGCCTCGGGCGCTGATCAACGCCGCCGCCGTCTGATCAAGGGACTGACCGTTGACCAACCAGAACAAATGAATGCTGTCCGCCAGATCATTGGCCACGGCAATCGGGCCGGAGGCCGTGACATCGACCATCTGAACCAAGACCTGTGCGTCACCAGGCCCGGTGTTGCGCACTGTGACACCGCGCTCAATTCGATCACCCGGCACGGCCACCGGATTGCCCACCAATGACCCTTCAGCCTGGCCCAAGCAACCCTCACAACTACCCAGGTCGATGGCCGGACCATCCCATTCGATCTTCAACGGGCCATGGCTGTTCAACCCGTCGGTCGAGACCGTTGACCGGCCGACGGCTGACGTCGTCCCGCCATTGCCAAGTTGGTCGGCGGTGGCAAAAATCGACCCGCCGACCAGCGACATCAGTCCTCCGATAATCAGCGCCAACAGCATCCGCCCGAGTCTCTTCACTGGCGCCCTCCGTCGTCATCGCTTGTCTTGGCCCGTCTGGGAACGGCTACTTGACCGACGCGCGAGTCGGCCCGCAGGCGATCCAGTAAAGGGTGGGTCGATCGGACAATACCAGATGAGGCCACAGACCTTGGCGCTGAGCCCCCGGCAGTGTGCCCATACTGTCGACCCTTTATTGCCGTCGGCATTAGGCCAGCAATGCTCGGCTCGGCGACTCTGGGCTCGACCGGCGTTTGCCGAGCGGAGTCCGGCGACCCGACCGACTCTTGTCCGCAAGCGTCCAACTGCTCGGCCTGACCCGCAGCCGCTAGCGATGCCGCCTGGTCGGCTCCGGCTTGACCCGGCTCAAAGGCTGCCAGCGCCTGTGGCCCAATTACCGGGTTCGGCTCGCGGCTGACCCGCGTCGTCACCACCGGAGCAATATCGGCCCGCGGTGGTAGACCGCGCATCGGATCAAGGACCGCCGGCGCGTGGCGCCCGATCGCTCGTTGCGGTGATCGCTTCGGAGATTTGCTAGTCGCCGCGGACAGGACGGTGCTCGGCGCTGCCGCCAGCACCGTCAATGAGGCAGCGGACGCTGATTTGTCCGCGATGCACGTATCGGCTGTCGGCGCAGGCCCATTGCCGACATTCATGTCGGCCGGCGCCACCGGCTTGGATGCCAAGTCGGCAGACTCCCGCGCAACTGGAGCCCGCCGCCGGAAGCTCAGCAACAGCGTGACAACGCCGTAACCGATCAACACCACGGCAGCCACTGGCAACAGCCAATCCACGGATCCACCCAACCACTGTTTGACGAAGCCCAGTTTTGGCACAACAAACAATAACTCTCCGCGAATTTGCTTGACACCCACCTGTTCCCAAATGTCGGGGCTAGGGTTATTGTCGCCCTGTGTGGCAAAGGTGATCCCATTTGGCCCGGCCGATTGGCCGACGATGCGATGGGTCACCAGCATCGGATCGTCGGGATAGGGCAGAAAGGTGATGATGTCGCCGATGCGCAATTGGTCGATGTTCTCACTGCTGATGCCCCTTGTCACGACGATGTCGCCCGGCATGATCCCCGGCTCCATCGAACCGCTCAAGACTGTCAAGGCCATGCCTCCGGTCACCTTCGGCACCAACACCAACAAAACGGCCAACCCCAGCAACACGAGCATGACCGCGCCGACGACGATCGAGCCGATCCTTGCCGCCCAACGACGTGCTTTCTGGGCGCCAGCCATGGTTGGACACACCTTTCAGTCAAAATGGCCCCACCCACCGCACCTGGCAAGCCCTCCCGGGACCATTGTAGCAATATCTATATATCAATAGCAGCTTCAGTGATTGTTTGTTGTCAGGCCGCCCCAGCGACTGCTCCACAACAGTGTTCACTGTCAGAAAAGGCTGTCTGACTGAAGCTAAGCACTCAGTCAGACAGCCTCTCCAGCGATCAACTAATTACTGGCGCAAGCCGCGAAGTTGCCGAGTGTTTCAGCATCCCCGCATCGCACCTGGCTCAGAGTCGCTTGCAGGTTGTCGGCCATCGCCAAAACCGTGTCCTGGTCGACCTTCTCAGTCACATCCTTGTCGAAGGTGACATACAAGGCCAGCGTCATCTGGGCGGTGTTGCCAGCCGCTGATTCAGTACCGATGATCGGGATGTCGCCATCAGCCGTGCCAGCGTCCTGCCCGAAAGGTGTCGCCTGGAAATATGAGGCGACAAATGATGCGGCTGAGGCGTCTTTGACATCCTTACGCACCGACAAGGCTTTGCCGGTGCCATCGAACATCTGGTAGGCATAGGTGATGTCCGTGGCTGCATTCAGGGCTGGCGTGGTCGTGCCCATCAAAGCCGTGCCCATCGGGAAACTCAGCGAAGCCACTAGATTGTCACCGGCCAACTCGACCTCGAATGGATAAACGAGAGCGACCGTGTCACCGGGCACCATTTTCCAATCGGTCGAGGCGACCGAGTCGGCCAAATTGTCGATCAAGTGTCCCTGCAAGGCTGGTTCACCCGTGAAAGCAGTCAGGGTGGTCGCGGTGAAAGCCGGTGTGTCGGCACCGGCTGCCTGTGCAGCGGTGGTGACGTTGCCGACATCAGAACGGTCAGCCGACACGTCCCAGACGTTGCTAGTGCCTGCGGTCAGGTTCAAATTACCGGTGGTGATCGTGCCACCATCGATGTTAGCGGTGGCTGTCCACAGGGCATAGGTCCCGCCGCTAGCCAATAAAGCGACACCAGCAACGGTGGCGATGATGGCATTTCGCCTCATGCTCGCTTTTTCTGTCATTGTTCTCTCCTTGATTGAGGGATTGTCATCCCTAGGTGTTCCCAAAACGAGAGCCTTAGCACCTTCAGCGAAGCCGTCTTTGGCCCCCCGCCCGCCATCAGGTGTCGGTTGCTCCTCCTGCAGTCGCCTCCAGTGGGACGGCTTCTGCCTTGCTGCTCGCCATGTGAATGACTCAACAGCAAATCTATGTGTGCGCTGGATGGTCGCCGTGGATTCATCATCCGTCACCCCCGTCGGATAACGATGGATCAACCGGCGCAGCGTCGGGGATGTGGTCGTCATATGGTGCCAGCACCTGGCCTTGCCAGCTATCGATGCCGGCCAATTGTGGTGCTCCTGGCTGACTGCCACTGACAGTGACAACGTTTGTATAAATGTGGGCCCCAGGGCCGGACTGGGGGTCAGTCGGCAATAGAACGATTGACAAGGAATCATCAGGCTCGTCCGACAGATCAATCGGATGGGCTGACCACTGATCGCCGGCGGAGACCAGCGCCCCGGCCAGATCGGAGCCGTTGACCATCACCTTGTTGGTGTAGGTCGGCGGTGTCAACGACAGCACCGCACACCAGTCTTGCTGATAGAACTGCTGGCCAGGTTTTCCAGCGATAGTCGCCGAGACCTGGCTGCCGGGGACATAATCACTTAAGACAACTGGCGGCAATTGACAGTCCTCCCCCTTCGCCACCTGGAAGAAGCTGACCCGTGCCGAACCACCCAAGACGGTCTGGCCAATGGCTGGCCGAGCCGACAAGACATAGTCCATGCCGAGACCATCGGCACTGGCTGCGGCCACTTTGAATGGAATGGCCATCTGTTGCACGCCATTGGTCGGTGTGGCCGCCAAGAGGGAGGCCAAATCAGCTTGTCCCAAAGGTATCTTGACATTCTGATCGTCGCGACTGGTGGCCACAGCCGATGGAAAACCCTGACGGGTGATCGACAGGCCGAAGCGCGACGGCGTCCAAGCAATGGCTTCGGCTGTGCTCGATTGCGACCACAAACCCCAAGCATTGAGCCTGGCCGCGACGAAGATTAGGCCTGCCGCCAGGATCAGAATCAAGCCAATCATCGCCATGGACTGGCGCGGTGAGATATAGGCCCGCCAGGCTGGGTGACGAAGCAGCCGGGCAGTTCCTGGGGCATCGATTGGATCGATCACTTGCCGGCGAGCCAGGGCATTGACTGGTCTGCTCATGAGCCCACCCCCTGAGGGCAAGCAGTCGTGAAACCATCGCCGCACCGCACCTGTTGGGCGTCGATCACCATCAAAGCGAGGGTGTCCGGTGTCGCACTGACCACAGTTTGCGGATCGACCCAGGTCGGATCGGCTTGCTGGGTCAAAGTCAACTCGATGACCATGCCTGATAGATCAGCTCCGTCGACGTTATAGAGGTTGACGGCTTGGCCAATCACAACCGGCGCTGTTTCACCAGGAAAGAGAGCGCCTTGGCTAGTCAGGGCCCGCCAAGTCCCAGAGACTGCCGGGGATTGATCAGTCAAATTGACCGTCAGCGCGACATTGAGATTCTCACCCTCAAAGTCGGTGCCGAGCACCTGACTGATGACCACCTGCTGGCCAACACCCAAGGTGACCGGAGCCAAAGATTGCCATGAGTCACCAGACAAGCCCTGATCAGCCACCGTCCAACTAACCGCCCCAGGCGAGATTGACAGATCCCCGGTGACCAGCACCACCGAATCAACCGGGCCGGACGCCAGCCACTGCGACCAAGCCGAACGCGTCAACCACAAGACGACCACCACGGTAACGGCCAGGGCGCCGATCAGCCATCGCCAAATTGGTCGCTGCGCCCGGCGGGCTAGCCTCTTTGGAGCGGAGGCAATGGCTCCAGCATCAGCGGCAGGTGGCGGCGGCGGCAACGCCCTCCGAGGCGAACCGGTCATGACACCACCCCGCTGGCGGCGCAGCCCGTTGATTGATTGATCATCAAGGTGTCGATGGTGCAAATGGCACCGGAGATCTGATCGTCGGTCACCACTGCGTCAGTCAAACCAATGTCGGCTGTTCCTGGGGCCAAGCTGTCTGGATAGACATAACTGTCTTCGACGGTGTATGTCCAGGTGACCGTTGTGCCGGGCGTGATGGTGGCCCCGATCGGCAGCTCAATCGCCCCCGATGAGCCAGACATGATCGCTTGATACAGGTCGCCGGACGACAGTCCAGCCGGCGCATTGGTCCAAGCTCGCTTGTCGACCGTCAGGGTCGAATCGAAGGTATAGACATAAGCATCAGTCAGGGAAGCAATCGTGCTCGTCCCATCACTGATGTCGACATCCACCGCTCCCGAACGGCTGGGGAGCCGAGTTGAAGGTGGAACCAGGCAGGTCATGGTCTTGTCGTCGACGATCTTCACTGTGCCGCAAGCGGCATCACCATTGACGGTGACGGTGACAGTGACCAGATCGAGCTTGGTCAAACCGTTGCCGGTCAGGGTCATTGTTTCACCGCCAGCCACCGAACCTTGGCCTGACACCACAGTATCAATGCTGCTTGGCGCGATGTAATCGCTGACGGCCGTGAAGCCGAAGTCAATTTGCGCAACATCGCTGTCCGACGTCAGATTGGCGGTGGCATAGAACGGCCAAGTGGTCGGGTCTGAGATCTGCCCGATGTCACCGACCGGCGGATCAGTGAACGGCACCGGCAAGGCTCCTGGGCAAAAACGATTGCCAGCGACGATGTTGCCATTGGTGCAATGCATCGTCACCTGATTCTGCCCCGCTTGAATATCACCGAAGGTTTGGGTGGCCGCCTCGCCATTGATGATCGGGGTCAACACTCGCACTTGGAAGGTGCCGCTGCTGGGGACGATCGCCGAATACTCCCCACTTGAATCAGTGTGTTGTAACCCGATCAGCGCATTGTCCGCGTTGTAGATCGCCACCTCGACGCCAGCCAGTCCCGGCTCGCCGTCATTGAACACACCATCGGAGTTGATGTCGTTCAGCACCCGCCCTTTGACCACCGCCAGCATCTGTGTTGAGGCGCTGTCCCGGTAGATCCGTCCCGGCATTGTCGCCATGTTGGCGATCGTCCCGATGTCTGGACCATCGTTCTGGGTCGATGACGAGATGGCCATGGAGCCAGACAATGGGTTGATGCCCAGCATCCGCGAAGCAGTGCTGGCAAAGGATGTGCCGTGCTGATCGGCGCCAGAGAAGCCCATGTTGTTGGGAGCGGTCGTGCCGGTCGTCGAGTAGACATTGATGTTGCCGGTAGCGAACAACTTGCCACCGGTGATTCCAGTGCCAGTCGCCCAAATCGGTGATTCCGCCATCACCATCCCCGGATCACTCTTAGTCAAGCGCTTGACGACACTATAGGTCCAAGGCTGCGCACTTGATCCATCGACCATCCGACTCTGGCCATCGCGTGCCGGACTGATCCGAACCAACGACGCAGCATACTGTCCAACTGCTGGAATTGGAGTGGACACGAAAATATAGAGGTCACCTTGGGCATCCAAGCCAAAGTCAGCCGCAGCCTCGACACCCCCACCGGAGGCGCCTGTTCCCATTGGCCCATAGTCACAGGCGGCGTCACCCTCCACTCCGGTCGGGCAACTGCTGGTCAGGTAAGCAGCCAAACGCTGCCGCTCCTTGGACACCAAACTGGTCGATCCGAGGGTGTCGGCTGGCTGCGGTGGCCCAGAGCGCACAAAGCTGCCGCCGACCGGGTCCCATATGCCGAATTGCACCCAATTGGTATTGGCGCCGGCAATGGTCGGCGCCACCGAGTCAAGGAAACCGTAGTCCGCTTGAAGATAGATCAGCCCGTTGCCCTGATGACCCTCGCCACCGGTCGCATAGCCAGAAGGCACCGAAGGTGGAAAGGAGGCGCCGTCCCCGGGGGCCGGCATGCAGCCAACGTAAACATCAGGCGAGCCGTCGGTGACCCGCAGCACCTCAATGGTTTGGAGATCGTCCAACCCGGTCAATACGCCACAGTTGATAGTGGAGACGACGTCAGTGCCGTCATGGGGCCAAAAGTAGACAGATTGGGGCTGGCCCGCCGCCCGTCCACCCATCGGCGCCATCGCCACGGTCGAGAAGAGTAAGTAAGTGTAAGGCGGTGGCGTGGTGGTGACCTGCTCGAAATGCATCGCCATTCTGGTTTTATACGAGCTGCCATCGGCGCTGAAGTCATAGGACTCACCCAGCATCGGCCGAGTCGACCCAACCACATTGGCCGGGATCGGTATGCCAGTCGATTCGTCGGAAGTCCAATAAATCGAGTCCGCACCAGTCAGCGGTTGATCCCAGACCGCTTTGACCTGGTCAATCTGGGTCCAGTGAGGATCGACGAGTGCTGTAGTTGACAGCAACTGGTCGACAGGCACCGATCCGGGTTGCTCGTCAGCCGTCGCCGATTCATCAGAAAACACTCCACCGAGAAGCAACAAGAGCAAGCACACCGATAACGTCCAGATGGCAACACGCACAAGAAGACTACTACTTCCCTGCCCCCTGATTGCTGAGTGCACCATCTTCTTCACCCCATGTTTCCCAAGATGGGTAGCCAAAGATCAGTGTTTCACTTGCTTGACTTCCCTGTAAGCAGGGTAATGGGCATAACTCCCCAAAGCAAATTTGTATGTTTCATTTACCAATTACCGAGTTATCGTTAATATTCCACTAATGCACCTGCGTATATCTTATCAATATTTGATTGACAGTACATTAATTGGTTTTCGGTGCTGGTCAAACTCCGTCGATAGATCGGAGTCGAGTTCAGCACCGCTCAGTCATCTACCCTTTGTTATGGCGACCCACCAGCTCCAAGCTGCGCATGTCAACAGTGGTCTTTACAGCTCCACGAATTGACGGCGCGGTGCAGCCGCGCCGAACCTCCAACGCAGCGCCTGGCTCAGTCGATCGATTCGACCGCCAAAGTGAAGCCGACACTGTGCTCGCGCCCCGGGGCCAGAGTCACCTCGTGCTCAGCCACATTGGCAGTTTCGACACAGATCATTGACTTGTACTCGTCGTCGGCGAAGTCCGTCATGGCTTTGGCCTTATCAGCCCAGGGATTCCACACCACTGCGTCATGAGAGCCTTGAGGGGTGATGGTCAGACGTCGCCCCAACGCCGGATCATTGATCGTCACCTCGCCGTCGTGGTGGTAGATCCGATCAGTCTCTTCAGTGATGTGAATATCGCCATTTTGGATGTGTGGTCCCAGTTCATGCCCAGAGACACGATCAAGGTATTCGACGCCGTCAAGGCCGGCAACTGTCACCTGATCGATGTCCCCTACTCGCAGATAGGTATGCAGGGCCTCCTCAAAGCTGAAGCGTTGGTTGCCGGTGTTGCGTACTGAAAGATTCACTCGCAAAGTAGCTGCGAACTCCACCTCCAGAGTCAGGCGATAGGGATGATTGAACTTGTCCTGACGGGCATTGACCAGGATCATGGTGGCGCGGCAGGATTCCGCCTGCTCCCAGGTCTTGACCAGTCGCCACTCGCTCAACCGAGCAAAACCATGGAGTGGGCTCGATACTCCCGTGCGCCCGGCGCCGAACCAGGGCCAGCAAATCGGAATACCACCACGAATGGCCATATTATCGAGCAATTTGGTTTGGCGGCTCAGCCAGATGACCGGCGATTGTCCCGTAGGCGTCCAATCAACGACTTGGGCGCCGTGATGATAGATCGACCCGTGAGCCGTTTCACAGTCGAAGTCGCGTGGGGGAAGAAGTGCTGCCGTCATCGCTCCAGATTAGGGCCTACTCCAGGCGTTGTCGACCAATGATGCCATCGGGTTGGCAAACTCCGATCTAGCCGAATCACCGATGGTCGAAACCATGGCCATCACGGGCAAGATTCACTTTCGCAACTGCCACGGACAAACTCTTCGTTTTGCGCTTGAGACCGCGCGGCAAAAGCCACCCCAGCTTCAGCTAGTACGCACCGTCAGTCACACTGGTCTATGCGCCGCGACGGCTTGCCATTACCGCCGGTTCAGCTAGCCAAATGGCTCTGCTCGTAATCGGTCAGCATGGCCAACCGTCGGGCGTGCCGCTCCGCGCCGGAAAAATCAGTGCTGATGAAGGCCAGCACCAGATCGATGGCCTGCTCTCGACTGAACATGCGAGCCCCTAAGGACGCGACATTGGCGTCGTTGTGTTTGCGCGCCAGGATGGCTGTCTCATGGGAATAAAGCAGGGCTGCTCGCACGCCGGGCACCTTGTTGGCTGCGATGACCTCCCCATTGCCCGAACCCCCCAAGACGACACCCAGTGACCCTTGGTCCTCAATGACCGCCTCGGCCGTCGGAATGATGAAAACCGGGTAGTCATCCTCGGAGTCCAAGGCATCGGCTCCGTGGTCAATCACCTCGTGGCCGCGGGCTTGTAAAGCGGTGACAATGGCATTCTTGAGATCAAACCCGGCGTGATCGGTGCCAATATGAATTCTCATCATTCCTCCTGTCGGTCAAACTCTAGGACAGATCACTGGCGTCAGTCGACAGCAACCAAGATGTCTGCCGCTGATACAACTGGCCGGGGCGGACGACCGTGTTGGGAAAGTCCGCCCGGCGTGGCGCATCGGGGTACTCCTCAGTCTCCAAAGCCACCCCGGAATAGCGACCGCCACAGCCATGGGGATGACTGATGGTGGTCGAATCCAAGAATTGTCCGGTGTAAACCTGGATGGCCGGGTAATCAGTCCAAATGCTCAAGCGCCTGCCGGTGCCTGGGCAGTCGAGTTGGGCTGCTTGCCTCCAACCTTGACCGTCAACAATCAAGGCGTGGTCAACGCCGCCATGGGCGCTCACCTGAGGATCAGCCGACCCAAAGGCCGAGCGCAGGTCGCGCGACACTGTGAAATCAAAGGGTGTGCCCGCAGTCGGCTGCGGAGCATCGGCCAAGGGAATCGATGCTTGATCGATCGGCAGATAGACGCTCGCGGGCACCGTCAGTCGGTGTTCACCGATGGTCGCACAAGTGGATCCCGCCAGGTTGAAATAAGGATGCGACACGATCGACAAAGGCACAGGCGCTTCGCTCTTGGCCGTGACGGCATGACGCAGACCGTCTCCTGACAACAGATATTCAATGTCGATGTGAATCGGCCCAGCAAAGCCCGAACTCGGGTCCTCCCAGTCCAAATGCAGCTGGACACTGTCGGGAGCCTGTTCCAGAATTGTCCAGTCATGGGTGCTGATTCCGGTTGGCCCACCGTGCAAGGTCGAACTTCCGGAATCATTCAGAGCTGGCGTGAACTGCTGCCCGTCGATCCTATAGCCCCCGGCGGCGATGCGATTGGCGAAGGGCCCGACAATCTCACCGAGGTAACTCTCACCAGCGCGACGGTCAGCCTCACTGGCATAACCCAGCACAATCGAGTCGAGATTGCCTGAACGATCAGGAGCGATCAAATTGTTGACGCACGCCCCCAAAGTCCAGATTTCAGCAGTCAAATCACCGGCAGCTAAAGTGACCCTGTCCATAGTGTTCCTTCCTCCCAGACCCATGCTGCCAGAGGATGGCGGCAGTCTCCAGTCGAAACTGCCCAACCGATCGAAGGACCAGACCTTTGGTCGACGAGCCGGGCCGCTAGTCGACGGACCAGGCCGTTGCTCTCCGAGCCGGGCCGCTAGTCTGGACCAGTCACTGGATCGGCAGGCAATTCCCTGCCGACGGACGTCCCACCAGGGTCGCCATCGGCCAAACGAAAGCGATCATCACTCATCGCTGCGATAAGGAGTTTCATGTCGGACATCATCTTGCGCCAAGTCGGCCTACCCGGCGGTGGAACCACAGACATCGGCATCTCCGGTGGTCTGCTGGCCGACCCTGATCGGCTGCAGCCGGGCGACCAAATCGATGCCAGCGGCTTGATTCTCCTGCCTGGCTTGGTCGATCTCCATACCCACTTGCGCGAGCCGGATGCCGATCCCGCCGAAACGATTGCCTCCGGCACCGCCGCCGCCGCCCGCGGTGGATTCACTGCGGTTTTCGCCATGGCCAACACCAATCCGGTGACCGACTCCGCTGCCCGGGTCCGCGGCATCCAAGCTCGCAGCCAGTCATCCAGCGCCGAAGTGGTGCCAATTGGCGCCATCAGCCAAGGTTTGGCTGGGCTAGAACTCGCCGACATCGTGGGCATGCATCAGGCCGGCGTGACTGTCTTCTCCGATGACGGACATTGCCTGATGAACAGCCAACTGATGGAGCAGGCACTCTATCAAGTCGGGCAATTCCATGGTGTCATCGCCGAGCATTGCCAGGACCATGACCTGGCCAGCGCCAGAGCCTGGCGCCCCACCGGCGGACAGCAGTCAGCAGAGCAGCTGTCAACCCAGCCGATGGCCGATCCATTCCCAACGATCTCTGGTGGCGATGAGGACTGGCCTCGATCCGCCGAAGCCGTGATGGTGGCCCGCGACATCCAACTGGCCCAAGCCACCGGCTCTCACATTCACCTCTGCCACCTGTCCACTGCCGAATCGGTCGATTTGGTCCGATGGGCCAAATCGCGGGATCTACCAGTCACAGCCGAGGTCACCCCTCATCACCTCCTCCTCGACCATTCAATGGTGATGTCAGGCGACACCACCTTCAAAGTCAATCCGCCGCTGCGCGACATCGAGGATCGTCTTGCCCTGCGTCAGGCTCTGGCCGACGGCATCATCGACATTGTTGGCACCGACCACGCGCCGCATCGTGCCCTTGACAAGACACTGCCGATCAATAGGGCTAAACCAGGCATGATCGGCCTGGAATACGCTCTGGCAGTGGTCATCGAAACGATGGTGTTGCCGGGCTTGATCGATTGGCCAATCCTGATCGAACGCATGTCGGTGACCCCGGCCAAGATTGGCGGGATCGCAGACCACCAGGGCAGACCAGTCATGATCGGCGAGCCGGCTAATTTGACCCTGATCGACCCAACCAGACGTCAACAGGTCGACCGAAATGACAGCTTGTCACTTGGACGAAACAACCCTTATCACGGCTTGGATCTGCCAGATCCGGTCATGGCCACCTGGCTGAACGGCCGCTTGACTTGGCAGCACGAGGCCTTGACCGACCGCCGAGCCGGTGGCCCCCGTGCCGATGGCAGCTGACAGCGGCTACCGGCGCCACGTCGACAAACCCGGCGGCTCCATCCAGCGACAGTTGAAGACGATTGCACCCGCCGAAGGCGACCAGTCCACCGCCACCAAGATACTGGCCAAAGATCAACCGGACCCTGATTTTGATCCTGATCGGCTCTTCGACTCATGGCACCAACCGCCACAGCCCATCAGCTGATTCTCGAGCCAGTCCCGCCTGCCCCAATCGCTCGACGGCAGCCAGAACCACCAGGGGCGGCAAGCCCGTGCATGACGACAGGGTGTCAACACCACGACCAGCATGTGTCGACAATTGCCGAATAACCGCTCTTTCTTCAGCTGCGAGTTCATTAGACTCTGCGACCCGTGGTTTGGAGGAGATCTCTGGGCAAAGCTCAATGATTTCCTCAGCTGATGTCACCAACACTGCAGCCTGATCACGAATCAGTCGATGCGGAGTGCTCGACATTGCGGAACTAACCGGGCCGGGAACAGCGGCCACTGGTCTGTGCAGCGACAATGCCCAACTGACAGTGTTCTGCGCACCGCTGCGATGCCCCGCTTCCACAACCACGGTCACATCGGCTAGCGCAGCGATCAGGCGATTGCGCACCAAGAAACGTGATCGATAGGGAGGAGATGCCGGTGGATGTTCACTGATCAGCACACCGTTTTGGCCGATTCGCTCAAGCAAGCGCCGGTTCCCCGACGGGTAAAGATTGGCCAGCCCTCCGGCCATCACCGCAATGGTCACTCCACCAGCGGCCAGGGCGCCTCGATGGCAGGCGGCGTCGACACCATAGGCGCCACCGGAGGCGATGACACATCCACGCTGAACCAAGTCTTCAGCCAATGACGACGCCACTCGCTCACCGTAAGTCGTGGCAGCTCGGGCCCCCACCATGGCCACCACCGGCGCTCGCCGCAGCAGCCGAGCATCGCCCAATACCCATAGGCCCAGTGGCGCGCCGCCGACTTGGTTCACCGGTTGGCTCCACGACAAAGCTGCCAAATGATCGGGCCAGTCCGGATCACCGGGAATCAAGAAGCTGGCGCCAATAGCCGCCGTCTGAGCGATGATCGACTCCAGGCTGATGTCTTGGGCCACCGCTGCCAGTGCAACTTGGCTGCGCCCGGAACACAGGTGCCGCCACAGGTCAACAACGCCGAAATCAGCCACGGCCTTGACCAGACTCAAGTCCCCGGCTTCACGCAACGCCATCAGGCCCATCCTGGCCAACCGTTCTTCCGTCATCACCCGATCTCCTTGCCCTGTCGCAATCCAAGCGCCGCATAGACATCGTCTCGCCGGGGCTGATCGCGCTCCGCCAAGTCGGCCAGAGTCCAGGCGATCCGCAAGACCTTGTCAACCCCGCGGGCCGACAAAACGCCCCGCTTCAACCCATCCTCGATAACGCCTGTGCCATGACGAATGGGAAAGTCCCGACGCAGCACCGTCCCGGGAACCTCTGAATTCGAGATCGGAAG
>JAITVZ010000011.1 GCA_031285505.1 Propionibacteriaceae bacterium
GAGAGCGGCGACCGCCTGATCATTGAGGCTGACACCATCCAAGTTGGCAAGATATAACTCCATCCAACGCCGCCCCAAAACCGTCCAATCTGACGCGCCGATCGGACCTTTGGCGAAGACTTCGTAACTGGTCAAAATCGGCCGCGTGGCCACAGACCGCCACTGATCAAGGCTGATGCTGCATGGTCGCCCAATGGCCGCCAGGGCAGCCTGAGCACACTCAACCGTCAAGGCGGTGTCGGCCAGGAGGGTGCCGTTCCAATCCCAAATGATGTGGCTTGGTAAAGGCATCGTCTCCCCCATCGAAATCAATCCGTTAAGTTCCAGCGGAGAATCGCCGGCCAGGTGTCATCATAGCCAAGCACTGAAATTGATGCCGGGTCCAACGGCAAAGCACCGCCATGTCGCAAGCTGAGACCGATCCAGGCACAGGCCAGCACCCGCAAGGCATGACCGTGTGAGAAACAAATTGCCCGGTCAACACCGGATGCCTGAACCCGCTCCACCACTCGAGTCAGACGGGCTTCCACTTGAGCGGCCGTCTCTCCACCGGGTGGATCACGGCGCCAGACATGCCAATCAGGGCTCCGATGATCCAATTCTGCGCGGGTCAAACCCTCGAACTCGCCGTAAAACCATTCCGCCAAATCCGGATCGATGATCGGCCGGAAGCCAGCCAGTTCGGCGGTTTGCTGCGCGCGTAAACGCGGACTGGCCAAGACCAAGCCAAAATCATCGGCCTGCAAACGGCTGCGCAAATGCTCGGCTTGTGCCTGGCCGTCGGCAGTCAAAGCCACGTCACTCACCGAGGTGTAGCGCCCTTGCCGACTCCATTGCGTCTCCCCATGACGCACAAGGTACAACACTGTCATGGGTCGATCCTACTACATCAGTTGTCAGCATTTCCGCATGTCAGCGCCTGGTTCGAGCCACGCGCCAGCCACAGCTCCACACCACGGGCCAAGCGGGTCAAACCATCAGCCAGTTGGGCTGGCGGACAAGCGATGTTGATCCGGACAAAGCATTCGCCTGCCGATCCGTAGATCGTTCCCGGGTTGATGAACAGGCCAGTTTCCTGACGGATGAAATCGGTCAGTTCGGCGGAGTCATCACAAATTGCACGGCAATCGACCCAGGGTAGATAGGTGGCCTGTCCAGCCACCAGGCGCAACGTCGGCAACGACGCTGCCAGAAAGTCTTCCAATTGTGACCAGTTGATTGCTAATTGTTCACGCAGCTCCTCCAACCAGTCCTCTGATTGATTGAAGGCTGCCAAGGTCGCGTCGATGGCGAAAAAGTTGGCCTCTTGAAGTTCATCGCGATTGAGGCCATCGCCTGCCAGGGTCCGAAGCCGGGGGCTGGGCGCAATCACCGCCGACGACTGAATGCCGGCGATATTGAAAGCCTTGGTAGGCGCCACCAAGGTGATTGAGCAATCGGCGCCGGCTGGTGATGCCTGAGCAAAGGGCGTGTAAGCCACGCCCGGAAGAGTCAGATCACAGTGAATCTCGTCGGAGACCACAACCACATCATTGGCGCAGGCCAAGGCGGCGATTCTCGACAGTTCATCCGCCGTCCAGACATTGCCAGTCGGATTCTGTGGATTGCAGAGAATCATCAAGGAGACGTCTTTAGCTGATAACTTGGCTTCAAGGTCATCCCAATCGATCCGGTAAACACCAGCGTCATAAAGCAACTCATTGGCCAGCACCTGCCGTTCTGAATTGACAACTGATGTGAAGAAGCAGTTGTAGACCGGAGTCTGCAACAGCACCTTGGAACCAATTGGCGCAAACGTGCGCACCAATGAAGAGATGGCTGGCACCACACCGGCACAGAAACTGATGGCAGCTGGATCAATCACCCAACCATGACGCCGCCCCCACCAGCGACTGATCGCATTGGCAAAGCTGTCGGGCACATGGACGTAGCCGAAAATTGGCTTGGCCGCGCAGTGCTCAATCGCCGCTCTAATGGCCGGCGCTGTGGCGAAGTCCATGTCGGCCACCCACATCGGCAGCTCTCCTGGCAAGACGTCCCACTTGGCTGAATGGTCCTGGCGTCGGTCGATCAGGCTGGTGAAATCGAAAGTCATGGGCCTCATCCTAATACCGGCCCCGGCAAAGCGATCGGCGATCGAAGAATCGGCGAACAGGGCGTAGAGGCCGCAATCTCAGGCGATGACAGCACCACCTTCGTCGAGGATGGTTGTACGAGATGGATCGATGCGATCGGGGTCCATGATCAGCTGCCCGACTCCCTGACCAACTATCCGACCGCTCGTTGGGTTGATGATTGAGTCGATGGATCCGAGGTATTCAACATCGACGGTCGAGTATTCGAAGGCCAGCGTGGTGTCAATGAAACGACAACCGCGCATCAACAACTGATCGACATAACACAGGCCTTGCAGCGAAGAAATGACACAATTGACAAAGGTCAGGTTGGAGGAGTTCCAAGCCAGATACTCACCGATGATCGTCGAATCGCGCACCACCACATCATGGCAATTCCAGAAGGCATCCTTGGAGATCAAACGAGAATTGCGAACCTCGATCTGTGAGCCACCATCGAAGGCATAATTGCCGGTCAGATCAAGACCATCGACGACGATGCGTTGGCTGTTCATCGCGAAATAGTCGCCGCTGGCCGTGACATGGTGCAACTCGATATCGGCACAGTTCCACAGCGTCTCCGAGGCATGCGGCAGACTGACCCGTTCCAACTTGATGCCGCGGCTGCGCCGAAAGGTCTTGGGCGCGGCAATGGTCGAGTCGGAAAAAATGACGTTATCGGTGTACCAAATGCCGGACCTGGCTGTCTCGAGCAGAGTGCAGTCTCGGGCCTGGACATTCCTGGCGTACCAGAGCGGGTATTTCCACTGAAAAACGACCCTATCCAGGCTCAAATCGGCGCCATGCTTCAGCGGAGACTCGCCATCAGCGAAGACAGAATCGCGAATGGCCAGATCTTGACTGTGGAACAGTGCCCGTTCCCCGGTCAGTCGTTGATTCACAATATCTTGCGGAGCCATGGCTCCCCCTTTCCCTGGCAACGCGGCCAACCTATCAGACCAGGATCAATTCGGCTTTTTGGAAACTCTTGACATCGGTGAATCCCGTGGACGCCAGGGTCCGACGCAAGGCTCCGACAAGATTCATTGAACCATCGCTGCGCGAGCTCGGCCCATGGAGAATCTCCTCCAGGCTGGCGATGGTGTCGACATGACTGCGGAGACCGCGCGGCAGTGACGGGTGCCAGGCCTCTGGGCCCCAATGATAACCCTGCCCAGGAGCCTGATTGGCCCGAGCAAACGGGGCTCCTACCATGGCGGCATCGGCACCACAGGCGATGGCTTTGGCGATGTCTCCGGAGCCACCAATCGAGCCGTCGGCGATCACCTGGACGTAGCGACCGCCAGACTCATCAAGATAATCACTGCGGGCTGCGGCCACGTCGGCAATGGCCGTGGCCATCGGCACCTGAATGCCCAAGACATCGTGAATGGCATGACGGGCGCCACCGCCAAATCCCACCAAGACACCAGCGGCGCCGGCCCGCATCAGATGCATGGCGGTGTGGTAGTTGGCACAGCCACCGACGATCACTGGTGAGTCGATGCTGTGGATGAAGTCGTACAGATCAAGGGAGTCTGCGGTTTGTGAGACATGCTGGGCCGACACCAAGGTGCCCCGAATGACCAGCAGATCAATACCGGCCTGGGCGATCCGATCAGCCAACGAACGAACGTTGCGCTGTGAGACAGCAGCCGCCACCGGAACCCCCGCAGCTGTGATCTCGGCCAGCCGTGCGCTGACCAACTCCGGCACGATCGGCGCTGCATAAAGACGCTGCATCATTTGACTGGCCGCCAAAGCATCATCAACCGCGGCCAGCTGATCGAAGATCGGCTGCGGATTCTGATAGCGGGTCCATAAGCCCTCAAGATTGAGCACTCCGAGGCCACCCAACTGACCCATTTGGATGACCGTGGCTGGCGACATGATTGAATCCATCGGTGCGGCGACCAGGGGGAAATCCAAACTGACTGCGTCAATCTTCCAAGTCAGGTCGACATCGGAGTCATCGCGGGTGCGCTTGCTCGGCACGATCGCCACGTTCCCCAAACCGTAGGCTTTGTCAGCTCGCTTGCTGCGTCCGATGTCGTACACATTCGCTCCTTCAATCGGTCTTCAACCAGCGGTCCAGTCTACTGTCTCGCAGCGGAAGTTGGCGGCGTCGAGGGGTTGGACCGGATGTGGTGGATCGCCAGGCGAAGGAGGCAGGCGGGCTGGACAGCCGTCGACCAATGGCAACACGCCCAGCTGCCACACCTGGTTCCCACGCCAGCAATAGACCTCCGGCGCTAGACACTATCCACAGGTCATCGCAAGGAGTTGGCCGTCGCGGTGGTAACGGTGCGAGCCGACTTGATCGCGGCCAAGGACCAGTGGTCAGTTGCAATGCGACGCGTAATTCGGCGCTTCGACCGTCATCTGGATGTCGTGAGGATGTGACTCGCGCAAACCGGCAGCCGTGATACGGATGAAACGCCCCTTGGCCTGCAACTCGGCGATGGTGCGCGCTCCGGAGTAGAACATCGACTGGCGCAAACCACCCACCAGCTGATAGCCGACGCTGGCCACCGGGCCACGGTAAGCCACTTGCCCCTCAATCCCTTCCGGCACCAGCTTGTCATCACTGGAGACATCGGCTTGGAAATAGCGATCCTTGGAATAAGAGACCTTCCGCCCACGGGCTGCCATCGCACCCAAGGAACCCATGCCGCGATAGGACTTGAACTGCTTGCCGTTGATGAAGACCAGCTCTCCCGGCGACTCTTCACAACCGGCCAGCAGTGAACCCAGCATCACCGTGTTCGCCCCAGCCACCAGGGCTTTGGCGATGTCCCCGGAGTACTGGAGCCCCCCATCACCGATCACCGGAACACCGGCAGCACGACAGGCCTGAGCAGCGGCGTAAATGGCGGTCACCTGGGGAACGCCGATACCCGACACCACTCGAGTGGTGCAGATCGAACCGGGACCGACCCCGACCTTGACCGCATCAGCGCCGGCTTCAACCAAGGCCTTGGCCCCTTCGAAGGTCGCCACATTGCCACCGATGATGTCGACCTCGCGAGCCGCTGGTTCGGCTTTCAGGCGACGAATCATGTCCATGACCGCCCGCGAATGGCCATGGGCCGTGTCGACGATGATGACGTCAACACCGGCCTCGACCAAGGACATGGCCCGCAGCCAGCCATCACCGAAGAAACCGACGGCTGCCCCGACCCGCAAGCGACCAGCCGGATCCTTGGCGGCGTTGGGGTACTTATCGGACTTGACGAAATCCTTGAGCGTGAAAAGACCAGTCAAACGCCCTGATTGATCGATCAAAGGCAGTTTCTCGATCTTATGGGCGGCCATGCGCGACAGCGCCTCCTCAGCCGGAATGCCTGGATAGCCGGTGACCAAGGGCATTGCCGTCATCACATCACGCACCAACCGCCCCGGGTCATCCTCGAAACGCATGTCACGATTGGTGACGATGCCGATTAGCCGACCATCATCATCGACCACCGGCACACCCGAGATGCGGTATGTGCTGGCCAGGTCGTCGACCTCGCCAATGGTCCGATCAGCAGTGATGGTGATCGGATCGGTGACCATGCCGGCCTCACTGCGCTTGACCTGATCGACCTGATGGGCCTGATCATCGATCGACATATTGCGGTGGAGGATGCCCATGCCGCCCTGCCGCGCCATGGCGATAGCCATGGCTGACTCGGTGACAGTGTCCATGGCGGCGCTGACCAGGGGGATGTTCAAAGAGATGCGCCGCGAGAATTGGGTACTGGTGTTGACTTCCGATGGGATGACATCTGACTCGACTGGCTGGAGCAAGACATCGTCGTAGGTCAGGCCCAAAGCGGCAAAGGGGGCCGGCACACCAGCCGCAGTCAGCTCGATCGAATCAGTCATGATTACCTTTCACCCGCGGTTTCGTCACAGTTTAATCGCTTCTGGCAACCGCTGATGTCGAGCATCCATGCCACCACCCTGCGCACTCAGGCCTTCGGCGCCAGGCGGATCAAAAGGTTGAGCAGGCGATCATATCCGTCATGGCCTGGGTAATCGATCAGATGGGCCAGCAGACGGTGGGTCAGCTGCCGCACCGGCGCAATCGGTAAAGCCCAATGGGCCGCCAGTCGCATCAGTGTCGGATGCTCGATCAGGCGCTGGAAGTGCGTCCCCAGCCAGAAATAACCGCCCCATTCTCGGCGCAACTGCTGGTTGTAGGCATCAAGGATGCGATCGGCGCGACGACCGACCAAGCCGCGACCATGGGCGGAAATGATCGACTCAGCCGCCATCCGCCCCGATTCCATGGCGTATGAAATCCCCTCACCGTTGAATGGATTGATCGCGCCGACAGCGTCACCGACCAGCATCAATCCGGCGGCATAAGCCGGTCGACGGTTGAAACCCATCGGCAAAGCCGCACCACGAATCGGTTCGATCAGCAGCGGCGCCATGGCCGAATCACCAGACCGCTGCGCCTGGGCGTTGGCCCCTGATTGGCTGATGCTCAGCTGATCGGACTGGATACCCAACAATTGCCGAGCGGTCAAGGGATTGGCCAACCAAGTACGCAACAGGCTCCGCAGATCAACGCCGCGATAACGGTCGGCATCCGGCAGGCCCAAACCGACATTGGCTTGACCGTCAGGCAGTGGGAAGCTCCAGGCATAGCCGGGCAGCAGGTGCGAATGCCCGGCGGGACCGTCCCACAGCTCCAACCACGACTCCAACCAATCAGCGTTGGCATTGCCCCGGTTGATGTATGACCGAACCGCCACGCCCAACAGGCGCGTTGACAGGCGGTTGCGCCCGGCTGCCACCGCCAGTCGCGAGGCATTGCCGTCGGCGGCCACCACCACCGGCGCCTGGAAGCGGCGCCCATCCCTCAGCTGAACACCACTGACACGAGAGCCGTGCCACAGTGGGGCGACCACATTGGCGCCGAAGTCGATCTCAGCCCCCTGGCCAACGGCGTGGCCGGCCAGGAATTGGTCAAAGACCCGGCGCTTGACCGTCAAGCCAAAGCCCGGCTGGTCGATCAGATCCGGCCAGGGCATCGCATAATGGCGTCGACCAACGTGAATGCGCAGACCACGATTACGCGCCCATCCCAGCGCACTCGGCACGATGCCCAAACGGATCAATTCGCCGACAGCTCGCGGTGTCAGGCCATCGCCGCAAACCTTGTCGCGGGGGAACTGGGCCTTTTCCAACACCAGCACTTCCAGTCCGGCTCGCGCCAAGTGACTGGCACAAGCCGAGCCGGCTGGTCCAGCGCCAACCACCAGCACATCGACCGATCGTCGGGCCACTGCCATCAAAACCTCCTTGACCAGACTGGAAAAGCTCCGCCCAGTTTAGCGAGGCAGCCGCCTTGCCCGACAGGTAACCTTGATTGACGTGCCGACTCCTGCAATCACCATCGACTCGATCAATCAGCCGCCTGGCTTCTTCGAGCTGTTGGGCTCACCCCAACTGACCGCTTGTTGGTGGCGCCAAGGCGAGGGTTTGATCGGTTTGGGACAGGTAGCCCGCCTTCAGGCCAGCAGCGCCGCAGCGATCCAAGAGTGGTGGCGCGCCTGGCTCAAGGATCAACCCGTCGTCCAAGACCCGCAGCTGCAAGGCAACAGCTGGGCCGAACCACTGGCTTTCATCAGTTTCCCTTTTCGCCGCGGCGGTGTCCACGAGATTGTTGTGCCCCGACAGATCTGGGGCAGTCGCGGTCAGCAGTGCTGGTTGACGAGCCTCCCTGCCGATCAACCGGACCCGCCAACAACCGCCGCGTTGCCTGCTGGCCGGCAACCAGCGGCTGCTTCCGATGATCACTGCTCCGTGGGGCCGATCGATTGCCCGACACCAACCACGCCCGGTTCGGCCCCAGAGATAAACCGGCCGATCCACTACCAGCCGGAAGGCCTAGGCCACGAAGCCTGGTTGCAGGCGGTCCGTCAGGCGATCCAGGCCATCGCTGAGGGCCGGCTGGAGAAGGTGGTGCTGGCCCGGGCCGAGTCGACCGACTGGCCGGCGCAATTGTCGGCTGGGGCGGTCGTCCAGCAGTTGGCGACACTGTATCCAACCACCTGGACTTTCGCCGTCGCCGGCTTGATCGGCGCCACTCCGGAATTGCTGGTCAGCTTGGAGCATGGTCGATTGTCATCGCGTGTCTTAGCCGGCAGCATTCGACCGGACGGCCAAGCGACCCGGCGCGGTCAGCTGTTGGCCCAATCAGCCAAGGATCAGTCCGAGCATCGTTTCGCCGTCGCTTCGGTCGCCGCTGCGCTGCGCCCGCACGCCCAAACCTTGACGGTCCCCGACCAGCCAGCGATCTTGCAATTGCCCAACGTCATCCATCTGGCCAGCGATTTGGGCGGCCAAGCCTTGCCCGGACGCTCCGTGCTCGACCTTGGTGAAGCGATTCACCCATCCGCTGCCGTCTGTGGCACGCCGGTCGGGGCCGCCCTCGAATTCATCGACGCCAGCGAGCAGCTCGACCGCGGCCGGTACTCCGGGCCCGTCGGCTGGATCAATCAATCCGGTGACGGGCAAATAGGCTTGGCGCTGCGCTGCGGCCAGATCAATGACGCGACGATTCGACTGTTCGCCGGCGCCGGCATCGTCGCCGATTCCGACCCTGAGGGAGAATGGGATGAGACACAGGCCAAGCTCGCGGCAATGAAGCAAGCCCTGGCCGCCGCTTTGGATTCACAAACTGACCGTTGAGGCGATCATCCCGGAATCCGCGCCGATTTCGAGGCTCGATGGGGCGACACCAGCTTTGACCAGAGCTGCTCCGACCGCCGCGATCATTGCCCCGTTATCGGTGCACAACGCCGGACGGGGTCGCCGCAGGTTGATCCCGGCTTGGGCACAGCGCTTCGCCAGCAACTCACGCAATCGCGAATTGGCCGCCACCCCACCGCCCAACAAGAGATGATCAATCCCATGGACTTGGCAAGCGTCCACCGCTTTGGCGGTGAGAACGTCTGCCACTGCCTCTTGGAAGCTGGCGGCCACATCGGCAACGTCAAAGCTCTGCTTGTCCCGGCGGCGCAATTCGACCCAACGGGCCACGGCCGTCTTCAAACCAGAGAATGAGAAATCGAAGCGGTGCTTGTCCAGGTCGTGTCTGGCGGTCAAGCCGCGCGGAAAGGAAATGGCTTTCGGGTCGCCCTGTTTGGCCAGACGATCGATCACCGGCCCACCGGGGTATTCCAGCCCCAGTAAACGAGCGACTTTGTCATAGGCTTCCCCTGCGGCATCATCGATCGTTGTGCCGATTTCTTGGACATCGCCCGCCAAATCATTGACCTTGAGGATATTGGTGTGACCACCTGAGACCAACAGGGCCATGGCTGGCTGGGGCAAGGGTCCGTGTTCGAGAACATCGACGCTGACGTGCCCGATCAAATGATTGACGCCATAAAGTGGCTTGTCCAGGGCCCAAGCCAAGGCCTTGGCCGCACTCAGACCGACCACCAAAGCGCCCATCAGACCTGGCCCGGCGGTCACGGCAATGGCATCGATGTCTTTGAGATCAACCTCGGCTTCGACCAGGGCTCGTTCCAAGGTCGGTCGCATTGCCTCCAGGTGAGCCCGCGAAGCTATCTCCGGGACCACCCCACCGAAACGAATGTGCTCCTCCATGGAGCTGGCCACCTGGTTAGCCAGCAGCTGATCACCGCGCACCAGACCGACACCCGTTTCGTCGCAACTCGATTCGATACCAAGGATCAAAGGCTCGGACACGGGACCTCCTGGCTAGACAGATTGACAGGGTCGACTGATGATTGCGGGCCCACCGGCAGCGCCAGCGACCACACCAAGGCGTCGTCGCCCAGGGCATAATAATCACGCCGCCGGGATAGCGGCTGAAAGCCAGCGCTGCGATACAGAGCTTGGGCGCTCTCATTGTGCTGGCTGACTTCCAAAAGCAACTGATTGGCGCCCCGTTGACTGGCCCAGCCACCGGCCCAGTCAACCAATTGCCGGGCGATACCACGCCGCCGTGAGTCACGATCGACCATGATGCGCAAGAGATCTGCTGTGCCATGTAGCTCCGACACCGCAATGACCCCGACAATTCGCTCGGCGACGGTCGCCACCTGGGTGGCCTGCCTCAATAACTGGTCGGACCAGGATGTGGCCGACCATGGCGGTCGGAAGATGGCTTGGTCCAAAGCGACGATGGCGGGCAAATCACTGGGATTGGCCAAGCGCCACCCCAACGAGCTCTGCATCAACGTTCACTCCGAGCAGCCATCTGGGCGTTGGTCGCTGGGATGGTGGCCGGCAACACTGATTTGACCCGCCCTGGCGCTGACGCGTCGGCATGGCGCAGATAAAGCGGCTCAGGGCCGACCTCGGCCAGTCGATTCACTCCCTGGGCCATCACGCCAGCATCCAATCCGACGATCTGTGGCACGTCCTCAGGCTTGGGCCAGGCAGCCGCCAAAGCATCGACGCGCACGCCCAATTTCAGCGCCAGGAAAGAGTCCAATCCACCCGCCGCTTGCGGATAGAGCAAGGCTCCAGGCCCGACCAGGGACTCCTGCGGCAATTCATCTGGGGCTGACACATTGGGCCCGTCCAGGCGCTGGCCCAAGCGGTCGTAAACCGCCCAATAGAGTTCATGGCGTCGGGCATCAGTGGCCACAATGAACTTGGTTTGGGGGTGGGTCATTGACCAGGACAAGGCGATGACATCCAAGCTGCAGACATGGTGCAGGCTGGCGCCGGACACCATGGCCAGCATTTCCGCCCCAGCGATGCCCACGCGCAAACCCGTATATGGCCCAGGGCCCATGCCAACGACAATGGCGGTCAAGTCAGTGGCGGCAACGTCGGCCCGCTCAAGCAGATCGGCCACGGTCGGCATCAATAACTCAACGTGGGAGCGGGAGTCGCCATCACTGGCTCTGGCGATGACTGCTCCATCGATCGCCAAACCGACCGACACTCGTGTCGAGGTGTCGATTGCCAGCACCACTTCAGTCATCTTCGTCTCCTCGCGCGTCAGCTTGGGCGTCTCGGCCCATGTCATCATTGACCAAACTCTGCCATTGATCCCACAGATTGTCCCAGCGAGGGCCCCGAGGACTGACCGTCACCAGCCGGGTGTCATCGAGCGGATCATCTGATCGGGCGATTTCGACCAAGAGGTGGTCGGCGCTGAGCTGCTCAGCCAGCCCCTTACCCCATTCGATGACGGTGACCGCACCTGGCATCAGCGCCTCCAGATCGAGATCATCAAGCAGGGCGGCTTCACCGAGCCGGTAAGCATCGACATGGATCAAGTCCGGACCGGCCACCAACGAGCGGTGGATCCGGGCGATGACGAAAGTCGGTGAGATGATCGCCCCATTGACGGTCAAACCTGCCCCGATACCCTGTGTCGGCAGGGTCTTGCCGGCCCCAAGCGGGCCATCGAGAATGATCAGGTCACCGGGGCGCGCCAAGCGGGCCAAGTCGCGGCCCAAGGCCTGCATGTCCAGTTCCGTTGGGATGCTCAGTTGCACTGGGGTGACCACCCTCACCCTCCTCACAGCAGTAGTCAGGGCCAGTATACGCATCGGCTGGCAAGGCTTGACCATGTCGCGACGCGCCTCAGCTTGTTTGAGCGTCCGGTGGAGGTGGGTTGGTCTGAGCATCTAGGTGCATTGGCTGGGGTTCCATCCTGACTGGGGGTGCGAGTGTGCAGGATGCAGTGGTTTTGGCCAAGAATCATGGTCAGAAGCGCACATTTGGCCCGGACGGTTCCGGCCCCTTGAATGCAAGAAGTTGAACTATCGACACCGCCGTGGGCAAGCCACCTGTTGGCAAAGAACGCTGGCGTCCTGCCGCCGGGCCAACCACCGATCCTGCACGCCAGACACCGGCAGGCTTGGGGCTCATCCGAAAAAAGTCGGACGGTCAGCCCAGACCCGCGACGGCTGGCGACAATCAGGCGACGTCGCGGCGAATGCGCACCAAATAACCAATGACCCCGAGCACCACCGCGTAGCCCAACAGCACCAAGCCTCCCTGCCAAACCCCCAGGGGTGGCACACCCGACACGGTCGTCGCGGATACGGTGATCATCTGGTAGAGGCTGGTGCCACCGGCTAGCGAATCGGAGGCAGCCCCTGGCAAATACTGGGCCAGCTGGTTGAGAACCGGTGACGACATCATTGACATACCCAAGCGCAAGATCGGTTCAACCAATTGGGTGAAGGCCAAAGCGAAGACAATCACACCGACCTGCGAGATGATCAGCAGACCCAGCCCGACCCCGACCAGAGTCCAAACGGTGAAAGCCAGCACCGACAAGCCAGCGTTTCGCCAAGTGCTGGCTTGGTCGAGGCCGGTCGGCACACCGGTGATGGCAAAGCCCAGGCCGCCACCGATCAGGCAGGCCGCCGTCCCAGCCACACCAATGGCCAGTCCCATCGGCAGTGCGGCAATCGCCTTGGCGCCCATCACCACCAGCCGGCGCGGCTGCGCCAAGAAAGTCGGGACAATGGTGTGGTGGCGGTATTCGGCAGTGACGCCGATCGCACCGACGATCACCGGGAAGACGTAGCCACTGGCAACGCCGATGCCGTAGACCACCGACTCAAAGCCTTCGAGACTGCTGTCACCCGGCGACATGCTGCTTAACCCACCCACAGTGGCCGCCATGCCGCCGGACATCAGCAGAAAATAGCCGACCATGCACAGGGTCAACACCCACCACAGTCGGGTGGAGAAGAACTTGCGAAACTCAGAGGTGATGGCGGCGATCATCGCATGCCTCCTTGACCCTCAGTCAGGCTGAGGAAAATCGATTCAAGATTGTTGGACATCGGAGCGATACCACCGATAGGGATGCCGGCTTGTGTCATGGTGGCGGCGATCTGATTGATCGTCACTCCTGCCAGAACCAGCTGGCCCGGATGTTCACTTGCCCCAGGTGACGCGACGATCTGCCAGCCCAATTGGCGGGCCAAGGCCGTCAAACCAGCCACATCCGAGGTCACAACGCCGACTTGCTCCCCTGATGTCGCTTCCAACTGTTCAAGGGTTCCTTGGTAAACGGTGCGACCGTGAGCGATGATCACCAGGTCGTCAACGGTTTGTTGAACCTCTGACAGGAGGTGCGATGATATCAGGACCGTGCGACCCTGATTGGCCAGAGTCCGCAACAACTCCCGGATCCAACGGATGCCCTCCGGGTCCAGACCGTTGACTGGCTCATCAAGCAGCAGAATGCTCGGATCACCGAGTAGGGCGCCAGCCAGATTCAGCCGACCCCGCATCCCCAAGGAGAATTTTCCGACCCGCTTGTCAGCCACATCGCTCAGGCCGACCAGGCCCAGGACTTCGAGGCAACGCTCCCGTGACACACCGGCATACGGCGCCAACATCAACAGGTGGTTGAGGGCGCTGCGCCCTGGATGGAAGACTGCCGGCTCCAACGCCAAGCCAACGTGGCGCATCGGCTTGTCCAAGGCCAGGTAGTGCTTGCCATTGAAGCTGGCCTGACCGGCATTGGGTCGAATCAGCCCGGTGGCCATGCGCAAGGTGGTGGTCTTGCCAGCGCCATTGGGCCCCAGAAAGCCTGTCACCCGACCAGATTGAGCAGTGAAAGACAGGTCATCAACCGCTGTCAAACTGCCGTAACGCTTGGTCATGTGTTCAATTGTGATCACAAATCATCCTTCCGATCGACCGTCGCTCAACCTACTGCCATCCATAGCGGCCAACCAATCAGGCACGCAAACGATTGTCATTTTTCACCAAAGTCGCCAAGATCGCCGGCCCACGCCCATCCATCACTCGTCCACCGATGGCCACTCCGGCAACCAGCAGGCCTATTCCCCAGATCAGGCCGACCAATAACAGCAGCCAGTCGATTAGTCCGTGGGAGAAAATCGCCCAGATGCAGATCGGCAAGGCCGCCACCCCGGCGATCAGCATCGAACCGAATTGGGACAGCATCTGCGCGCCCATCATGCCGGTGCGGGTCCGCAAGGGGGATTCGCCCGGCAGAGGCACCGGATAAATGATCAGCGCCGAGAAGATCGACGACACCCCCAGCGCCACCAGAAACAGCACCTCGACACAGGCGATCAAAGCGGGCAATCGCCCGACCCAACCGAGCACGACAGCGGCCACCACTGTGATGACGGCCAAGTACGGCGCCATCCACAAGGCGGCGATCGCCCGGCCCAAACGGTCCTGCCAACCGCGGACACCGGCTGCTAGGTGTAACCACCAGGCTGTTGAATCCGAAGCGGTGTCGGCTGACAAAGAGTAACCGGCCATCAGCCCGGTGAGACCGAGACCAAACGCCACCAACCAGGAACCGATCCAGGCCGGGCCGGCATCAGCCCCCATGAACTCTGGGTTGCCGACCGTCTTGGACATGACCACAAACAATGCCGGCATCAAAATCAGCATCGGCACATTGGTCAGATAACGCGGATCGCGACGCCAATAACGCAGACAGCGGGCGACGATCGCCGCCACCGGCACAGTCGCCGGGCGAACCCAGAACCAGTTGGCAGCTTTGGCGATGGCATCACCCTTAGCGATCTGGCTTGAAGCCGCTTCCGCCGCAGGAGTGGCCAGAGCTTTGTCGAGCACCTTGGCGAACAGGAAAAAGCCCAGGGCCAGATAGATCAGGCTGACCAGTGCATGCCCGGCCAACCACAACCATTGTCCGCGACCAGCGTCACCGACCAAGGCCCAAGGCGCCCCCAACGGAGTCCACGACAAGACTCTGGCCAGGTTGTCCAAAACCGACAAAGCCTGCTGCCAGTCACCACCATTGGTGAAGCTGCGAATGATCATCTGGATGGCGAAACTGGAAAAAGACAACAGAATCACCAGGACAACGCCGATCAGACCGGCCATGTCCCGAGATTTGCGCGATGACAAGCTGGCCGCCAAGGCGGAACTGGCGGTCCGGCACCACAACTGAGTGGTCAACCAGGCCAAGGCCCCACCGATGACGCCAATGACCAAGACCAAGGGTCGATGAAGCCATGGCAAAGCCGACGCCAACGCCACCACCGCCGTGATGGCCCCTGGGATGCCCAGCAACCCAGCCAGAGCCAAGCCGGGAGCCAGTTGCCGCCCTGTCAGCGGAAATAGACTGAACCGACTCGGATCAAGGGTCTGATCAGCCCCGAAGAAGACCAGCGGCAACAACACCCAACACAAAGTGATCAAGGAGCCCACCGTGACGGTGATGGCGCCGACTTCAAGGAAATGCCCGTCAACGTGCCAAGACAAAGCCGTCAAACCCCAAATCACCAGGGCCATCATTGCCACCGCGTAAACCAGACCAATGATCCAAAAGACGGTTCGCGCCGGTGATCGGCGCAGATCGGCGATGGTCAGATGAAACTTCAGGCTCAGGAGGGTCGCAACCACGTCAACTCCTCATGAGCGGTGTTGCCGCCGACCAATTCGATGAAGCGGCTTTCCAGATCCTGGCCAGCGGCCACATCGGCCACCGTGCCAGCGGCCATCAGTTGCCCATGAGCGATGACGGCGACATGATCACACAGACGCTGCACCGTGTCCATGACATGTGACGACAAAACAACCGTCCCCCCATCGACAACAAAACCGTGCAGGATGTCAGCGATCGAACGGGCCGAAACGGGATCGATGGCCTCAAAAGGCTCATCGAGGACCAGCAGGTCCGGGGCATGCAGCACCGCACAGGCCAGCCCGATCTTCTTGGTCATGCCCGCCGAATAATCAGCGACGGCCTTCTTGGCGTCGTCGGCCAATCCAAGAGCCGACAACAGCTCCTTGGATCGCTGGGCGACCACCTTCTTGTCCATGCCGCGCAGCAAACCGGTGTAGGTCAACAACTCTTGACCGGACAGCCGATCGAACAGGCGCAAGCGGTCAGGCAAGGTGCCAATCTTGGACTTGATCTTGATCGGATCAGCCCAAACGTCGATGCCCGTCACCCACACTTGGCCAGCATCAGGCTTGAGCATGCCTGTCACCATGGACAGGGTCGTCGTCTTACCGGCGCCATTCGGGCCGACAAAGCCGTAAAAAGAGCCTCGCGGAATATCCAGGTTCAATTGGTTGACAGCGCACATCTGGCCGAAGAACTTCGTCAAACCCCTGATCATCACCATTGGCTGCACAATTCCGGGGGTCATCGCCGGCCCAACGGGGCCGGCAGCGGGCGGTGCCGCCACCGATTCTTGAGACATTGCCTACCTTTCCGGTTCAGGAATTGCCGTTATCAAAGATCGCCAAAAAGAGCACCTCCACTATAGCTGCTTGGCCACTTTGGGCGATTGAATCTAAGGCTGACAATCCGATGCCGGAATTGGTCAGACGGACCATCTGGCGGCTGCCGCATGATCTGAGCGGAACGGGTCCAAGCAAAGTTGGCGATGACCTATAGAATGATCCAATACTGAGGCGGGGGAGTCGATCCTCCAATTCAGCGGCCAACCGCGGCATCCAGAGAAGAGTCCCAGTGTCTGACAGTTTCACCACGCCCACACCGGTCTGTGCCGCTTTCCTTCGTTCCAATGGCTCCGGTGAGGTCCTGATCAACAAGGACACCGCCACCATCGCCGCCCCCGATCTGGTCAGCGCTCGCAGCGAGGCCATGCGTATCGTCGGTCAAGCCGCCGCCAAGTTTGGCGGGCCATTGATGGTCACCTGCAGTGACCCCGAAGGTCTGTTCCGCCTGATCGTCTCCCCCAATGGCTCGGTCACCGAGGCACCACGTGAATCAGCTCTGCCCCGCACCGCCAGCGCCACTCAAACCGGTTACCGCTCCAGTCCAGCCGATCTGCCGCCGGCTCCACCAAGGCGATCTTCCCCCCAACCCTCATTCGACCAGCGATCAACAGCGTCGACACCGACGATCGGGATAGATCAAGACGACCAGTCAGCCCAGCGCCCCGAAGTGACTCTGCCACCACTGCCCCGTCTCGGCGCGCCCAGCGAAGCCCCGATTGCCACGAATATCAATGACTCCCCACCGGTGATGATCACCAGCCCCGTCGGCCTGGGGGCGATCCTGCCCGAAGCTCGTCCCAATGCTCCGACTCCAGCCACCCCCATTCCCCCTACTGGTGTCGGGGCGCCATTGACCCCAGTCGGGGGGAATACCAGACAAACAGTTGGCAACGCCGCATCCACCGACCGCGCCAGCGGCGCCAGCAGCGCCTCCTTCATCACGCCGATCAGGGTCGAGCCACCGAACGCCCAGCCATATGCTGGACCGACACCGCGGCGTGCCTTCATCGATGTCACTGAGGCGACCTCGAACTATGCCGAGCAAGGCTGGCGCGGCGCCTTGGCCCGACACGGGGTGCCCGTGCCCCCCTCTGACGCTGAGCTGATCGAACGTAACCGCCGTCAGACCGTCGCCCACCAGTGGGCCGGACCTCGCACCGTCGCCGTCGTCAATGGCAAGGGGGGCGCTGGCAAAACGCCCACCACCATCTGCCTGTCAGCAGTCTTCGCCCGCTATGGCGGTGCCGGAGTGCTCGCCTGGGACAACAATCAAACCCGCGGCACCCTCGGCTGGCGAACCGAGCAGGGTCCCCACCAATCAACGCTGCTCGATCTGCTGCCCGAAGTGCCCCATCTGCTGTCCAGTGATGCCCACGGGGCTGATTTGGCGCCCTTCGTCCACCATCAATCCCGTGACCTCTATGATGTGCTGCGATCCAAGGCGATCGTCTTAGCCGACGAGCAACGCATCACCCCCGAGGACGTCGACGCCATCTGGCGCGTCGCCTCGAAGTATTACCGCTTGATCGTCATGGACTCGGGCAACGATGAGTCTGATCCGATGTGGCGGCGGATGATCGATCACACTGACCAATTGGTGACCGTCACCACCACCCGGGCCGACCATGCTGAAGCTGGAGCCCTCCTGCTAGAGGCGCTCTATAAGCGCAATCAGCGCAGCGCTCAATTGGCCCGCAATTCCGTGACCATCATCACCCAGGCTGACCCCAAGGCGTCGGATGAATCCATTCGCCGGGTGCGCGAGGGCTATGCCACCCTCTGCCGCGACGTCGTCTTCATCCCTTACGATCCGGTGATGGTCGAGGGGGCCCTGTTCTACGACGCCCTCAAACCAGTCACCCAGCGCGCCTGGTTGGCGGCCGCCGCCACGGTCGCTCAGGGATTCTGAGGCAATGAGCTGGCCGAAAGCGCGCCGCCTGATCCAACTGTTGGCCCGGGTGGTTCTCGGCGTCGCCTTGATTGTGGCTGGCGCACAAAAGCTGCCCAACCTCACCCAATCAGTCGTCGCCGTCAAGGCTTATCAATTCGGCTTCTCCGAAGAAGTCAACCAGATCATCGGCTACGCCCTACCGGTCGTTGAAATCGTCGTCGGTCTGGCGATTCTCGTCGGTTGGGCCAGTCGCTTCGCTGCCATCGTCGCTGTGGTGATGCTGGCGGTCTACATCGGAGCCATCAGTTCCGCCTGGGCCAGAGGGCTGACGATCGACTGTGGCTGCTTCACCCCGGGTGGAGCCCTGACTGATCCAGGCCAAAGCACCGCCTACCTCCAAGACATCGTTCGCGACATCGGCTTGATCATCTTGGCCGGCTGGGTGATCATCTGGCCGCGATCACCGTGGTCGATCGATGCCTGGCTGACACCAGCCGCCCCGCCAATTGACCCAATAATCACGGTGCTAGACTGACAGGCCAATCGCCAATCCGCGATCAATGACTAATTCAGCGTGCGTGCAAGAGATAATCGAACAGTGACGAAGGGAAGATGATGGCCAGTTCCAAGACGTCCAACCGCAGCGCCAGCCCCAGCAAGCGAGCCCAGTTGCAGGCCCAGCAGCAGGCGGCCGCCCTACGCCTGCGGCGACGACGTTTGACCATCGTCGTCATCGCCGCGGTGGTGATCATCGCTATCATCACCACCGCGATCGTCTGGCAGGTCCACCAAGTCCGTGCCAATGACTCCCAAGGAGGTGCGACGATCACGCCGAGCAGCAGCACCGGCACGTTCATCCCACCCCACGGCGCCAGCAACATGGGTTACCTCGAATTCAAATCCGATTCAGTCAAACCTGACGCCATCGTCATCGACGAGCACTCCGATTTTCAGTGCCCAATTTGTCAGATCGTCCTGTCACGCTACGACGACAGCCTGGAGGAGCTAGTCGACTCCGGTGACATCATCTTGCATTATCACCTGCGCTCCTTCCTCGACTATGTCTCAGCCAATGATTCGTCGACCCTGGCCGCCACGGCCGCCACCTGCGCCGACACCGTCGATCATTTCACCACCTATCACGACGTTGTTTTCGACAATCAACCAGAGGAAGGCACCGGCTTCACGGATCAACAACTGCGGGTCGACTTCGCAGCCAAGGCGGGGATCACTGGCCAGAATCTGACCGATTTCCAGGCTTGCTACGACCAGCAGCAGACCACGCCTTTCGTCCAGGCTATGGAGGAACTCAATTCGACCTCAACGACCATCAATGGAGCCGAACAGGACCCACCATCGGGCACGCCAGCATTCTATGCCAACGGCCAGGCCTTCACTGCCAACGATCTGATCACCGCCAGTGAAGTGACCGACGCCGCCGGTGACAAGCAGACGGTTTATTCGGCCACTTACCCCGACGCTGCCAGCTTGCTGAGCTACCTCCAAGACCTGGCTGGCTGAAGATCCGGCCGGCTGAAGATGCGGCCGGCTAACTGTCCCGCAGCGGAAACTGGGGGCGTGTCGGGGTGCGGGGCCCTAGAGCACTGCCCCTGGTTGATAGGCCAAGGCATCAGCGTGCTCACTGGTGATGTCCTTGATCCGATCAACCAGCGCCATCACTTGACGATGAGCCGCACCGGACAATTCCAGCGGCGATGACGCCAGACTGTCCAGCAGTTGGCGATCAAGACCCAAGCGGGCATCGCCACTGAGATCCTCCAGCAAGGTGTTGGCCGCGCCGGTCTCACGCATGGCCAGAGCCGCCGCCACGGCATGCTCTTTGATGACTTCATGGGCCAACTCACGGCCAACTCCACGGCGGACCGCCGCCATTAGGATCTTGGTAGTGGTCAAGAAGGGCAGATAGCGGTCCAATTCTGCACTGATCACTGCTGGGAAAGCCCCAAAATCGTCGAGCACCGTCAAGAAGGTCTCATACAAGCCATCCAGGGCATAGAAGGCGTCTGGTAAGGCGACGCGGCGCACCACCGAGCAAGACACATCCCCTTCGTTCCACTGATCGCCGGCCAATTCGCCAATCATCGCCACGAACCCGCGAATGACCACGGACAAGCCGTTGATCCGTTCACAAGAGCGAGTGTTCATCTTGTGCGGCATCGCCGAGCTGCCGACCTGACCGGGTTTGAACCCCTCGGTCACCAGCTCATTGCCGGCCATCAAACGGATCGACGTGGCCAGGTTGGAGCAGGGCGCCGCCAATTGAGCCAGACCGGTCAGCACCTCGTAGTCCAGCGATCGCGGATAGACCTGACCGGTTGACGTCAAGACCTGGGCAAAGCCCAGAGCGCTGGCGACTCGGTGCTCAAGGTCGGCCAATTTGGCCTCATCGCCGCCGAGGAGGTCCAGCATGTCCTGGCTGGTGCCAACTGGCCCTTTGACACCGCGCAGAGGGTAGCGCCCCAGCAGTGACTGCAGACGCGACAGGCCGACCAGCAATTCATCGGCCACGGTGGCGAAGCGCTTGCCCAAAGTGGTGACTTGGGCGGCCACGTTGTGGCTGCGACCAGTGATCGGTTGATCGTCATAGCGCAGCGCCAAACCGGCCAACCTCCCCAAAATGGCGATGGTCTTGAACTCAATCAAGGACAACGACTGGCGAATCGAGGCTTGCTCGACATTCTCTGTGACATCGCGGCTGGTCATTCCCTTGTGGATGTGCTCATAGCCGGCCAAGGCGTTGAATTCTTCAATCCGGGCCTTGACATCATGGCGGGTGATCCGCTCCCGAGCGTCGATCGAAGCCAGGTCGACCTCGTCGACATGGGCCTGATAAGCCGCCAGCACGGCATTCGGATCATCGCCACCAAAGGACACACCCAGATCGCGCTGTGCCGTCAACACCGCCAACCAGAGGTGACGCTCGGCCTGCGCCTTGGCGGTCGGTGACCAGATATTGCGCATGGCCGCCGAGGCATAGCGCGTGGCCAGGACATCAGGAACTGACACATTGTCTCCCAGGTGATTGGTGGGCGGTGCTGCGGCATCGCTGGGACGGATTTCCAGCGTCTGAGACGGCTCCGAAGCTTTCTGCGAAGCGTCCGGTGCCGGCCCCATCGAGCGCAGGGTCTTCTTGGTCATCGGGTTTGCACCTCCAAGTCAGCCGCCACGGCAGCAATGTCTCGCCGATAGAAGCCATCGGGGAAATCGACCGCCTTCAAATAGTCATAAGCCTGCTGGCGGGCCACTCGGAGATTGTCAGCCACCGCCACCACCGCCAAAACACGACCGCCCTGGCTGATCAGCTCGCCGTCAACGTTGCGCGATGTGCCGCAGTGGATGACCGACAGACCCGGTGGGGTGGGCGCCAGCGTGATCCGACCTCCGCGCAGCGGTGTCCCCGGATAACCAAGCGCCGCCTCGATAACGGCCACGCAGTCTTGATCAAACCAGCGCAAAGCCAAGGGCTGGATCGTGCCATCGTCCATCACCCGAGTCACTATCGAGCGATCATCGTTCAGGGCGGTCAAATCACCCCGCGCCGCTGCCTGGAGTACTCGACCCAAACCGCTGGCCAGCAAGGGCAGAATCGCCTCGGTCTCAGGGTCCCCGAAACGCACGTTGAATTCGACCACCTTCAACCCGCGACTGGTCAGAGCCAAGCCAACATAGAGCAGACCCTGGAACGGATCACCGCGCCGCGCCATCTCTTTGAGGGTCGGATCAACCACTGTGGTCATGACTTGCTCGGTCAACTCACCGGGCGCCCAACGGGTTGGGGCGTAGGCTCCCATGCCACCGGTGTTGGCGCCGGTGTCACCATCGCCAACCCGTTTGAAGTCCTGCGCTGGAATCAGGGGCACAGCGATGCGGCCATCGGCGATGGCGAACAGTGACACCTCTGGACCGTCGAGATACTCCTCGATGATACAACCGTGGACACAGGCGACCGCGTGCTGGCGGGCCACTGCCCGATCATTGGTCACCACCACTCCCTTGCCGGCAGCCAAGCCGTCATCCTTGACCACGTAAGGAGCGCCAAAACGATCCAGCGCCGCTTCGACCTCATCAGTGGTGCGGCAAAACAGCGATCCAGCGGTGGGCACTTGGGCCGCTGCCATCACCTCCTTGGCGAACTGCTTCGATCCCTCCAAGCGGGCCGCTTGGGCACTGGGCCCGAAACAGTCAATGCCGGCCGCGCGCACTGCGTCCGCAACGCCAGCCACCAACGGCGCTTCGGGGCCGACAACCACCAAATTGGCGCCGAGCCGCTGGGCCAACTCGACCACCGCCACTGCGTCCAACGGATCAAGACGAGTCAGTTGTGGCCAAAGCGGGTCATCCAGAGCCAGGCCCTGATGTCGGCTCAATTCCCAGGTGCCTGGATTCCCCGGAGCGACATCGACCCGGTCAACCTGATCATCGCGGCTCAATGCCAAAGCCAAAGCGTGCTCCCGGCCACCACTTCCCAACACCAAAGCAGAAATACTCACTGACTCAGTTTACCTGTCGGATCGGTGACGACCACTAGACTGACCGGCATGGCTGACAGCTACGTTCATCCGGCGCCACGCCCGCCGCAAGCCCACGAAAGCGGCGCCCGCCCACCAGAACTGGCCAGTGTGCCCGTCCATGTCGCCATCGTCATGGACGGCAATGGGCGCTGGGCGGGGCAACGCGGGCTTGAGCGCACCGAGGGCCATAAGCGCGGCGAGACGGCCTTGTTCGACGTTATTGAGGGCGCCATCGAGGTGGGTGTGCGCTATCTGTCGGTCTACGCCTTCTCCACCGAGAACTGGAAACGGTCACCAGCCGAAGTGCGCTGGCTGATGGGCTTCAACCGCGACACCATCCACCGCCGCCGCGCGGATCTTGACGCCCTGGGGGTCCAGGTCCGCTGGGCCGGACGCCGCCCGCGCTTGTGGTCCTCGGTGATCAAGGAGCTGGAAATCGCTGAGCAGCTCACCCGCCATAACTCCAACCTGACCCTGCAATTCTGCGTCAATTATGGTGGGCGCGCCGAAATAGTTGATGCCGCCCGCGCAATTGCCAGGCAAGCGGCTGCCGGCAAGCTGACCCCCGAGCGGATCAGTGAGGCCAGCTTCCGCGCCAACCTATATTGCCCCGATGTCCCGGATGTCGATCTGTTCATCCGATCCTCCGGCGAGCAACGCACCTCCAACTTCCTGATCTGGCAGTCGGCTTATGCCGAAATGGTCTTCCTCGACCGACTCTGGCCTGACTTCGACCGACGCGATCTTTGGCGGGCCATCACCATCTTCAACCAGCGGCAGCGACGCTTCGGCGCAGCCTGAGAGCTCAAAGCCGGCATCGGCGGCCCTCTCGCGCCATGGCTGCCGCCTGGAAGGCCGCCGCCCCGAGCCTGAGAGGCTAGGCTCAGAGCAGGTCGTTGATCATGACCGTCTGCTCGCGGCCGGGACCAACGCCGATCCCTGAGATACGCACACCGATCAAAGCTTCGAGCCGACGGACATAGGCCTGGGTGTTGGTCGGCAAGTCAGCGAACTGGCGAGCCGCAGAGATGTCATCGGTCCAGCCATCCCAGTATTCGTAGATCGGTTTGGCGTGGTGCAGGTCGGACTGGCGGATCGGCAGATCGTCGAAGCGACGACCATCGACGTCATAGGCCACCACCACCGGAATCTTCTCCCAGCCAGTCAGCACATCCAGTTTGGTCAAAAAGACATCAGTTAAGGCGTTGACCTGGGCTGCCTGACGCACCACCAGGGCGTCAAACCAACCGCAGCGCCGTGGCCGGCCAGTGGTGGTGCCGAATTCACCGCCGTCCTGGCGCAGCTTCTCACCGACCTCGTCGAGCAACTCAGCTGGGAATGGCCCCTCGCCCACCCGGGTGGTGTAGGCCTTGGCGATGCCGATCACCCGGTCGATGCGCGTCGGCCCAACGCCGGCTCCGGTGCAGGCCCCAGCGGCAATTGGTGATGACGAAGTGACATAGGGGTAGGTGCCGAAGTCGACATCGAGATGATGAGCTTGAGCACCCTCAAACAACACCACTTTTTCATGATCAAGGGCCTGATTGAGCACGGCAGCCACATCAGTCATCATCGGTTGGACGCGCGGGGCATAGGCCAACAATTGATCAGCCACCATTTCTGCTGAGACGGCCGGGCGGTTGTAGATCTTGACCAGCATGGCGTTTTTCAATTCCAAGGCCGCCCCGACCTTCTGCCGCAGAATCGATTCATCGAAGAGGTCTTGGACCCGAATCCCCATCCGGTTGACCTTGTCGGCATAAGCCGGGCCGACTCCGCGGCCGGTGGTGCCGATCTTGCGATTGCCCAGAAAACGTTCGGTCACCTTGTCGATCACCCGGTGGTAAGGGGCGATCAAATGGGCGTTGGCGCTGATCAACAGACGATCAGCCTGGACACCGCGTTCCAGCAGGCCATCAATCTCGGCAAACATCACCTCCAGGTCGATGACGACCCCATTGCCGATGACGGGAATGCAATTCTGATTGAGGATGCCTGATGGCAGCAGATGCAAAGCATACTTTTCACCGTCGACCACCACAGTGTGTCCAGCGTTGTTACCACCGGAGTAACGAACAACATAGTCAACGCGGTTGCCCAATTGGTCGGTGGCCTTGCCCTTTCCTTCGTCTCCCCACTGAGTGCCGACGATGACGATGCCTGTCATGACAATCCTTTCACTGTGACCGGCGACCATCCTAGCAAGGCCCCACCGAGCCGGCGGGATGGCTGGCTAATCGGCCTCGACTAGTGGCATAGTTGGGCCGAAACCTTGATTTGGATCATCAAGCGATCGCCGACGATGAATGACCCCCGAACGTTGACCGCTGATGACGTCCCCCACCCATCAGGAGCAACGATGGCGACTTACAACGACGAGGCGATCGTCTTGCGCACCCATCGACTCGGAGAGGCTGATCGAATCGTCACGGTCATCAGTCGGGCCCATGGCAAGCTGCGCGGCGTGGCCAAAGGGGTACGCCGCACTTCGTCGAAGCTTGGCGCCCGACTCGAACCGTTTGCATTGGTCGATCTGCAAATCATCGAAGGCCGAAGCCTGGACATCTTCACCCAAGTGGTGTCGCGCCAGCTCTACGGCAAGGCGATGCTCGACGATTACGCTCGCTACACCGCCGCCGAAGTCATGGTGGAGATGGTTGACAAATTGGTGCCCGAGGAGCGGATCCCCGCCCTGCAGCAGTATCACTTGCTGGCTGGCGGTTTGCACACTCTGGTAACTGGCACGACCGATGGCCCGCGACCAAGCACGATGATTCTGACTTCATATCTGCTCCGGTCAGCCGCCATTGCCGGTTATGCCATGGCCATTGCCGATTGCGCCGCCTGTGGCGCCCGCGGGCCGCACCCTTGGTTTCACGCGGCCGCCGGTGGGTTGGTCTGTGCCAACTGCAAACCGCTCGGATCAGCGGCGGTGGCCGGGGCCACTGCCCATTATCTGATCGCTTTGTTGACGGGCGACTGGCCGGCCACAGCTGAAGTGCCGGCCAATCGGGTAGCCGAGGCTGCCGGCCTGGTGCGAGCTTTCCTCACCTGGCACCTTGACCGGGGCTTGAGCTCGCTACGTCACCTCGAATGAGCGATTGACGAGACAACCGTGGCACAATGGCCCGATGAGCGCGCTGATCATCGATGTCCGTACCCCGGCTGAATTTGCCGCCCGGCATGTCCAAGGAGCCCTCAATCTGAGCTTCGAAGACCCAACATTCGTCAGTCAAGTGCGGGCCTTGCCCAAGGACCAGGAATACATCGTCTACTGCAACGCCGGTGGACGGGCCGGTCGTTCAGCGCGACAGATGCGGCAACTGGGTTTCCTGGACGTCACTGCCCTGGGCATCCTCCAGGCCAGCGCCGCCAGTGGCTCACCAATCGTCTACCACGATTGAGCTGAACTCAACACCGCCGACTGTCAGCCACCGCCCGGCAACGACTGATCAGTGGAAGAAGTGGCGGGTGCCAGTGAAATAGAGGGCCACCCCGGCTGCTTGGCAAGCCGCAACCGTGTCAGCGTCACGAATCGATCCACCAGGCTCGACAATCGCCGCCACACCGGCATCAAGCAGGATCTGAGCGCCATCGGCGAAGGGGAAGAAAGCGTCGGAGGCTGCCACCGCACCGCGGGCCCGATCCCCGGCGCGCTCCACTGCCAAGCGGCAGGAGTCGACCCGGTTGACTTGACCCATGCCGACGCCGACAGAGGCCTGATCGTGGGCCAGGAGAATGGCATTCGACTTGACCGAGCGAACTGCCCGCCAGGCGAAGACCAGATCATCCAGGACGGGTGCACTGACCGCAGAGCCAGCTGCCAGTGTCCAACTGTTCGGATCATCACCGGCGGCATCGATGCGATCGGGCTGTTGGACCAAAGCGCCCCCGCTGATCGGGCGCAACTCCAAACCCCCAGCCGGATATGGCCCGGCCTGAAGAATGCGCAGGTTCTTCTTCTTGAGGAGCAGTTCCAAGGCAGCCGGCTCGAACCCCGGGGCGATCAACACCTCGGTGAAGATGTCCTTCAAGGTTTGGGCCATGGCCAAACTGACCGGTCGATTGGCCGCCACTACCCCGCCATAAGCCGACAAGGGGTCGCAGGCATGGGCGGCGGCATGGGCCTGCTCAATGGTGGCGGCGCTGGCGATGCCACAAGGGTTGGCGTGCTTGATGATGGCCACTGTCGCAGCGGTGAAGTCATAGCAAGCCCGATAAGCCGCGTCGGTGTCGGTGTAGTTGTTGTAACTCATGGCTTTGCCGCCCAGTTGCTGGGCAGCAGCGATGCCATCCCCTGGGCCGGCGACGAATAAGGCCGCCTGCTGATGGGCGTTTTCTCCATAGCGCAAACTGGCCACTCGTTGTTCCGTCCGGCCAATCCAGGCAGGAATGACCGACTCTGAGTCGTCGGCGAAAGTCGACCCCATCCAGTTGGCCACCGCCACGTCATAGGCAGCTGTATGCCGGAAGGCTTGCTTGGCCAACTGCTGGCGTTGGGTCAAGGTGAAGCCACCGGTCGACAGGGCCGCAATCAAATCGGCGTACTGATCCGGCGACGTGATGATGGCGACACTGGCGTGATTCTTGGCTGCGGCTCGCACCATCGACGGACCGCCGATGTCGATCTGTTCGATGCACTCGTCAACGCTGGCCCCGCTGGCGACGGTCTGCGCGAAAGGATAAAGGTTCGAGACCACACAATCGAACGCCTCCACGCCCAACTCGGACAGTTGCTCGACGTGGGCTGGCAAACGCCGATCCGCCAAAATGCCAGCATGGATTTTCGGATGCAAGGTCTTGACTCGTCCATCAAGGCACTCCGGGAAACCGGTGACATCCTCGACGGCGGTGACTGCCAATCCCGCCGCAGCCAAGGCCTTGGCGGTCGAACCAGTCGACACCATTTCCACTCCGGCCGCTTGGAAGGCTTGACCTAATTCGATCAGCCCAGTCTTGTCGTAGACGCTGACCAGCGCCCGTTGCAGCGGAATTCGGTTGTCCATCATTTGCTCCATTCCTTGATGACCCTCACCAGTAGACGACGTTCGACTTGTTTGATGCGCTCATGCAGGCTGTCCTCGTCGTCGCCCGCGGCCACCAGCACTGGCTCTTGAGCGATGATCGGCCCGGTGTCGACACCTTGATCGACTTGAAAGACAGTGCAACCGGTCACCTTGACCCCGGCCGCCAAGGCATCACGCACTGCGTGGGCTCCTGGGAAACTGGGCAATAGCGCCGGGTGGGTGTTGATGAACCGTCCACCAAAACGATCCAAAAAGCCCTTCCCCACCAATTTCATGAAGCCCGCCGAGACCACCAGATCAGGCTGGTAAGCCGCCACTTGATCGGCCAAGGCTTGATCCCAGACGGATCGATCAGCCCCTGTGGGCAAGCGCTGGACAAATGTCGGAATACCCTGGGCTTTGGGCCGCGCCAGCCCCGCCGCGGCCCGATCAGCGCCGACGGCCAACACTTGAGCTTCAAGCTGACCGGCCTCAATCGCCTCCAACAGGGCCGCCAACAAGCTGCCTTGACCGGAGATCAGGACCACCAAGCGAGTCGGGCGAAGCATGACTCTCACTGTAGACCGTCCAAGAAGACAGCGGTGCCTTGTCCAGCCAGTGTCCCGCAGCGGAAATTGGTTGAGTGTGCGGGGGTGAGACGGGTGGTTGGATCATAAACGGAGCAGGGAGGGGAAGGGCACACCCGTCGACCAACGACAACGCAGGCAGGCCCCGCAGCCGGTCCTGGCCCAGCAACGAATTCCCATTGCGAGACAAAAGGCGGTTGATTCCAAGACATCTAGGTGGTTGGCGGCCGATCCGTGTCAGTATCCCCCGCTGATCGCCCGGATGAGAACTCATGACCGCCTGGAGTCTGCTCGTCCTGACCACTGGCCTCATCGGTCAAGAGGCGGATCGTCGGGTCACTGTGCTGCGCCTCGGTCAAGTCAGCTGAGGTTGACCAGCGGCGCCACCAGCGCTGATCCGGGCTGGTCCCGCGTCGGAG
>JAITVZ010000038.1 GCA_031285505.1 Propionibacteriaceae bacterium
CCTCGGTCTGCTCGTCGATGTAGTCCTCGCTGTACTCGGATTCGAAATCGTCATCGTCACTCGGTCCAGCCGATCCCAGGACGACACGCTGGACCCTTGATAACCAATTGGCCATTGCAACTCCTCTAGGTTTACCCGAATGACACTACTGTATTTCCAGTCTGGTCGCGCTCAACACGCCCGGTTTAGCCAGCAGCGATCGGCTCCATCCAAACTAATGCCCCTTGTCGCCCGCTGGCGGCGCCGTCGCGCCGATATGAGTAGAAGTCCGTCTTCCCACCGCAACAGGTGCAAGGATCGTGACGGTGCACAACGACATCATGCTCACCTAAGACGGCTGCCACGCCAGCACCCAAGTCGATGGCCTTTGTCCCGCTGCGCGAGCAGGCCCGACTGGCGGGCAAAATGCTCGCGGCGGCATCGGCCATCTGGTCTGGAACCTCGTAACAAGACGGACAGACATGCGGGCCGATCCAAGCCGTCAACTTGACCGCACCCAAGCCGAACATGGCCGCCATGGTCGCCTCCAGCACCCCACTGAGCAGCCCGACCCGACCAGCATGGGCCACGGCAATGACTCCCGCTGCGGAATCGGCCAGAATGACAGGCACGCAGTCAGCAACGCGCACCAACAGGCCAACGCCCGTTTGGCGGGTCACCAACGCGTCAACTTCTGGGCCAGGGCTCAGGGCAAGGGTTGGATTCGCACTCAGATCCAGCAATTGCATGGCCTGGTCAATCACCGCCACCCGATTGGAGTGGCTCTGCCGACACCAGGCCAACTGGCTCAAGCCGACCGCCGCAATGAGACGCTGAATATTCGCGCGCAATCCAACGGCGTCGCCGGCCAAATTGAGACTGTTGAAGGGTGCTGGCGTCACACCGCCATGGCGATCGGTGAAAGCCCAACCCACCGGGTGATCGCCAGATAGGTACCCATGACTGGCCAGGGTCACTGAAAGAACTTAGGCAGGTCAATCGTTGCCCGCTCTTGGGGCCGGCGGATCGGTCGCACCGGAGTTGTCGCCGGCTGGCCCGTATCCGCTGGGACCTGCTGGGCTTCGGGACGGGCCGTGACCGAGGCGACACTCGCTACCGGGGCGGGCTCCTGGGGACGGACCACCGCCGGACGCTCGACCGGACGTGGCTTGGCCGGAATCGGATCGTCATCGAAACCAGCGGCGATCACTGTCACCCGGACCTCATCGCCAAGGGCATCATCAATTACCGTGCCAAAGATGATGTTCGCATCCTGAGAGGCGGCCTCTTGAACCAGACCAGCGGCATTGGCCACCTCATACATCAATAGGTCAGAACCAGCCGCGATCGACAAGAGGACCCCTTTGGCACCATTGATGCTCGATTCAAGCAGAGGGGAAGAAATGGCCATTTCGGCCGCCAGCCGGGCCCGGTCCTCACCCGAAGCGTGACCGATACCCATTAGGGCTGTTCCGGTGTTCTCCATGACCGTTTTGACGTCAGCGAAGTCGACATTGACGGTCCCTGGGGTGGTGATCAGATCAGAAATGCCAGCCACACCCTGGGTCAACACCTGATCGGCGTGCTTGAACGCATCCAGCATTGAGACCCGGTTGTCGCCCATTTCCAGCAACTTATCGTTTGGGATGACAATCAAGGTGTCAACCTCTTCACGCAGCTTGACGATGCCATCCTCGGCACGCTGGGCCCGGACCCGACCTTCAAAACCAAAAGGCCTGGTGACCACACCGACCGTCAATGCGCCTTGAGCCCGGGCAATCCTGGCCACCACCGGCGCTGCTCCCGTACCGGTACCGCCACCCTCGCCGGCGGCGACAAAAACCATGTCAGCCCCAGTCAAGGCAGCTTCAATCTCTTCGGCATGGTCCTCTGCGGCTTGCCGACCCTTTTCCGGGTCAGCGCCGGCTCCCAGCCCGCGCGTCAGATTACGACCAATATCCAGCTTGACGTTGGCATCTGACATCAACAATGCCTGCGCGTCGGTATTCACCGCAAGAAACTCGACCCCTTGCAAATCATCTTCGATCATGCGGTTGACTGAATTGACGCCACCACCGCCGACACCGACAACTTTGATGTCTGCCAGGTAGTTCTGTGATGCGTTAGCCACGGCTATGCCTCGTCTCAAGTCGTTGCGGAAGTCTAGTTTTCTCGTCTAACCGTATGACAGTCCGGGCGATCAATCCAGATTCCCAACCATATGCGCTCAGACTCTCAACTGCCGGTTCAGACTTTTTGTTACACCCTTGTAACTCTGTTATGTCGGCAGTCAGCGCGTGGTCGGGTGGTTCGGAGCTGTGATGTCATAAACGCTGGCTGGGGTCTTGATCAACGCCTCAACCACGGTGGCTTTCAATTCCGACTGTTCAGCACTGCCCCAAAGAACAGTGGATCCCGTTGTCAAGGTCAGGGTGAAATCATCAGGCGTTGTCGCCGTTAGACTCTGCAATTGAAGTAGGACCGCCTCGGGCAAGCAAGCCACAATCGTGGCGGCGTCAGCCCTCAGGCGGATGGACGCGTCGGACTCTCCATCACCGACTGACACGACTGGCAATCCGGTGGGCAACTCGACCACCGAAAGATAGGCCACTCCCAATGAGTCAACCAGCTGATAACCATCCGTTTGAGCAATGGCATAGATCGGTTGGCGTTCAGTCAAGGCGATAGTCACTGTGCCATTGAGATCCCGATCGACCCGCGCCGACGCGACAATCGGCAACTGCTCGACCCTTTCCTCGACAGCAGCAACATCGAGACGGACAATCGACTGACCTTCAATCAGGCCGGCTGCCTGAAGGACCGCTGCCGGATCAGCCGCTGCCACGCCGGTGACCTGGACAGCGCGGACCACAAACACCGGTGAGTAGCAAATCAGCCAGAACAAGGCTGCTGCCAAGACCACAATCGCCAGCAAAACCAGTCGGCGAAACCAACGTCGCCGCCCCAGTGGCGGGTGCGCCACGCTCGTCGGCTGCCTGCTGGGACCGCCTGCTGATCTACTGGCCATGGTTGTGCCTCCATCGATCCAGCAACGCCGGACCCAAAGTTGTGACGGAGCCGGCACCAACGGTCATCAACAGATCCCCAGGTTTGACTTCATCAGCCAAGACGCTCACCGCTTGACTCAGGCTGGCCTCATAAATGACCTGGCCACCATGCGCCCGGACAGCGTCGGCTACCATTTGGCCACTGACGCCGGGAATCGGCGCCTCACGAGCCGGGTAAACATCCAAGACCAGCACCAAATCAGCTCCGGCCAGTTCAGCGCCAAAGCTATCGGCAAAGATCTGGGTGCGGCTGAACAGGTGCGGTTGAAAGGCCACCACCAATCGACCTGAACCGCGGCTGGCCAAACCGGTGGCGATCGCTTGATGGACTTCGGTGGGATGATGGGCGTAATCATCGACCACTCGCCGCCCGCCAGCGCTGCCCAAAGACTGAAAGCGGCGGGCTGTCCCGAGAAAGGCGGCTAATCCAGCCAGGCAGGCTGATCGATCCAATCCCAGGACCTGTCCGACAACCACTGCCGCCAAAGCGTCCCGCAAATTGTGCGATCCAGGAACTGCCAAAGACAGTCGATCCGACCATGAGTCCAACTCCGGACCAGCGGTCAGCTGCCAACCGTCACCATCAATGGCCGCAGACAAGTCAAAACCACTGCCGATGCCATAAGTCAAGACCCGCCGCCCAGCTGCGCGCAGGCGATCAGCCAATCGAGCAGCCCCGAGATCGGCGCCATCGACGATCAGTACTTCCACCGATTCCGCCGAAGCGAACTGCTCGAAGCCGTCGGCATAGTGCTGCGGCGTCAGCCAATTGTCCAAATGATCGGGATCGACGTTGGTGACAACCGCCACCTGAGTCGGATACTGAAGAAATGACCCATCCGATTCATCGGCTTCGATCACGAATGTGTTGTCGGAGCCAATGTGGGCACTGAGGCCATCGGCCAACATCGGCGCGCCAATGACAAATGACGGATCAAGACCGGCCGACCGCAAGGCACTGACCGTCATCGCGGTCGTCGTCGTCTTGCCGTGGGTGCCGGCGATGGACACCACCTGTTGGTCTTGCATCAACGCTGCCAGTGCCACGCTGCGATGCAGTACCGGAATGCCAAGGCGACGGGCCTCCACCAGTTCGACGTTGTCCAAAGGGATGGCCGATGACACGACCACTGCATCGACGGCGCCAACGTGACTGGCATCATGACCCACCCAACAGGTGGCTCCGGCCGATCGCAGTTGGTCCAAGACCGCTGACTCCTGCTGGTCGGACCCGGAGACCTTAGCTCCGAGCCCCAAGAACCCCTGAGCCACCCCGCTCATGCCGGCTCCGCCGATGGCGATGAAGTGGAGCGAAGCCAGATCGGCCAAACGCGGCGTCGGCATTGGGGTGATCAAGGTCATAACGACGGTCCATTCTTGACAATTGACAAGGCAATTCGCGCCAGGCGATCCGCCGCGTCACGGGGCATCATCGCCTGTCCGACGGCGGCCATGTCTGTGAGACGTTGCGGCGAGGCGATCAAGGGCAGGACCTCCTTGAGCAAGCGATCGGCAGTCAAATCATCATCCATCACCATCACTCCGCCACCAGCTGCCACCAAACCGGCGGCGTTACGGGCTTGTTCACCATTGCCATGTGGCAAAGGCACAAAGATGGCTGGCAGGCCAACCATGGCTGTCTCGGTGACGGTCCCTGATCCAGATCGGGCCAGCATCAAATCAGCGGCGGCATAAGCCGTGGCCATAGCTTCGACATAGGCCTCTTTGACGTAACGACCATTGGTCATTTGATAATCGGGTTGGCACTGATCAAAATTCGCCTGGCCAGTGATGTGCAGCACTTGGACACCAGCTTGATCAAGGCCAGGCAATGCCGCCAGGACTGCTTGGTTGAGCCGCCGGGCACCTTGAGAACCACCAGACACCAACAAGACTGGCGCTCCATCAGCCAGCCCATAGCTGGCACGCGCCGCTGAGCGAGCGCCAAACCGGTCCAAGCCCGAGATCTGCCGATTGACTGGTAAGCCAGTGACCTGCTCGCCGGGCAGGCCGGTGTTTGCAAAAGTGACACAGCAGGCGGCAGCCTGCCGTGCCCCTATCCGATTCGCCAAGCCGGCGATGGCGTTGGCCTCATGCACGACCACAGGGATGTTGAGGCGACGAGCCGCCAAGTAAACCGGCACACAAACATAACCGCCAAATCCGATCACCAAATCCGCTTTGCGACTGATCAACACTTGCTTGGCCTGCCCGATTGAACGATGCAAACGTGCCGGCAAGCTGATCAGCTTCGGCGTCAGTCGTCGTGGCAATGGCACTGGGTCAACCAGATCAAGCGGCCAGCCAGCCGCTGGCACCAATTGGTTTTCCAAACCTCTGGGTGTGCCAACACAAGACAGCTGCGCAGACGAGTCCAACTCGACCAGGGCTGCGGCAGTCGCCAGGAGGGGTGCGACATGGCCAGCAGAGGCTCCACCGGCTAGGACAATTTTCATGACTTGACTCCAACGATTGAGCGGATGCGGCGCTTCGGCTTGCTAGTGGTCAATGACAGGCGTTCAACCCGTCCTTCACGATAAGCGCACCCGGCCAAGAGACCCAAGGCCCACATGGTGGCGATCAGCGACGAGCCGCCATAGGAAATCAGGGGCAAGGTGACGCCAAACCCAGGAAGCCAACGGAGGCAGACGGCAATGTTCAGCAATGTCTGCACGCCGATCCAGGCGACGACACCCATACTGAGCACCCGCGAAAAGGCCGACGCCGATCGCACTGCCAAACGCAAACCGGCGTAAATCAACGCAGCGAACAAGGCCAGAAGCACTACTACACCGACAAAACCGACCTCTTCGCCAATGATCGAGAAAATGAAATCCGTATGGCCATCAGCCAACAAGCCCCACTTCAGGTGGCTGCCGCCAATCCCCTCACCGGTCAGTCCCCCCGACGCCAATGCCTGCAGACTGCGTGACTGCTGCAGATTCCGGCCCATCTGGTCATACTCGGGATGCAACCAGGCATAGATGCGGTCAAGTCGTGAATCCTGACTGCTCTTGCGCGATCCCAAGAAAAGAATCGCGCCTACACCCAAGGCTGCCACACCACCTAGAGCAGCGGTCAGGCGACCCGGGGCACCTGCGCCGATCATCAGCACCAGCAGCATGCCCCCGAGCACCAGGACCGTGCCTATGTCGCCTTGCAGCGCAATCCCAGCACTGACAATGGCGAAATAGACAATGTATCGGATCCATACTCCCAGGTCCGCGGTCGGGCGCTTGGCCCGGCTGATGAAATATGCGGCCAGCAGGACCAAGGCCAACTTGGCGAACTCGCTCGGCTGAAACTGAATGCCTCCCGGCAATGGCAGCCAATTGTTGTTGCCCCGGCTGGCGGCACCGAAGCCGATCGTCAATCCAATCAGGATCATTGCCAAAAGAATGGCCGGAAACGCCAAGCGTTTAAGCCAAATTTCAGGCAACCAAATGAGGAAGGCGGCGCCCAACAAGCCAATTCCAGCGAACCCTGCCTGGCGTTTGAAATAGGAGAATGGATCGCCAGCCGGTTCAAAGGCGGCAATCACCGACGACGCCGAGCTGACTTCCAATAAACCGAAAGCCACCAGCACCAGCCCGATCAGCAGAACAAGCCGGAAGGTGAACACCGGGCTCATCATCAACGACTTGAGGTTGACACCATCGGCTTGCGCCCCAGCGATCACCTCGGGGTCCAAGTCGATCTTCGGCGGCTGTTTGCTTCTCATGACGATCGAGCTTCGAAATAATCCGCCACGGCCGTGGCGAAGCAATCCCCTCGGTCGTTGAAGTCACGGAACATGTCATGAGATGCGCAAGCTGGCGACAGCAGCACGGTGTTGCCTGCCGTGGCCATTCCAGCCGCCGCAGCCACCACCGCGGCCATCGCCTGCCTGGGCGACTGGTCGCTGATCTTCACCACTGGCACGTCCGGAGCCTGGCGATTCACTGCCGCCTCGATGATCGCAGCGTCACATCCAATCAAGATGGCCGCTTTGAGACGATGCCGATTCTCAGCGATCAGGGGATCGAAATCAGCGTTCTTGGACTCACCACCGGCCACCCAAATGATCGACTGAAAACCTGAAAAGGCTGCCGCCGTCGCATGTGGGCTGGTGGCCTTGGAATCGTCGATCCAGTCGATTCCACCGCGTGAGGCCAAGACTGACAGTCGATGTGGCTCCAGCTGGTAGGACATCAATCCTTGGCGGACCCCTCGGGCCGAGACGCCAAATGACCGGGCTAAAGCCGCAGCCATCAATGCATCCTCGACTATGTGAGGCGCATCGCTGGGCAAGTCGCTGATTCTTGCCAAGGGCAACGCGGCGTCGCGCCGCTGTTCAATGAAAGCCCGATCAACCAGTTCGCCATCGACCACACCGAGCATTGACAGTCCGGGCACACCGGTGGTGACACCGATCGCCCGGGCGCCTTCGATGACGTCAGCCTGCTCCACCATGGTGATCGTGGCTGGATCTGCTTGGTTGTAGACACAGGCTTGCTGAACTCGTTGATAGATCTTGGCCTTGTCGGCGGTGTAAGCCGCCATGGCTGAGGGTGATTGGCCTTCGTACCACTCAAGATGATCTGGCGCCAGATTGATGACCGCTGCTGAATAGAGACTGAGGCTGTTCGTCCAATGCAACTGGAAACTGCTCAGTTCCACCGCGAGGACGTCATAGCTCAGCTCGTCTTGCCAAGCCTCCAGGATCGGACGGCCGATATTGCCCACCGCCGAACAGACCAGGCCTTCAGCTTTCAGCATGGCTGCCAGCATCGTCACAGTGGTGGTTTTGCCATCAGTGCCCGTCACACCGAGCCAAGGAATCGGCGCCTGTCGTTGCAGCCGCCAGGCCAATTCGACCTCTCCCCAGATCGGCAATCCCAAAGCTGCCGCCGTGACCAAGAGCGGCGATTGTGGCGACCACCCCGGCGAGGTCACCACCAATTGGCAACCCTTGGGCAAGACCCTGCTGGCGTCGGAACCCAAGCGAACATCGGCGCCGAGAATCTCCAACAGTTTGGCTTTATCGGCCAAGCTGCCGTCGTCGAGGCGATCAATGACGCACACCTGAGCACCCAAAGACAGTAGTGTGTCAGCGGCGGCGAAGCCGCTGACTGACAAACCGGCGACGACGACCCTAACGGCCGACCAGTCGCTGGTGGCATCGAGGCGATCAATCAATCGGCTCATTGGCCAACCACCCACTCCGCGTAGAACATCGCCACCCCAACCATCACGGCCAAGCCGGCCACGATCCAAAAGCGAATGACCACCGTCACCTCTTCCCAACCAAGCATCTCAAAATGATGGTGCAAGGGAGCCATTCGGAACAGCCGTCGACCATGGGTGGCTTTGAAGAATCCGACCTGCAGCATCACCGACAAGGCCTCGACGACAAACAGCAGACCAATGACCACCAGCAACAATTCAGTGCGCGACAGAATCGCCAGACCAGCCAGCGATCCGCCGATCGCCAGTGATCCAGTGTCACCCAAGAAAATCTTGGCCGGTCGGGCGTTCCACCAGAGAAAACCAAACAAGCCACCGACCAAGGCAAACGCGATGATGGCAAGGTCTTGGGGATTCTGCACGTCATAACACTTCGGGCCATTGTTCGGACCGCCGCAATACTGGCGGGATTGCCAGATGCTGATCAAGCCATAAGCCAGGAAAGCCATGGCCGCCGAACCAGTCAGCAGTCCATCCAAACCGTCGGTCAGGTTGGTGCCGTTGGAGAAACCACAGATCAAGAAGACGATCCAGATCACCGCCACGACTAGCGGCAAATGAGCCCAGGAGATATCTCTGAGAAATGAAATGTACGTCGAGGCCACGGTTTGGCCATTGGCGTCAGGAAAGCATAAGGCGACGATTCCGAATGCCAAGCCAACGATAGCTTGCAAAGAGAACTTGGCAACAGAACCAAGCCCGAGGGAAGCCGCATGAGATATTTTCAAGGCATCATCAATGAAACCGACCAGGCCCAAACCGACCAACAAGCCAAGCAGCAATAGACCCGATGCCGAGGGTGGCCGCCAAACGATCAAATGGGACAGGGTATAGCCGAGCACCACACCAAGGATCAGGATGACACCGCCCATGGTCGGCGTGCCACGCTTGACATGGTGGGCAGTTGGTCCGTCATCGCGGATGAACTGCCCGTAAGCCCGCTGGTGAAGGAATTTAATCCAGAAGTATGTGCCGAACAAGGTGACCACTAGTGACACCGCAGCGGCCAATAGTATCGAAATCATGGTGCATATCCCTCCGGCAGTCGCCGTCCACCCGGCTGGCCTTGGCGACTATACCAGTGCCCCGGTTGCCGACCGGGCAGAACACCCCGTGACTCGGACAATGCGACAATTGGCATGTCCATGGTCTCACCAATCAACCGGCAAGTTGGAGGATGGTGTCGTCGATGGCGGAACACCATAGCGCGACAAGGCCAAGGAAAGCACCGATTCGGCGACTGGCGCCGCCGCGGCTGTGCCGGTGGTGGTGGCCTGCGGATAATCAATCACCACATAGGTGAGAATCTGCGGATCCTCGGCCGGCGCCACCCCCAAATAAGACATCACCCAACCCGATCCCGTACCGTTGTAGCCGGCGCCATTGGGACCAGCCGCTTGAGCCGTGCCAGATTTGGCTGCTGTCCGATAGCCGGGAATATCCAATGACCCTGGATTCAGCGCCACAACCGACTCCATCATGTTGAGCACTTGAGTCGAGGTCTCCTCGGAGACCACTCGATGAGTCTGCGCAGTCGGCATATCAACCTCTTGGCCAGCGGCATTCGTCGCTGCCTTGACAATGGTTGGTTGGATGTAAACCCCGCCATTGGCGATGGCGTTGACCGCAGCCGCTTCCTGGATGGCCGTCACCGATATGCCTTGGCCGAAGGCCATCATGTCGCGCTCCTGGTCAGTCATATTGGCATCCGGCACCAGTCCCAGCTCTTCGCGGGGCAGCCCGACGCCAGTGGCAGCCCCCAGTCCGAAGCTGTGCATATAGTCGATCAAGGCTGACTTCGAGCTTTGTCGCGCCAAGAGGACAGCGCCGATATTGGACGACCGGCCAATGACCCCGGCAGTGGTCATCCGCATGGTCCCATGGGAAAATGCGTCAGATATGATGGCGCCCCCCGCGTTCAAATGCCCGGGCACCTCCAGGTGAGTGCCCTGATCGGCCAAACCCTGATCAATCACCGCCGCTACAGTCAGCAGTTTCTGAACCGAGCCAGGCTCATAGGAGTAGCGAATCGCCCGGTTACCTTGATCCTCGACCGGGGTTGGTGTGAGATTGTTGGAGTCGAACACCGGGTTGACCGACATCGCTAAGACTTCGCCGGTCTCCACTGCCATGGTGATGGCCATGCCTCCACGGGCTTGATTGTCAGCGACAGCCTGCGCCAGCAGCTGATCTTGCATCAATTGCAGGGGCAAATCGATGGTCAATTGATACGACTGGCCTTCAACGGGCTCAACCACCACGTTGTCGCCGGTCGGGATGCGACCGTAACCACTGACTTCAAATTTTCCGTAGCCGTCAACTCCAGCCAATTGTGTATTGAATGATTGCTCGACACCCTCGGCCCCAACCATCGGATATTTGCCTTGCGCCACCAACTCCTCAGATGTGGTCAGATAACCGACCACGTTGGCAGCGGTGCTGCCATTGGGATAGGTCCGCAACGGTGACGACTGGCTGGCGATACCGACATAGCCGAGCCGGTCAATAGCCTCATCGACCTGCTGCTCGTAATAATCCATCACTTGGGGATACAACAACGCATAACGATTTGGCTCACCATCGGCGTTGGTGACACGGGTCAAACCAGCGTAGTAGTCATTGAAATCGCCACCAAGAAAAGCGCTGACGATCCCAGCGATGATCCCTGGCCCGGCTTTGGCTCGAAGTCTGGCACCGAGCGACATCTGTTCCCAGGTGCCACCATTGGTCGCGACCGTCGCTGGATCGGCGACAATGTTGACCGCAGGTTGTGACAAAGCCATCGGTGTGCCGTTGCGGTCGGCAATCTCGCCACGGCTGGCTGGCAGATCGATGCGGTCTTGGCCGGTGCGATCTCGATAGCCCTCGGGATCGAAGACCTGTACGTACAGTGACCCAGCAATCAGCGCCAGAATAAGGCCAGCGAAGACGATCATCAAGCCTATCTGACGGCGTTGCAGGTGCGCCGCCGGAACCAACCACCGGCGCCGATGCCGTTGAACTGGCGCCATCATCAGACCTGTGGGGTTGTCGTGTCAGTCAGTTGGCTCGCCACTGAAGTATCGCCCGATGTGTTGGCGCCACCAGTGTCGGCCGTGGCCAGACTCGGCCAAGTCAAACCGTTGCCAATGGCGGATGCGGCGGTGATGATCGGCATTTCACTGCCAGTCACGGCTTGATCGACGCCGAGAATCTGACCAGTTGGCACGACCAACAAACTGGTTTGGGGCTCTGGCACCATGCCAAGGCTGACCGCCCGTTGAGCTAGCTGGCTGGGTGTGTCGATGATGGTGATCTGAGCGGTCAGAATGTTGTTTTCAGCGGTCAGCGAATCCATCGTGGCTTCGAGATTGACGATTTGTCGACCCTGTACTTGTATTTGGGTGGCCAACCAGAGATGGCCAACCATGCCCAGGGCCATCAAGCCGATGATCAGCAACGGCAGGGCAGCCCAGTGATGCGTCTTGACTGCCACTGGGGCGACCACAGCTGGCGAGGCGCTCGGTGTTGATTGGGCGATTTCAAATCGTTCCAGGGCACTCATTGGGCTGCCTTTCTCGTGCGCTCGATGACCCGTAATCGGGCGGAACGGGCTCGGCTGTTTTGGGAAATCTCGTCGACGCTCGGCTGAAGCGCTCCATGGGTGATGTTGTCGAACTGCGCCAAGAGGTGATCGGGCACCCACGCAAGTCCAACTGGCGCTTGAGCAGTGGTGACCTTGGCGAATAGGCGCTTGACGAGGCGATCCTCGCCTGAGTGATAGCTCAAGACCGCCATGCGGCCACCGATGACAAGGTGATCGATGGCCTGGGGCAGAGCCGTTTCAAGGCTGGCTCGTTCCTCATTGACCTCCATACGCAACGCTTGGAAAACGCGCTTGGCTGGATGTCCACTGCGGTGCTGGCCTGGAGGCGTGGCAGCGGCGACGACAGCCGATAACCGAGCCGAACGATCGAAGGGGCCCTGCGCCTGCCGGTCTTCGACGATAGCTTGGGCGATGCGGCGGGCGTGCGGTTCATCGCCCCACTGTCGAAAAATCTGGGCCAGCTCGACGACACCGTACTGGTTGACCACATCAGCGGCGGTCAATTGCTGCTGGTCACCATCCATGCGCATCGTCAAAGGCGCGTCATGGGCATAGGAGAAACCACGATCAAGCTCGTCAATCTGCAGCGATGACAGGCCTAAGTCCATCAAGACTGCGTCAACTAGTCGCTCGCCCAGTATTTGACCGATGGCATCATAACGATTCTGGTGCAGCTCGACCCGGCCAGCAAAACCCGACAAGCGCTGTTCAGCCAAGGCGATGGCTTCCGGGTCCCGGTCAATGCCGATCAAGCGCAGTTGTGGGAAGTGCTCCAGTAGAGCGCTGGCATGACCGGCCAATCCCAGCGTCGCGTCCACCAAGGTGGCAGGACGGTCCTTCAAGGCAGGCTCAAGGACGGCCCTGATCTGATCAAGCATCACCGGAATGTGCAAAGGGGTCATCAGTTCACCGCCTTGGGCACAATGTCGCCATCAAAATCGGCGAATTCTTCGAGCAAACGCTCCTGGTAAGCCGCCCAATCGTCCGGATTCCAGATTTCCAAGCGATTGCCGGCGCCATTGGTGATGGTCTCGTGTTCCAGGTTGGCCCAAGCCCGTTGCTGGGCGGTGATGGTTATCCGTCCCTGCTTGTCCGGGGTGGCGTCTTCCGCCCGCGACTCCATCCACCGCTGGTAATCGCGAACTCGCCGAAAAGTCGGCGACGCCTGGTTGATTGGCGCCATCATCGCGTCGAACACCTGGCGCGGATAGACGCCCAAGCAATGCTCCAACTCGCAGACGACGGTCACCTGCTCGGATAACTCACCGCGGTATTTCGAGGGCAGGGTGAAGCGCGATTTGTCGTCTAGCTTGGGCGACTTGTGGCTACCGCGCACGGTTTCACCCCCAAATCAGGTGTCATCGATGGTCTAACTATATGACTTTTCCCCAAAAAGTTCCACGATCACACCCTAATCGCTCCACAATCAACCACAAATGCTCGATTATTGAGAGATTCTCCCCCACTGCCGCTGTTCAGCTCGATGATTGAGCAGAAAAAAGGACCCCACCGACTGGTGGGGTCCCGATTATTTGGCTTACAAGCCTATTGCCCAGAATTGGCCCGATCATTCCATCGTTGTTGCAGCCGGGCCATCAAGTCCGGCTTGACCGGCCTGGGCCCACCAGCCACCCGCGCATTCGTTGGTCTAGCCTTGCCGCCAGAGTGGACCGAAACCACCAGGATGACTGCCGTTAGCATGGCCACGAAACCGAGCACCGAGATCCACCAGCCCTGGCTCATGCCGACCAGCAAGGCAGCAATGCCGATCAAGAAGAGGATTGAGCCCAGGGCCAGGTTGGCCGGGTGGAAGGCCCGCGGCGGGGCGGACAGTTTTTGGGCCAGGCGGGGATCATCCTGGGTGAAAGTCTTCTCCAACTCATCCAAGAGTTGGCGTTCCGCAGCTGTCAGTGCCACAAGCGGACTCCTTTCAAGAAGTGAGGCAAGCCTAGCGAACTATTGAGTGGTCGTCAGGCGAACCGCCCCGATGGTTTTCTTGCCTCGGCGCAGGATGATCAAACCTCCCGGCAGAACATCATCGGCAGCCAGACGATAATCCGCTTGGCTGATCCGTTGATTGTTGAGGTACGCGCCACCCTCAAGCACAGTCCGTTTGGCAGCGCCTCGCGAGGCCACCACGCCGGAGTCAACCAGGGCATCAAGGATGGTTTGATCGGCCAACTGGGACCAAGTGGCGGTGGGCAACTCGGCACTGGCAGCCAAGAGAGTGTCGGCGTCCAACGCCGACAAATCGCCTTGTCCGAACAAGGCGCCGGCTGCCTGGGTCGCCTGATGTCGCTCTGCCGGACTGTGCACCAGATCAGTCAGATCATCGGCCACCACTCTTTGGGCTGCCCGCCGCCCGGGATCGGTTTTGGTCAAGGTCTCCAACTCGGCGATTTCTTCGCGGGAACGGTTGGTGAACATCCGCAGAAAGTTGCCGACCGTGGCGTCTTCGACATTGAGGAAGAACTGGTGGAAGGCGTAAGGCGACGTCATGGTTGGATCCAGCCAGACTGCCCCCGACTCAGTCTTGCCATATTTGGTGCCATCGGCCTTGGTGATCAAAGGGGTTGACAGGGCATGGACGTGATCACCGGTGACTTTCCGGATCAGCTCGACACCGGCAGTGATATTGCCCCACTGGTCAGAACCACCAGTTTGTAGGCTGGCACCAAAGCGACGATGCAGCTCCAGGTAGTCCATTGATTGGAGCAGGACGTAGGAGAATTCTGTGAAAGAGATGCCTGACTCCAACCTCGACTTGACCACCTCTCGATCGAGCATGCGGTTGAGGGAAAAATACTTGCCAATGTCGCGCAGGAAATCCAGGATTGTCAGGTCGACTGTCCAGTCATAGTTGTTGACCACCAGGGCGGCGTTGTCGCCCTCAAAGCTGACAAAGCGGGAGACCATCGATCGAATCTTCTCCACCCAACCCTGGACCACGTCGGCCGGATTGAGCTTGCGTTCAGAGGTCTGGCGTGGGTCACCGATCAGGCCAGTCGATCCGCCGACCAGCAGGATGGGGCGGTGCCCGGCCCGTTGCAGGCGCTGGGCGGTGATCAATTGCAACAGATTGCCCATGTGCAAGCTCGGGGCTGAAGGATCAAAACCGACATAGAAAGTGAGCTCACCATCAAGGGCAGCCGCCAAGGCTTGCGGATCGGTCGAATGGGCGATCAAACCACGCCAGGAGAATTCCTCAAACAAGCTCATAGTCGACATTTTAGCGGACCAGCCATCACGCCCGAGTAGGGCGCCATTGGCTAATCTTCTGATCGAGGTGATTGAGCTGTTGCAATACTTGTTGCGCACTGGTGCCGCCGGTGCCATTGCGCGCCGCCACCGCCCCATCGACAGTCAAAACGTCACGCACTGCCGGCGCCAATTCTGGTGAAATGCTCGCCAAATCGTCGTCGCTCAACTCATCCAAGGCCAAACCGCGCTGCTCACAATAGCGAACCGCCTCTCCGGCAATCTCGTGAGCTTGCGCGAAGGGCACATGTTGGCGCACCAGCCAATCGGCCATGTCCGTGGCCAAGGCGAAGCCGCCCGAGGACATTGCCCGCATCCGCTCTCGGTCGAACTGCAAGGTCGCCACCAAACCGGTCATCGCCGGCAATAGCAGATCCAATTGATCAAAGCCATCGAATAACGGCTCTTTGTCTTCCTGGAGATCACGATCGTAGGCCAGAGGCAAGGCCTTGAAGGTCGCCATCAGACCGGCCAAATTGCCGATCAAACGGCCAGACTTGCCGCGAGCCAGCTCAGCCACATCTGGATTTTTCTTCTGCGGCATGATCGACGAGCCAGTCGACCAGGCGTCGACGAGGCGGGCATATCCCACCTCGCCGGCACACCAAAAGATGAAGTCCTC
>JAITVZ010000055.1 GCA_031285505.1 Propionibacteriaceae bacterium
CGGCCATAACGCATCGCATCGAAACGCGCCAGGTTCGAAGACACTTCCGATGGCATGATCAGGTAATAGGCCGGCAGGGCATAGCGGAAGGATGGGCAGGACAGCTCTTCGATGTCCGCGCCAGCCCGCTCCAACAACTGCAATGCCTCTTGGAACCGGGCTAGCACCCCAGCCTGATAGCCGGCGCCACCAAGCTCCTTGACCACACCGATCCGCAAACCACGCACATCAGCCCGCATGGCTGCCGCAACCACGGCCGGTGGCTCACTGGCAAGCGAGGTCGAATCCAACGGGTCATGACCGGCCATGATCTCGTGCAACATGGCCGTGTCCAGCACCGATCGAGCGCAAGGGCCTGGCTGATCGAGTGACGACGCGGTCGCCACCAACCCATAACGCGACACTGCGCCGTAAGTCGGCTTGACACCGACGGTGCCAGTGACGGCCGCCGGTTGGCGGATCGATCCTCCCGTGTCCGACCCGATGGCCAAAGGTGCCTCGAAAGCAGCCAGGGCCGCCGCTGATCCGCCCCCAGAGCCGCCAGGGATCCGAGTCAGATCCCAGGGATTGTGCGTTGGACCGAAGGCCGAATTCTCCGTCGACGATCCCATGGCGAATTCATCCATATTGGTCTTGCCGATGATCACCAGCCCAGCGTCCAACAGACGGCTGACCACGGTCGCGTTATATGGCGGTTGCCATCCCTCAAGAAAACGTGAGCCGCAGGTGGTCGGCGCACCGACATAGCAGAAAGCGTCTTTGACGGCGATGGGCACGCCAGCCAACCGCGGCAGGTCGTCACCGGAGCGGCGTTGCTGGTCGATGTGATCGGCTTGGGCCAGTGCCCGATCACCATCGATGTGCAGAAAGGCATGAATGTCGCCGTCGACGGCGGTGATCTGGTCGAGATGGGCCTGAACCAATTCGTGACTGCTGGTCTGCCCGCTCGCCAAGGCCTGGGCCATCGCCCAAGCGTCGAGCTTGACAAGATCGTTCATGCTGACTCCCCTAAAATCCGCGGCACTCGGAAGCGCTCGTCCTCGACCGCTGGGGCCATGGCCAAAACATCGGCCTGGTCGAGCGACGGTCGCACCAGGTCGGGCCGGAAGACATTGGTCAAGGCTTCGCCGTGTGTCGTCGGGCGAATCGACGGATCGACCACCTGGCTGACCTCAGCCACCGCCTCCAAAACAACCCCGAGCTGACTGGCCAATGCCGTCAACTCGTCATCAGTCAGCTCGATTCGGGCAAGATCGGCCAGCCGCCTCACCTCTGCGTTATCTAGTGCCATTGCCGGCTCCTCCATGTCATGGGCCAACAGTCTAGTGTCCCGCCTTGTGTCACGCAGCGGAGATCAGTTGCGTGAAGAGGTGGGGCCGGGTGTGCCATCCGGCAAGCTAGGCCGGCGATGGGGCTCCCACAATGCAGCTCATCCGCAGCTGTTAATGCCTATTGTCGGAACCCTCGGTCAGGCAGCTCATGCACTAGAGTTGCCCTGTGAATGCATCCAATGGCGAGACGACATCAGCCGACAACAACTTCGTTGATGACTTTCTACCTGAATCAGCCGAATCATTGGCCGCCCGGCGGGCGGCTTACGACCTGGGGATCGACCCGGTCAGCCAGGCGACCGCCAATCTGCTTACCCTGCTGACCCGTAGTATCCATGCCACTACCATTGCCGAAATTGGCACCGGCACCGGCGTGTCAACTCTGGCGTTTTTCGCGGGCATGGGCACCGATGGCGCCGTCACCAGCGTCGATCGTGAAGTCGAGCATCAGATGATTGCCCGCACCGCCCTCAAGGCTGCCGGTGTGGCTCATACCCGCTATCGTTTGATCACCGAGGATGCATTATCAGTTCTACCGAAGTTGCGCAGCCACGCCTATGACTTGGTTTTCATCGATGCAGACAGCCTCGATTATCCCGAATTCATGGAGGAGGCCTTGCGCATTGTCCGCCCCGGTGGGCTGATCGTCATGAATCATGTGCTCCTCGGCGGTCGGGTGGCCGACCTGGACAATCTCGATGACGACACCATCATCATGCGAGACACCTTGGAAGTCATTCGCGGCCTCGACGGCTTGACCAGCGCTTTACTGCCAGTGGGTGATGGCTTGATCATCTGTTCACCGGTCAGCACCGCCGTCGGCGCTTAGGGTTCTGCCACCGCGTTGACCCCCTGTGCACGCCCGCAGTGGCCCAGATCTTCTGGCGGGTCACTCGACCAGTTCTCCTCGGCTGTCAGCTGACGGCGCGTCGCCGCCGGCAACCCTGAGGTGTCAAGACAAAACCACTGGACTCGAGTGCTCGCAGCAGATCTGGTTGCTGATAAATCGACTGACCGTTGATCCGGGTGATGGTGATTTCACCAATTCGGCCAGCATCGATCGATCGTCCCAATTGGGTGAAGGCCTGTTCCAAGCCGACAGCATCATCCCTGAAGGTCAGCAGGCTGTGCCCACCTCGGTCCAGGTGAATCACCGGCCTGCCGTCGTCCAATACCAGCAAGGCGCCGGCTTTACGTGATGGCTTTGGCCCGACCGTCTCCGGCCAAGGCAGCGCCGCTCCATAGGGGTTGGCCGGATCAGTCGCCGCCAATAGCACCAGGCCGGTGTTCACAGGTTGTCTGATCTGATCGACTACCCCTGGCAGGGCGAACTGGGCGGCGCCCAGGCCTTGAACCACCAAGCCACGCCGGATGATGCCCTGATCCTCCAGCGCCGACAACACCCGATAGGCCGCCAAGTAGTTAGGGGTCATCGCTTCAGTGACGATCATCGGTTTGGCCAAGACACCGTAGCGATCCAGTTCGACATTGCAGGCAGCGACCAATCTCGACATTGGATCTACCTGACCAGCAGATATGGCCAGCCAGCGATACGGAGCCGGCGACGCAGGGAGCACTGACGGACGGCGCCGTAGCCGTCGCGGCGTTGGAGTGTGCGGCCGACGCAGCACTCCCCCATCAGCCAAACGAGCCCGCACTGCGGCAAAGGAATCTGACACTACCAGCCCAGCCCAGACCAATTCCCAAATGGCCTCTTCCTTGGCACTGTCAGTCTGTGGGTCACCTTGCTCATTGAACAGCGCCAGGTCACTCACTCGCCAAGCGCCACCCTGGCGCAGCGACTGGTATAGATCTTGCGCCAACCCCGACAACTCAGGGGTCGCCGATTCAATCAGATCAGGCAAATCAGCCGGCCACAAGGCGATGCGCCCATCGACATCGCCCAAGCGACCAGTACCAGTCCAACGAACCACTCCCTCCGCTACGAGCTGGTCGAGCAGCGCCGGTTGGTAATCGGTCACCCGCGCCGGCAGGATGACCGATTCAAGCATTGAAGCCGGCAGCGGATATCCCGCCAGTGATTCAATAGCCTCCAACAAGGAGTCGCGCCCCCAGCCCGGCTGATCGACACCGGCCCAGTGCAGGGCGAAATTAGCGTAGCTTTGCGGCGACACCGGTGAGACCGATGCTCGCAGCGAACGCAAGCGTCGACGCCGCACTCGATCTAGATTGTCGCTGGTGGCGTATTGCGGACCGGGTAAATCCAAATATCGGCCTGATCGGACCCGCTCGCCCGTAAGACTGGCCAACAGCGCTTGACTTTGCTCAAGTGGCCAGCCATAGCGTGCCGCCAGATCGACCGGCAAGGTGACGACATGATGGTCCAACCAGCGGCGCGCCAATCGCTGTCTGGAACCAAGATCGGCCTGCGGACTTAACAGGGAGGCGTCATGAGACACCATGATCATGGTCCGACCTTCAATTGTCACATCGGCCAAGCGTCCGCCGGAGCGCAATTGCCCAAGCCAGGTGACGGCGTCACCAGTAGAGCGGGCCTGCAGCTCTTCAACTGTCAGTGGCCCCAACTGTCGCAAGAGGTCCCAGAGCGGTTCGGCGCCACTGGCGCGCCTGCCTGGAGTCAACCGCTGTAGTTCGGCTTCGATTTGCGCCACAGTGGCCTCATCGAGCAACTGGTGGTCGATCTGACCGAGCAACTGTGCCAAGACATCGGGATCGACCCAGCTAGCCGCCACCAAGCGTTCCGCCAGCGGGGCGTCATAGTCATACATGAAAGCGCCGGTGTAACCGAACAACATGGCGGCGGCAAAAGGCGACGGCCGATCAGTGTCAACCTCAACGATGTCGATCAAGCCGTCAGTGATCCCCTGCAGCAAGCGCCGCAAACTGGTGAGGTCGAAGACATCAGTCAAGCATTCGCGCAAGGCCTCGGCGACGATCGGGAAGTCAGGATAGGAGGCGGCCACCGCCAACAATTGGCTGCCGCGCAGGCGTTGCTGCCATAAAGGCGTACGTTTGCCTGGATCGCGCCTGGGCATCAACAATGCACGGGCGGCACAGTGGCGGAAATGGGCGGTGAACAGGGCTGAGTGTTGCAACTCCTGGGCGATGATCGTCTCCAAGTCGGCGGGATCCAGCCGCAGATATTGACCGAACGAGGGATGATCGACCTCCCCCAAGGCAATGGTGATGCCGTCGTCGCTGACCAGGACCTGGGGATCGACACTGACTGACAAGCTGCGTGACTCGCGCCAGCGACGCTGGATGAGCATCGCCCAAGGCATCAAGACTGACCGCCCCAACTGACAATGAATCAAGATCCGCCAACCATGGGTGTCGTCATGGGTCTGCTCAACCACGATGGTCGAAGCATCAGGCAGCACCGTCGTCGCCTGGCGTTGCTGCGCGACATAGGTTGCCAGATTGTGACTGGCTCGATCGTCCAGATGTAACTGATCGGAGGCGACCGACCAATCATCTCCACTGGCGATCTTGGTCACCAGTGCTTGCACTGCCTGACCAAGCTCAACCGATCGTGAGCCCTCATCGCTGTGCCAGAAAGGCAAGCGGCCAGTCTGACCAGGAGCCGGCGCGACCAGCACCTGGGAATCAGTGATCTCCTCAATGCGCCAGGCCGACGTTCCCAAGGTGAAAATGTCGCCAACCTTGGACTCATAGACCATCTCTTCATCAAGCTCGCCGACGCGCCGACTGGACGATCGGCTGGAGGGCTCGCCCGGATCGGCGACCATGAACACACCATAGAGGCCGCGATCAGGAATGGTCCCGCCGGAGGTGGTCACCAGTCGACGAGCGCCGGGACGGGCGGACAGCATACCGGAGTCGCGATCCCAGCTCAGACGTGGTCGAAATTCGGCGAAATCTTCTGAAGGGTACTTGCCAGTCAGCATATCGACCACGTCATCGAACCAACGTCTGGGCAGATCTTTGAAACAATCAGCGCCGCAGACCAGTTCGAACAAACGCTGCGGTGACAACGGCGCCGCCAACAGCATCGACACCAATTGCTGCGCCAAGACATCGAGCGGATTGCTGATGCGCCCCGTGGTCTCAATGATCCGTTGATCCATCAATTGGGCAGCAGCGACGGTGGTCAACAACTCATTGCGTGACAACGGCAGCATCACCCCTTGGGAAATGGCGCCAACTTGATGGCCGCCACGCCCGATCCGCTGCAAGCCCGATGCCACGCTCGGTGGCGCGCCAGTCTGGATCACCAGGTCGACCGCGCCCATGTCGATACCCAACTCCAATGAACTGGTGGCCACCACAGCCCGCAAGCGCCCAGCCTTGAGATCATCCTCGATCACCCGACGCCGCTCCTTGGAAACCGAGCCGTGGTGGGCCTGGACCAAGTCCTTAGTCACCAGGCTTTCTTCGGGACAAGACTGCCGATACAGGGCATTGAGGTGGTTGGTCAGTTTCTCGGCTGTCGCCCGGGAATTACAAAAGCAAATGGTGGAGCGATGAGCCAGGATCAATTCGAGGATCGTCTGCTCAACGTCAGGCCAGATCGAGCGCGATGCGCCGTGGCCAACCGCCATCGCTCCGGTGTGACCTTCGGGGCGTTCTTCGCCGCCAATGCGATTGAGCGCCGTCAGATCATCGACCGCCAGCCGCACTTCCAGGTCAAAACGTTTGGCCGATATCGGTTCGACGATGCTGACCTGCTTGTTGCGCCCACCGAGCAAGCCCGCTGCCACTTCGGGCGGCGCCACCGTCGCTGACAAGCCGATGCGCTGCGGGACGCCACGAAGGTTGATGGCGTCCAATCGCTCCAATGACACCGCCAGGTGGGCGCCGCGTTTGTTGCCGACCAGATAATGCACCTCGTCGACGATGATCGTCTCCACCTGGCGCAGGGTTTGGGCGGCCGCTGATGACAGCATCAAGAAGAGCGACTCCGGCGTGGTGATCAAGATGTCAGGTGGATGAATCACCATCGAGCGACGCTGGCTGGTCGAGGTGTCCCCACTGCGCACACCCACGCTCGGTACGGTGACCGTTGCCCCACCAAGCAGGGCTTGATCGGCGATCCCCGCAATCGGCCGCCGAAGGTTGCGCTCAACATCGGCCCCCAAGGCCTTGAGCGGTGAAATGTAGAGCGTTTTGACGCCGATCGGTGTGGACTGCTCGGCCTGCGGGCGCATCGCCCGATCGAGGCTGTGGAGAAATGCCGCCAGCGTCTTACCGGAGCCGGTCGGAGCGATCACCAGACAATGATCACCCTGATCGATCTGCTGCCAGGCCGCCACCTGCACCGCCGTCGGCTCGCCCAGCGTTTCCGTGAACCACTGACGTGTGGCAGCGCTGAAACGGCCCAGCGAATCAGGATTGGCGATCATGGATCAATTGTGGACGATCCGGGTGACATTTTTGGTCGGTGAGCAACAACTTGGTCAAGGCGACGCCAACCCCTTTCCCGCTAACTGGCCAATAGTCGGGCAACGCTGGCGCGCAGACTGGCTGCTGCTGGCCCAGCAGCTAAGACTTCGCGGCTGACCGACGGCAACAGTTTGGCCTTGGTGCCGGCGAAACTACTGCGCAAACCTGACATGGTGCCGCCCTGCGCACCGATGCCGGGGATCAACACCGTGCCTTGAAAGTCCGTCAGGTCGACACCGACGTCAGCCCGGGTGCCACCGACCACCAGCCCCATGACTGGGGTGCCCAGATCATGATTGATCTGCCCAGCCGCATCAACCATCGTTTGAGCGACGCTGCGACCGTCGCTGGTCCAGGCCAGCTGAATGGCTGTCCCTTCTGGATTGGAGGTCCGCGCCAAAACGAATAGGCCACGTTGCTTGGCCGCCGCCAAATCAATGGCTGGCTGCAGGGCGCCGATACCAAGATAAGGACTGACTGTCAGGGCGTCACAAGCCAATGGCCCCTCCCCCAGCCAGGCATCAGCATAGGCTTGCATGGTCGACCCAATGTCGCCGCGCTTGGCATCAGCGATCACCAAGGCCCCAGCCTGACGCAAGTTGGCCAATGTCTCCTCCAGGACGGCCATGCCCTGGGATCCCCAACGCTCGAAGAACGCCACTTGCGGTTTGAAACAGGCTACCTGGTCCGCCAGAGCAGTCACCGTTCGGTCAGCAAAACGTCGCAAACCGTCCAAGCTGACTGGTAGGCCCCAGGCCTGCAACAGACCGACATGTGGGTCGATACCGACGCACAAGGAGCCCAGCGCACCGGTCCGCCGGTTCAAGCGCTCCATCCAGGTGTTCATCCATCCTCCTTCAGCCGCTCAACGATCGGACGCACAGTGTCATCGCCCCAACTGGTTGATGGCCAAAGTCAAACCCGGACCAGCGTAAATGAAGCCACTGTAGAGTTGGACTGCCGCGGCCCCCAAATCAAAGGCTGCCTGCGCGTCATCAGCGGTCATCATGCCACCGGTTGCCATCACCGGCAGGCCGGAACTCACCGCCGTGGCCAGTGTTTGCCGCGCCAGCTTGGTCAACGGCGCTCCGGACAAGCCGCCGGCTTGCCGAGCCAGAGCCAGATCAGCGGCGGCGATGCCAGACCGGCCCAAGGTGGTGTTCGACACGATCAGACCAGCCGCGCCAGAATCAACCGCGGCGGCCAGTGCTTGATCGAGGCCGGCCCTATCCATATCGGGACTGAGTTTGACGAAGATCGGCGGTGGATTGGGATCGAGTCGCTGAGCCTCGCTGACCAAGGCAGTGATCAAAGCCGCCATTTCCTGACCGGCCTGCAATTGGCGCAATCCCGGCGTGTTCGGACTCGATAGGTTGACAGCCAGATAATCAGCCACGGCGATGACAGACCGTAATGATTGGATGTAATCCTCGATCGCGCCATCGAGCGGCACGACTTTGGTCTTGCCTATCGACACCCCGATCGGCATGCCCAAAGCCCCGTTGCCGCGGGCCACCCCCAATGCCGCCAATCGGTCAGCCAGAGCCTGGGCCCCGTGATTGTTGAAACCCATGCGGTTAATCAAACCATGCGACGCCTTCAGTCGGAACAGTCGCGGACTGGGGTTGCCGGGCTGCGCCTGGGCGGTGACCGTTCCCAATTCGGCGAAACCAAAGCCGAGCAAAGCCCAACAAGCAGCCGCAACGCCGTCCTTGTCCAGACCAGCGGCTACGCCGACTGGTCGAGGAAAATGGACACCGGCGATGGTCACCGGCCGGCTCGGCGCCGCCATCGCCAAGCGGACGATTCCCGCCAGTGGCGACTTGGCCACCGCTGATAACCAGAGCAACATCGCTTCATGAATCCGCTCCGGATCGCCGCCGAAGCTTCGAAAGAGCAGCGGGCGTAGCAAGCGGGCGTAGGCAGCTTGGTAAAGGCGAGCTCTCATCGCACCGGCCTCATCAAGGGTCCCCAATCCTGCAACGACCGGACCGTCACCTGGCCTTTACGAGCTGCGCTGATGCCCTGGACGGCCGCGATCAAGCCCTGAATGGTGGTGATGCAGGGGATGTCAGCCATGATGGCCGCTGATCGCAAGCCGTAACCATCGCGCCTGATCGTTGCGCCGCCGCCAGCCGAGTAGGGAGTGTTGATCACCAGATCGACCTGATGACCCAAAATCAGATCCACCACCGTGGCTTCACCGGTCGGACCGGGACCATCGGAGCGTTTGCGCACCACGGTCACGTCGATGCCATTGCGACGCAGCACCGCCGCGGTGCCGGCTGTGGCCATGATGGTGAAACCCATGTCCGCCAGCATCTGCACCGGCAAAATGGCGTGGCGCTTGTCGGCGTTGGCTACAGAGACGAAAACTGTGCCGGATTTGGGCAGCGATCCATAGGAGGCGGTCTGTGATTTGGCAAAGGCGATGCCGAAACTGGCAGACAGGCCCATCACCTCGCCAGTCGAACGCATCTCCGGGCCCAACAAGGTGTCGACCGAGTGCCCCTCGGTTGTCTGGAAGCGATTGAAAGGCATGACCGCTTCTTTGACCGCCACCGGAGCATCCGGCGGTGGTGTCGAGGCGTCACCATCAG
>JAITVZ010000133.1 GCA_031285505.1 Propionibacteriaceae bacterium
CACCGACCGCTGCAGGGACGGGCACCAGCATCAACCACCACATAGATGGGCACCACCCGCTTAATGAATGGTAGAAACACCAGGCCCGAAGGTGGTCAGTTTCCACACTCCCCCAGACCGATGCGGGGTGACTGCCGACATCGCCGCAACCAGTCAGAGGCCGCAGTCGCTGGTCTTCGGCTCGCTCCGCTCACGACGACGCTGCGCGCCGTCTGCGCTACCGTTTAACGCTCACCGAAGACCACCGACCGCTGCAGGGAAGGGCACCAGCATCAAGCGTGGAGAGCGGCGGAAACCATCGCCTGACAAAAGGGATTCAGCGTTGCTGGAGAAACACGGCCACGTCGGCCGGTGTCTGGGCGATCAGAGCCGCCTGATCGAAGTGGCTGGCGTGGCGCACTCCCCATCCCGCCAGCCCAAACAGCACCCCGGCGGCGTTGGCCGATCCTTGGTCATAGATCGAATCGCCAATGAACAGCGACTGCCCAGGTGATGCCCCCAAGCGCTGCAGGGCCAGCTCGGTTGGCTGGGCGTCGGGCTTGTGCCGCTCGGTGTCAGAGGCGGTGACAAAAGTGTCGAACCAGCGATCGAGGCTGAGGCGGGGGATGTCGTCGACCAGCTCATGGGCCAATCGTGAGGTGACTATGGCCGTGCGATAGCCCTGGGATTTCAACCAGTCGAGCAGATCGGCGATGCCCGGGAAGAGTGATGTTTGCCGGAAGCCAGCGGCGGTGTTATTGGTCCACACCTCCAACAGGTGGTGGGCGGCCTCCTCAGAATCGGTGTATCGCCGGGTGGCGGCGATCCCCGGGATACCCAGGATGAAGTCGAGGGCGGCGGCGGGCTCATCGAGGCCCAGCTCATCGCGGAGGGTCAGTTGAAATGATTCGATGATCGCATCCTCGGTGTCGATCAAAGTGCCGTCACAGTCGAACAGAATGGTGTCGATCATCGCCTGGTCCTAACTAACGGATGTTGCTCGAGGCACATCCTAGTCGGGCCGGGATTGGTCCTGGCGATTATCGATGGCGCCGACGCAGCCATTCAGGCCGATCAAGGCAGTGCGCCAGATCGGCGCCCGCTGCAGCTGTCGAGAGACAAGCAGTTGGCATGAATCAGGCAAAGGCGACCAGCATTTCGGCACTGAGCCACTAATGTTATAGACAGTTGCATGCCAGTTGACGGCTGAACTTGTCGGATCACTTGGGGCAGTGGGCGATGCCTTGGGAAGGGGATGACCATGGATGCGAGCCAACCAAGCAACCGATCGACGAATCCCAGACTGGACCGGGCGATCAGTCGGCGCTATCTGCACCTGGCCCGACGTGATTTAGCCGCCTGTCATCGCCTGATCAAACGCCACAAGCACGCCCAAGAGGGACAGACCGATCGCTTCGCCCGCCAATTGTCAGCCGACAGCAGTGGCCAGGACCCCTTTACCCAACGCCGCCTACTGGCCGCCGCCACCAGCTTGTTGCCGGAGCTGCTGGGCGACCGCCTGGCCAATGCCGGGGTGGCAGCACCGCTGGATCAGTGGATTGACCAGCTGATGCGTGATCGCCCAGCGCTGGAGCCACTGGCTGATAGCATTTTGCTCGACCGCTTGTGGCGTCTGCGCTGGGCCTGGTCCGACGACTCAGGCGATGACAACCCGCAAGACCTCGAATCGCCCGCCAAACGAGCCGGCTTGGCCAAGCTCGAAGACGCCTTGCTGGCCGACCTGTTGCACAGCCCTGATGCGGCGACCCTCAGCCAGGTCTGGACCGGTCTCCTGCCCAGCGTTGAAACTGACGACCAATCAAGCAGCCCGGGATTGGCTTTGCTGAAGCATCGGGGACTTGACCTGTTCGCCAGCGTTTCTCCGCAGCGGAACTCCGGCGGATCGGCCAGCGACTGTGCGACCCCGCTTGCGCCGACACCGACCGGCACCGCCATATCTGACGGCTCGCAGCCAACCGTGGAAGATGAGCCAACCACCACCACGCCAACCGGGGCTCGTGGGCCAACCGAGGCCTCACCGCCAGCCGGAATCCCCACCCCCACCGGAGTCCTCACTCCCGGCCCCACCTCCGGCGACACCCCCGCACCTAAAGACGCCGCCGCACCCACCTGGTTGGCCGAGGCCCTGCCCCGACTGCTGCCCACCCTGCCACCTGATCTGGCGTTGGCCCTGGCCATCGCCTTGCAGCTGGACGGCCAACACGACTGGTGTCAACCACTGCACAGCACCGCCTTCGAGCTGTGCCGACCTTGGCGTGAGGCTGAAGCGGACCCAAGCATGCCCGCCCCAACCGGCCAAGAGCTTGCTTGTTCGACCCACTCGGCCCAGGGCCTGGCCAGTCCGATTCAGCCCACCCAGTGCCCAACCAGTCCGATTCAGCCAGACCAAGAAACTCTTGACCCGCTCCGGACCAGAAACTCTCTGCCGATCAGTACCATCAAACCCATCCCCACCGGCTTGATCCTGGCCAACACCGAGCAATTGCTGCGCAGCCATTTCACAGCCGAACAGCTGGTCGGCCCTCTCAAGCAAGTCAGCGCCTTGCTGCACGGGCTAGACCGGCCAGCTGATCAGGTGCTCTGGGACACCTTGATCAAGGCCGAGCAAGGGTCGCGCACCGGCCCCCACCTCAGCTATTGGAATTATCTTGAGGTCCAGGCCTGGTTGACCCCGAGCGAGCAGCTCCAGGCGATCTACGGGCGAGCCTTCCAGTTGGCCGGGGCCTCGCCGAATCTGCGCGGACCGGCCGCCCGGGTCATCCTCCAGTTGGGTGATCGGCCAGCTGTGCTCGCCCAGGACCACACTCGCTGGTCCTTTTGGCTGGACTACTGGATGGTTCAGCTCGACGATTCACTGCTGTCACACTGGATGAAACACTGGTCAAGAGATTGCGCAGATCGGTGTTTCGGATCAGGGGACGGCTTCAAGGGGCAAGCTTGGAGTGGCTTGGCAGCCCTGCTGTTGATCTCCGGTCGACGCGATCAGCTGTTGCGCCAAGCCTTCAATCGGGTGTCCGTCCGTTTGACCGATCCGGCCGGCTGGCAGCTGCCGACCATCAGTTTCATCGCCTTGCAGCGCTATCAGCCAGCCTGGGATCAGTGGCTGCTCGACCGGCCACGGGTCCATCAAGCTTATCTGACCGCCTGGCGCCAGCAGTTGGCCGACGTCAGGTGGCGGGCGGAGACGGCGATCCCACTCATCGAGAAACAGTTGCGGCAAGCCGGCATCGAGCGAGGGCTGCCGCCAGCCGGCGTCATCGGCCAGCTGGCAGAACGTCTGGTGACCGAATTGGATCCGGCCAAGATTTGAAGGCCCAATGGCTAAAGTCGATGGTCTCCATCAGTCGAGCGACGCCGGCGTTGGCTAAGACTTTGATCGACCACGGTTGGCATGTCCCGGGTGGTGTCCGGCGCCTCGTGATCGATCCCACCGACAAACAGCCAGGATCATTGCACCGCCAACAGCCCCAGCTCCGTGTCAATGCTGGTCTAACAGAGCCTTGCCTGATCGCCATGGAATCCACTGGCCGGTCTTGCGACGGTTCGGACAGTCGCCGCGAAACCGTCACGCCGGCCAGCCGTGCTTCAGTCAGCTGCTCCCGCAACTGGCTCCACGACTGGGGTGTCTTGAGCCCAAGTGGTTTTCCAATAGGCGGCGATGACGTCGGCGTCGGCGCTGTGGTGAACGGCATAACCGGCGGCCACTCCCGAGTTGCT
>JAITVZ010000015.1 GCA_031285505.1 Propionibacteriaceae bacterium
CAGAGCCAGAGCGCCCGCCGCCCAGCCGAGCCAGCCTGGCAAACCGCCAGTCACAGCCGTTCCGCCGGTCTGCGCGGTAGCGCCTGGCTTATCGGGGGTGGTGGAAGGATCGGCAGCGCCGGGTTCAGTCGTCTCTTCCGGATCATCCGGCTTGGCCGGCGCTTTGGCCGCCACCAGCTTGACCGATCCCCAGTGGGTGGTCGATTGATATCCCTGGCCGGTGGCATCAGCCCAGTTGCGCACCGCCGTGCGGACCCCTGCCGTGCCATCGTTGACCTGAAAGTCGACGCCTTGCAGGCTGTCGAGACCGCCTTGCCCGTCAAGGCTGATCGCGGCTTCGACCATGTAACCCTGGTCGGTCAATTGCACTGCCGCCTTGATCCAACCCTCTTGGACGGCCCGATCAGCCCCTGGACCGAAGTCGATGGTGCCGTCGGCGACAATCCGCATCTGTGAGTCTTGCAAGCGATAGGGGCCATTCTTGATATCGCCGCGGTCGACATAGATCTCCACTGAGTCGCGCTCGTAGAGGTTTGGCGCGGTCAGGTCGATGGTCGGGTCAGTGACATCGGCCAGAATGTAGAGCGTGTCACCCGACCAGGTCAGTTTGACTTCTGCGTTGGCCCCGCCCTCGCCCTGGACCTGCTTGACGGTTGTGACGCTGGCGGCGTCCACCCAAGCGGCATCATCAGCCAGACCATCGATGACCAAAGGCTCGATCGCCTCCGGCGCCTCGACATAAGACAGAGTCTCAATCAAGGTCAGCACACCCGCCCGGTCAGCCGATGCCCAACGCTGCGGCTCGGCACCGGCGGAGTCGATGACGATGTCGAAGTCGATCATCTCAGCCTCGGCGGCCGTGACCGGCACGGCAGCGAACAGGCGGTAGCCGTCAGCCGTCGCCACCAGCTTGGCCCAGTCAGGCAGGGCGCTGAGGTCGACGACATGCTCGACACCGTCAACCAGCAGGGTCACCGTGCCGTCGGCCGGGCCGGCGACATCGACCATCACCGCCAGTCCTTCCGGGGACCAGCGGGCCTGGAAGCTGGCCGTGTCACTGATTGTCGTGTTGTTCAGCCCGCCCCACTCGGCCGAGGCGGCTGCAACTGCCGGATCGGTGCTGATGGCTGGATCCGTGGCGGCGAAGACGAAGCTCGACTTGATGCGTGCCGGCAACTCAAGACCAGCAGCGCCGTAGTAGGCATACTTCGCCAGGTAATTGTCGTCGAACAGCAGCGGGTCCTGGTCGAACATCCAGGCGAACTTGTCGGTCAAGCCCCACAGTGTCACCGAGAAGAGATCGCGCACGTTGGCGTCGAAGTCCCGGAAGACGTTGAACAGATCGCGATAAAGATAGCCTTGCTCGATCAGGTTGGCCTCGGTCACCGGTGAACCAACATAGATATCCATCTCAGTGATGGCCTGTTGCAAGCCGAGGGCGTTGAACTGGTCCAGAGTCTCCTTGACGGCCTCAGCCGGCACTCCGAGGTTGAGGTGGGTCTGATGACCGATCAGGTCGAGTGGCACATCGCGACTGAGCAGCCGCTCGATCAGGGCGTAGTAACGATCGCCCTTGTCGCTGGTCTCAGTGTTGAAGTCGTTGATCGCCAGCGTGATCGGCCGATCGACGCCCGCAGCAGCGTAATCGTGGTTGAAGGCTTGTTCAGCCTGCTCGTAGGCATAGTCGATGAACTCCTCACCGAGGATCTCGTAATAGCGGCTGGGGCGCAGTCCATCGCTGGTGGCGCTATCAGTGGCGATGACCTCGTTGACGACATCGAGGGCCACCAAGGGGTTGGTCGCCGAGCCAAAGGGGCCGTAGAGGTCGGTCAAGGCCTTGGCCACGCCGAAGATGTGGTCGTGCATCCGCTGCTTGAGCAAGGCCTGATCGGCTGCGGAGTCGGTCAAGGGTCGATCGCCGTCGAGGAACATCCAGGCCGGCGTCTGCTCGTGCCAGATCAGGGTGTGGCCATAGAGGCGGATGTCATTGGCGATGGCCCAATCGATCTCGGCCCTGAGGTTGGGGCTGATCCGCAAAGTGTGGCTGGCGTCGCTGGCGTCATACCATTCCGGCATCTTGAAGGCGTACTCATTGGTCATCTGGTCAAAGTGCTTGACGGCCAAGTCGGTGCCGATGCCGGCGGTGGAATCCTCCTTCAAAGCGGCGCCGAGTGGGAAGTCGACGGTGTCTTTGAGCGACGGAATGTCCTCCTCGATGGCCGGTGGGGTGGCATTGGTGTCGGTGATGGTCAGATCGTCAACCAAGACCGAGTAATCAGCCGGATTGGCGTAGTCACCAAAGACCATATAGACCCAAGCTTCCGGGGATGAGTCGGCAGTGAAGGCGAAGCTGCCCTGGATCGTCGACCAACTGGCGTCGGTCGTGCCCGCCGGCCCCGCTTCCAAGTAACTGTCGGCCACTGGATCACGCACAATGAATCCGGCGGCAATCGCACCCGTTGTCGGAGTGACCAGGCGCACCCGCATTGAGAAGTCGTAGGTGTGATCAGCCTGGAAGATGCCAACTGGCGACTTGATGGTGTCGTAGTTGTTGAAGCCATCAATCCGCAAGACGTGGTTGTCAGCGGAATCCGGGTCAACCTCCACCGTCAGCGTTCCACTTCCGTTCGAGCTCCAGTCGCCGAGCGTGCCGTCCTCGAAATCAACCACGGTGCTGGACACCTCAGCCAGCGCCATCCCGTCAGAATCATCAGCGCTGGCCTGGGGCGCTTGGATGACCAGCCCGAAAGCCAACCCTGCAGCCACCAATAGCGCCAGCCCGCGCCGGGCCTTCCATCCGTGAGACATCATCGTTCCCCTTTAGCTCATAGCGGCATCGCCGCGTATCCTCGGCGACTTCGCCTGATTGAGCATTATTATGCCATTTCGGCAACTAGATAAACCACTCCTGTGCTTGTATCGGCCGAGTGGGCCTTTGAATAGATTGGCGCGCAGACTCTTCCTCAATCACCGCGCCGGACACCGTAGATCAATTGGGAGCACATCAACACCTCAGCTGAAGCGATGAGTGAAACCTCAACTGCAGTAATACAGCGCCCCACGCCCCAGCATCACCTGACCCAAGCTGGTGTACAGCGGATAACCGCCGACCCCCTCGCCAAGGTCCGAGCGCAGTAGCTCCAAGCGGTCGACGATCCATTCGGGACCGCGGTAGACCGCCAAGGCGGACATCGCCGACGCCAGTGGACTGGGCTGGCGGCCGGGGCGGCGACCGCGTTCGCGAGACCGCGATTGTTCCCCCCTATTGGGTCGACGCCCAGCCCCGGCTGATCGCCAGCGATCAGCTCGACCACCATCACCACGTTGTTCCCTGTGGGCAGTTTCGCCATATCCCCCGGCATCAGCAAGACCGGCTCCTGACAGGTGGCTGCCAGCAAAACCCGTTACCCGGCCCGATCGGCGACCAGCCCGGGCGACCGTCACGTGAAAACGGTTGATCGCGTGCTGCGGCGGCCCAGCATAGGCACCTCGGCTTGCCTCAGCGAGAGTGGGGAGGGCTTCGGTCGAGTCGACCACTCCGACCCAGCAGGTGTCCTGGTGGAACACCCCGGCGCCGGCAAGTGCGACCGGGAACGGGTCCGTTTGAGCGGCCGCCGCGCCCAAATGCTCCAGCAACTCGTCAGTCATATCGTCAGCATGATAACCATAGAAAGCCAAGGTGATATGCCAGTTGACTGAGGGAATCCAAGGACTGCGAGTCACACCAGTGGGCTCGGCCAACGACAGAGCTCTGGCCAAGTGATCCCTGACCGCATCCGACAAAGCGATGGCGGCGAAGACTCTCATGAGTCCATCGTGCCGCAGCCGGCGCGGATTGGCCAGGCAGGAAGGGCGAGCGGCGGTTGACAGGGCAGTGCTGCCGCTGGCTTCCAGTGAACAATCATCTGGGACGGATGAAACCCGTGGTCTTACGATCTTCACGGAGCATCTCAAGGCTGGCCTGCAAGCCCGCCACAGCCAAGGACGGGTCCACAAGCAAGTGCTTGGGAGCCTGCCGCAGACGGATCGGTGAGCGCAGAGACGATGCCTGTTCGACTGGGGCTTCGTCGCGGTGCAGCGTGATAACGAGCATTCCCGGGAATGCCCAGGAATGTGCCTAGTGTTGTTGAGCCGTGGCAGCGGTCAGGAACAAGACTGGCAGGACGCACGCCCCGATACTGAAGTCGCCGATTCCCCATGCCATGGCCCAGGCCACCACAACGACGAGGCTGACGGCCGCCAGGGCGATGCCGATCCCGATCAGCAAGCGATAATGGCTGGACTTGACGGAGAAGACCAGTCCGAGGCTACCGGCGATGACTGAGGCTGCGCTCAGGACCATCGACGCATACAGGTAGTTGGTGTAGCCTGCCTCCGCAAAGTTGAAGCCTGTCCGGACCGTTTGAATCAGATTAAGCACCGAAGTGACAATCATCAGGATCGACGTGACCAGCAGAAACTGATTGGCCGGGCCGCTGACGGCCTGCATCGGTGCCACCGTCGGGTTAGGCGCACCCCCCACGGGTGAATTCGGCATAACAGTCATTCGATCACCTTTCTCAGTGGCTCTGCTTGCTCACCGCGGTAGAAAATAGAACCGGCAGGATCAGCCCTCGAATACCGGTGAGGAGCTGGCCGGCGCCACCCACGATCAAGAGCATGACAGCGGAGACGATGCTGAGGATCATCAGCGCGGTGGCCAAACCGACTAGAACCTTGTGATGGCTCGAATTCAGCGACCAAGCGATCCCCAGTAGGGCAACGACGACCTGAAAGAGGCCCGCCAGAAAGGCGACCGTCACGTAGACCTGGCCGATGGACGTTAGTCGATTGTCAGCCTCATCCAACAAGACCATCACAAGCACCCATGAGGCGATCCCGCCAATCGCCATGATGATTGAGACAACCAACAGAAAGGTGTTCTTCCGGCCGACACGCCAATCCTTAGAGGCGGCTTGGCTGCCAGTCGCCCGCTCGTCCAATTGACCGCTTGGTCCGCCAATCGGACGACCATTTGAGTCAAAAACAATCACGCTTTACCCCCATCATCCCGGAAGCGGCATAGGCAACTCTACGCCACCAACGGCTGTTCACTGGTACCCCCGGGTTCAAACAGAAGTGCAACGTTCTCCCCAGGCTCGCGCTGAGCGAACAACACCTCTTGACCAGGTGTATCACTCATGAATCGCCCACTTTTCCATGGGCAGGCCGCTATGGCACCTCTTCTCCGCTTCCCACCCGGCTACGTGCGCATTCCGAATCGGTCATCGTCGTGAGCCGCCTCACCTGTGTCTCATAGGTTTCTTCTCGTCGATCGGTGCGCCAGCTTCTGTCTGGGGTGTATCCTCTGGCTATCAAGGCCAAAGGAGTCTCATGCGCATCATCTCATCGGCGATCAGCCTCACCGTGCCGGACGCGGCCACCTCAGGCGCCTTCCTGATCGACCACTTCGGTTTCACCGCCGACATGCAAGCCGACGGGTTCATCTCCCTGAGCCGTCCCGACGCCGGGATGAACATCATCTTCCTCAACCAAGGCCTACCAACCATGCCAGCCGATCAACGCGACCTCCATGCCTCCGGCCTGATCATCGCCTTCATCGTCGACGATCTTGAAGGAGAGCTGGCCCGCCTCGAATCCGAGGACGTCACCATCACCATGCCCCTGACCGTCGAAGAATGGGGCGAACGCGCCTTCCAAGTGCGCGACCCCAACGGAGTAGTCATCCAACTAGTCGATTGGCAAGGGTGAGCGAGCAACATCGATGACAAAGCGAGCATGAAATGGACCAGCGGCACCAACCCAGCCCGATCCACTTTAGCTGCAGGTGATGCCCGGGAAAGCTATCTTATATCTACGCAATGGATTGGTTTACGTCTGCAAAATGGGCCGATATGATGCTGCGAAATGGGCGGATAGAAACCCAGTTGTCGCTATAGTGGTCTCATGAGTGCATACGCCCGTCGTGTCGTTGACGATTTCCTCGATGAGTTTCAGCCAGAACTGGCGGCTTTGGAAATCCATGGCGCCAAGGCTGTGGGTAAGACCGTCACTGCATCGCGGCGCGCCCGAACCGATCTTCGTCTTGACCTGCCAGCTGATGCTGAGCGCCTACGGGCCGATCCGCGGATATTGGCAACCCTTCCGGGGCCGGTGTTGATCGATGAATGGTCGCGGCTTCCAGAATCCTGGGACTTGGTTCGTCGAGCGGTCGACGAGGGTGCTCTACCGGGACGATTCATCCTCACCGGTAGCGCTACCGTGCCTAAAGGCGTTCAGGTTCACTCAGGCGCCGGTCGGATCGTACGCCTGCGCATGCGCCCCATGACCATCGAGGAGCGGGGCGTGTCTGCAGCCACCGTCAGTTTGGGTGCGTGCCTGAGTGGCGATGGTACTCCTACAGGCCACACCGACATGCGCCTGGCCGATTACGTTGAGGAAATCGTCGGGTCTGGTTTCCCGGCCATCAGGGCTCGATCGGGTCGAGTGCGACAGATGCTCCTTGATTCCTACCTGGAGGATTTGGTTGAGAGAGAGTTTCCTGAACAAGGAGTTGTTGTCCGTAAACCGCAGGTGCTTCGTGCCTGGATGGCGGCATACGCAGCTGCTACAGGAACGACAGCCAGCTACAACCGGATCATGGAGGCAAGCACACCTGGTGAGGGTGAAAAACCAGGAAAGGCGGCGACGACCACTTACCGGGATGTGCTGGCAGGGCTGTGGATGCTGGACCCGTTGCTTGCTTGGTCGCCGACCCACAATCGCCTGGAGCGCCTGGCGCAAGCGCCCAAGCACTTCCTGGCCGATCCGGCCTTAGCCTGTCGATTGTTGAGAGTCAACGCCCATCAGCTACTTGCGGGTGATCAAGGCAAGGGAGGAGACAACCTCAGAGAAGGCACCTTGCTGGGAAGCCTGTTCGAAAACTTGGCCACTCTCTGTGTGCGAGTCGCCGCCCAAGCAGCCGACGCTGACGTCTTCCACATGCGTACCTACGGTGGCGACCATGAGATTGACATGATTGTGCTGACTAAAGACGGCCAGGTCATGCCTATAGAGGTCAAACTCTCACAAAGCGTCGTCGATGGCGATGTCCGCCACATCCGCTGGTTGCGTGAGAAGCTCGGTGGCGACTGCCTCGACGGCATGGTGATCACGACCGGTGAATATGCCTATCGGCGAGCCGACGGAGTCGCGGTGGTGCCATTGGGCCTGCTGGGACATTGAGGAGGCAGCGGCTAATGGTGATAGGCAATAAATCTGTCGCCTTGCACCCCTCAGTCCAGTGGGTCGATGACAAAATGACTTGGACACTGGAATGTGCCCCTGATCGTCGAAGAATGGGGCGAACGCGCCTTCCAAGTGCGCGACCCGAACAGAGTGGTCATCCAACTGGTCGATTGGCAAGGGTGAGCGAGCAACATCACCAACGATACGAGTCAATACCGCGACCCGATCAGAGCTAGCTGACCGGTAGGTCCATGAAATCATGACTACCATGTGATAGTGTCTCGTATTGACATAAGCCTGTACTGAGTAGGTTGATAAACGTGGCGAGCGCCAACCAAGGGCGCAAAACCTGAATTGGAGAAGAGACGATGATTGATATTACTAACCTTGTGACTATGACGCTTTCTGCTGTTCTCGTCATCCAAGGGTTCATGTTCCGGCAGCCCCACCACCGCGAGGCCCTCTTCCAACCTCGCGTATCATGATTGTTATTATTCGGGTGAAGAGGTGACCGGTTGCACCTGGACACCAGCGCGCCCTGCCTCTCTTCTCTATGCAGAAGAAGCGTCTGCCCATAGGCTCCGCCGCCATTGAGCCATGAAGTCACGCTCCCAGGCGGATCTCTTCTCTTTAACAGCATTACTCGCCCCTTTGAACCCAGGCAGCTGGTCCATTGTCACTGCGGCGAACCCACGCAGAGCGATGTTGTAACTCGCTTGAAGGTCCGCATCGGCGACGTGGGAACAATCAGTGTAAGGGCAGAGGAAGATGGCCGAATGGCCCCGCTGCTCCTCATAAAGCTTCAGATCGGCTTCCGAGCTGACTGGCTGTCGCTGATGCCGTGTCCTCCCGCCCTTCGCGGCCAGTTCCGGCGCATTGAACATTAGCCTCCCGAAGCCGCGCTCATCGTCGAGTGCACCGCTGGCAACCCTAGACAGAATGATATTTCCTCCCACCGTCACATCTCCGACGGTCCCCATGTACAAGGCTGGCCGCATCAACGCATAGACAGAGCGCTCGAACTCAGCGCGCTTCGCGTCACTTTCCCAAACAGTATTCGTATCGATCTTGCGGGCGCAGATCTCGCTACTTGAACCGGGCACTTTGCGCAGGAAACGCACTTCACCGGCGCAGTCCGGATCACCGCCGTTTCCGGAGCGAGTCCGGTAGGCCAGGGCGAACGTTCGGCCACACGCCGTACAGGTTTGCGACGTCATCCAGGCAGACACTTCCCGCCCCCAGGGGCTGCGCTGCTCTTCTCCGCCACGGACCACTCCCCAGTGCTGCTTCGCGTCCAAATCTTCTGCCGCCTTCTTCGGCATCACACTGGATCGCTTGACCGAGGCGTAGATTCGCTTCACCTGCTCGCTGCCGGTTTCGAAGGACGAGATATCTTTCTCAAACACTAAGCGGGCACCGTAAGCAAGAGCCGTCGCCTCTAGCTCAGCTTGGTACGCGTTGATGACAGCCTCTCTCAGCCGAGCGACGTAGGTGTCGGGTGATGTGAAGGTCCGCACGGCTTGTCCCATTCGCCGCTGATTGACCGACTTCCGAATCTTGCGTTGCCCGGCTTGTGCCATGACACCAGAACCGAGGCAGCGACTCCGGCCAGACGGGTTATCAACGAACCCGTGATCAAACTCCCAGACTGACCAGGCGAGGCCATACTCCCCGACATCGACACCCATCAGCCTGATCGACCGGTGAGCTGTTGGAACTGTTCGACAGCGCGCTTGAGGGACAAGCTGGAATGGTTGAGAAACGAACAATCGCGACTGCTTATGATCCTCGCGGTTCGGGGCATTGATGATCACCGGTTCAGATCCTGACCAGTCGAGCTGGATCTCACGTTCAGCAATGGTGAACGCGCCCATCACCTCCAGCGTTGTCTTTTTCTGGCTGTGTCGACCGGCCCACCAGTCGAAGAATTGCAGTTGATAGCGTGAGGTGGCGACAGCCAGTGTGTGGGCGACACTGGATTTTCCCATGGACTGGCCGACCTCTACCTTCTTCCCGCCCGCTCCACCTTCACCACTTCCTTTGAGGTTGCCTTGTTTAGCCACCCAAATGTTCATCGGCTGGCCTAGTGCCCCTCCCGCCGGAACATCGGCCTTGGGGAACACGTAGTAGAAGCGGCTCGCCGTCCGATCTCCCTTGGACAGACTGGGACTTGCTGACCAGCTGGAGGCCGTAGCCAAATCAACCCCTAAGAGGGATTGATTACCATTGGTCGCCTGAACGGCTGCCCTGGAGATGAAGCAAGTTTTGGCAAGGTGGCTCGCCAGACCCTGAAGATCAGAGTGAATAGCCGTCAGTCGTATCTCATCGCCACGCCCCTCCGGAATCTCAGCTCGAATTACCCGCAAAGATTCGGGCAGCACCAGCTTCGACAGTTGGATTGTGTCACGCAGCAACCAATCACGTTCAGGCGTCCTGGCTGCGGCACTGTAGAGCGCACCAAGATCTGCCAGGTCCAAGAGGTGCTTGACGGTGATGCGGTGCGGGGTTTGGGGGACGAGCGAGACGCTGTCCCTTTCCCGGCCAGACAAGTAGAAGCGGTAGCGCCTGGTCCGGCGATCGAAGTCGACACCCAATGCCTCTTGAATGGCCCGCAGTCTAGACTCAACCAGTGGGTTGACCACGGGCATTACGTCTGGATTCCCATAAGCCCGAGGTCTTTGCGCTAACGTCGGACCATCTTCGGGTGTGCCTTGCTCAGACAGCTCAGATTTATCGCTTCCTAAGTGGAGACGCACCCATAATTGAGCCAGCCCGTCGACGCGGTAGCTGCCCCTGGCAGGAGCTGACAGCGATTCGTTCAATTGAGCGTCACCAGGCAGTCGATCGGTAATGAACCGCAGCGCTCCCTGCAATGCGGCCAACCCCGTCGCGGTCCGCCAATCAGCATCCTCCACCCCCACGATCAGCCTCTTCGCGTCGATCACTTGCTGCCACAAGGCCTGTTTATCCTCTCCCCAGAATAACGGCGAGCGTTGGACCTTCTGAGGAATATCGTCCTTAATCACCTTCACAAGTGGATCTGGCTTAGTGGAGTGTGTTTCCCAGGGATTGACCGGGGGCCTTCGGCCTTGTTGACGCGCGCCCTGAGAAGCAGGAGCAGCCTCCCACGCGGCGGCTTGACCCTGACGCCATCGGTTCAGTTCACCACGAAGGTCTCGGAGATATGACTCAAGCTCGTCACAGAAGGTCCGGTCCACAAACTCGCGTCGCTCTCCAATAAATTCAACGGTGTCCGCCAGAATACCTTCTCGAATATCCTGTGCAATGATTTCATTGGATCGAAGCTTGTCCAGGGTTGACAAGAGCCCACCTGGGGCAGCGTTCTCGGCCTCTCCCCACAAGTCCGATATTGCCTTAGCGCCCTTGGTTTGATGATTCGACAACCACGATTCCAACTTGGCGTTCATATCAACCCGATACTCGGACCACTTATCGATGACGGCAGGCCGTAGTGGCAGTCGAGCTGCCACTGCTTTGAGAGCCTTGATACGGTCAGCGACATTCGCCGTGTCGGCAGTGGAGAAGGAATAAGTTCGACCTATGCGGCCCGCAAGCTCGGCTGGATCACTGTCACGGAGCTCTGTGAAGAAACTACCGAAGAGCCCATTCGATAGGTGATTCCCGTTGTCACCAATTCCCATGAACCGCTTCATAAGATCGTCAGCATTGGCGTGAGACACCAAGCGATCCCGCCATTGACCCATAACCTTGTCCATGGCTTTGGTTCGATCACTGCTGTCCACAGGTGCGAATTCTGGATCAATGGCCCACTGCAGCGCCTGGGCTGACTTCTTAGGTGCGTCGACTCCTCTATCCGGCATTTTCGGCAGCACGGCGAACAAGACCTTCTTAAAGTCAGACCTTCCGAGAGCCGCCACCTCCCCGCTGTCGGCTACCTCAGCCTCTTTCGCTTGCCAGACGCTCAAGACATCATCGGGCACCTTGCCGCTTGTGAACACAGACCGGAAAGCCGTCAGTCGGGAGGAGGCTGTTGATGTAGATCTGATCCCCTTGTCGAACCAGGCGATCCACTGGTCTTTGTCTAATTGACGCCGGAGCTCTTCCGGGATTGCAGCGAAGATGCGACCGACCGCCGAGCCACCACGCAGTTCTCCAAACTCGCTCACGACCTTGTTTGACATGATGACACCCTGGCAGACAGCCTCCACCCACAGTTCCATAAAGGAGGTGGGCCACTGTTCAGAAGTCGATTGATGGGCAACCAAGTAATCTTCGAAACTGGTCGGACCGAATAAATCACGGTAATCAAGGAAAACCGCGTCGGCAAGCTGCCCCTGCAAACCACTGCCAAGCCGTTTATTCTTCTTAACGCCCCGCTGCTTGTCTTCCTTCGTCGATTCAAGATTAAGAAGCTCCACCTTGATCGCACGTATTGATTTGGCACCACCGGAGAAATCAATACGCTCGTCATGCAAGCGGTAGCCGCGCAGCTGTTTGGCATCAGCCTGCGCCATTTGGGCACGACGACGCCGAGCATTACGGCGCTGAGTTTTCGTCAGACCAGGATGCCCAACACGTTCAGACATATTCTCTCCTTGACGCTTTGAATGAGGCATAGTGTCGAGATAAAGGCTAAGGCTTCCGAAGAAACCTGGAACTCTCGACAAAAACAGTGGAATCGTAACAAGACCGAACAGGCGCGAACCTGTGTGACCTATATTTCTTCCGGAACAGCACAATTACTCAGTAGCCTTATTTGACCTATACGAACCGGAGCCAAGGCCTTTCGCGGCAGCCTTTTGACCTCCATGAACTGCGGTTGGAAATGCATCTCATGCCTTTTGGCCTCCATGAACCGGGGCGCCGACCGGATACCCGCGCCTTTTGACCTCCATGAACCGGGGCCGCATGTCGGGGCTCATGCCTTTTGACCTCCATGAACCGGGGCTTCAACTGCCAGCCACTGCCTTTTGACCTCCATGAACCGGGGTGGCGCTGGACAGGGTTTGCCTTTTGACCTCCATGAACCGGGGTGCTAGGGCAGGTAGCCCGCCTTTTGACCTCCATGAACCGGGGTTCCGGGATGAGTGGCTGCCTTTTGACCTCCATGAACCGGGGCCCCCCGGCCATCACTCAGCCTTTTGACCTCCATGAACCGGGGCTATCCCGCTCCCGGCGATGCCTTTTGACCTCCATGAACCGGGGGCCCCTCGCTGACCTGCAGCCTTTTGACCTCCATGAACCGGGGCTCAACTCAACGAATGGGTGCCTTTTGACCTCCATGAACCGGGGATCGGCTGGTGCGGTGATGCCTTTTGACCTCCATGAACCGGGGCGACATCAGTTGGGCACCGCCTTTTGACCTCCATGAACCGGGGCGAAGTACGCGACGCGCTGCCTTTTGACCTCCATGAACCGGGGACCATGGCGCGCGGGCTGGCCTTTTGACCTCCATGAACCGGGGATAAGTCCTCCATCGCCTGCCTTTTGACCTCCATGAACCGGGGAGCGGCGGGGCAGCCGCAAGCCGTTTGACCTCCATGAACCGGGGCACCACCACTTGGACCAAGCCTTTTGACCTCCATGAACCGGGGGCACTTGACGAACTACAGGCCTTTTGACCTCCATGAACCGGGGGAAAGTCGGTGTGCTGGAGCCTTTTGACCTCCATGAACCGGGGCCCGGAACACAACCCAAAGCCTTTTGACCTCCATGAACCGGGGCAAGGTGCCGTGGCCGGAGCCTTTTGACCTCCATGAACCGGGGCGCTTCGTCGATCGGGCTGCCTTTTGACCTCCATGAACCGGGGCGCCACGATAAACGCTATGCCTTTTGACCTCCATGAACCGGGGGAACGCTGACGGGATCATGCCTTTTGACCTCCATGAACCGGGGTGATCGTGTCGAGAATCCGCCTTTTGACCTCCATGAACCGGGGTCCGTTTAGCCTGCTCATGCCTTTTGACCTCCATGAACCGGGGTCCATTGGGATGCCTCCTAGCCTTTTGACCTCCATGAACCGGGGGTCTCCCAACCGAAACCCGCCTTTTGACCTCCATGAACCGGGGCTGCATACAGGAGTGGAATGCCTTTTGACCTCCATGAACCGGGGGTGGCTGATGCCGCTCATGCCTTTTGACCTCCATGAACCGGGGTAATCGTCCATCGGCTGATGCCTTTTGACCTCCATGAACCGGGGATATCCGTAGCGGAGAAGCCTTTTGACCTCCATGAACCGGGGCCCATACAGATGCCGGGTGCCTTTTGACCTCCATGAACCGGGGGGAGTTAGGGGGCTGGGTGCCTTTTGACCTCCATGAACCGGGGCCTTGTTGTTGTTTGTAAGCCTTTTGACCTCCATGAACCGGGGAGTGCCTCCGGGGGGTCCGGTGCGTTGCCCCTTGTCAGTGGAGTACTATGCCTCTATCAAATTATCAAGAAACCAGTGTTTGGCGTTGCTTAAACTTGCTGTTACGAAGACGTTTCATGCAGTTCAAGCTACGAACACATGCAGGAGGCTACCACATGGCATCGCCCCATAAGACTCACGTTGACGCGACACGCCGACCCAAAAAAATGCCGGTCTGGCTTCCCTATCTTCAATCGATCCGAGAGTCGAAACGGGGCGTCTTCGATTTCGTCTTCAACGGTGGCGAGGAGAGCATCCCCGCCGATGAGATCCAGTCGATCATGGTCTACGGTGAAGCCGACACTGCCCTGGACACCCGCATCCTCACCAAGATCTGCAGCCGCGGCATCCCGATCATCATTCATCGTCGCAATGTCGAGCGATCGATCATCATCACTTCTGGACCGCGGGCAGACCACGATGACACACTTAGCGCCCATCTACTCAAGCGAGCCCAGTCGCGCACTTGCACCCACGTCGCCAGGCAGTTACTCAAGGCCAAGATGAGGTCAATGACTTATCTGCTGACTGCCGCCGACCTGCCTGGTAATGCCTCAGTCGACAAGCTGCGCAACATTGAAGCGGTTCACGCCAAGGCGTACTGGGACGCCTGGTTTCGTCGCCTAGGACACAGCGAATGGCACCGCCGCTCCAAGAACCCAGCATCGGAAACACTTGACGCCGTTTCCAAGTTTGTGGCCGGCATCACTCTGCGTTGGATCACCTACCACAATCTGTCGCCGTTCCACGGCTTCCTACACACTCCAACCGACTATCCCACCTTGGTATACGACCTGATGGAGCCCTACCGCGGCTTGACTGACTATATCGTTCTTGAGACGATGCTGCGCACAGCCGACGAGACAAAATGGACTCCCCACTGCATCGCCGCCATCAAGGGGTGGCTGTCCACCAAGACCTACGTGCCGCTGACCCGACAGATTGTGACCAATCACGAGTTGATGCATGGCGCGGTCCTGTCGCTCAAGTTCTACCTACTCGGGCGCCAGCGGATCTACCACATACCGCTGCCCGGCAAGCCCCAGGGTGGGCGACCCGCCAAGGTTGAGTTCAAGCTCTACGGACGGCACGCCGGGCGCACTGACTTCTGGGCAGAAGCGGGTCGGGTCAGCCAAACCGCAGACATAGGCAGCCTGATAGCCATTGAGCCTGCCCCGTGGCCGCCTGCATCGACTGGTACTGACAATTCCGAGATCGAGGGGACACAGGCTGGACCGATGACAACGGTGGAGGGAGCCGGAACCAGCATCCCGGTTCCTGATGTGTCATTGCTAACCGCTACGACCGTCAGGCAGGACTTCTCCCCCTCCCAGACATCAAGATTACCCACGGCACGGCCCGATTCCACCACGGCAAAACCGGTCAGTCTGACCAAAGTCGTGACTGGTCGCCCGATGAGGCCCACTCCAACCCTGCCTTGCGATTATTGCATCATCGATGTGGAGACAACTGGAGTAGTGCCTAGCCACGATGTCTTGATCGAACTGGGCGCACTGCGAGTGCGGAGCCACCGCCCCAGCGAGTCCTTCTCGTGCCTGATTAGCACCGATTCTCCTGTCAACGAGACGATCCGATCAATGACCGGTCTGAGCAGCGAGCAACTCAAGGCGGAGGGTGTTCCCCTAGCCACGGCTCTGACTGATTTACTCAACTTCATCGGCGCTGATACCGTCATCGGCTACAACGTCGGCTTCGATGTCCGTTTCATCAATCAGGCCTTGTTCAATTTGGGGAGCGACCCACTGGTCAACCCGACTGTCGATATCGCCCGAGTGGCGCGCAAACTCCTTCCCGGTCGCGACAACTACAAGCTGTCCAATCTCGCCACTGACCTAGGTGTCGCCGGGCCAATATCCCACCGAGCACTGGCTGACTGCGAGACCACCGCCCGACTCATCGGTGTCCTATATGGCCATGATTCGTCAAAGAGACATTCACGTGAGAAGATCAATTAGTCTTCGGCCTAACTCTTCAATTCACCTAGTCAGTGAGGACGTGGCTTCGATTAGCAGCGTGTGACCCAGCTGAAGCCGAAGCGCCACTGGCCCATATCAACCTACCCACATTGATCAGGGCGAGTGTTCGTTGTGGCGCCGGTGGCTGGCCATTGTTTGAGGCGGTTTCGACCGCGTGCAGCCCGCCAATTCGCGCTGCCGGGCCCAGGGTGACCGATGTGCGGTAATCAAACTGGCCAGACTGATTATCACGCCCGATTCACGCCACCAACCCCCACAAAGCGCTCAAAGAACCTGAGGCACGCCGTTCACTTGATACTCCGGTGACTGCCTGCCATACTGGGCATACCGCAGTGGAGTCGTGAACCGGACTGTACAGTGGACGAGGAGCTTAGGCTCTACTCCTTTAGAACCCGGTGAACTGACTAGGTGGTGCCTCGCCGAACGGTCAGGATGCCATGAGTCCCCTGCGGTTACTCTTGCCCCCTGCCACTAATGGACGGACGTGTGAACCGCAGCACCGGCCTGGTCGCATTCATCGACGAATCCCACTACGAACGCCCGACTACCGGCTATTTCTACACGATGACAGCCGCTGTCATTGACTTCAATCAGCAGGAGTCATACAAGACCTTGATGCGTTCACTGGACATGATCGCCCGCCGTCAACCAGACCATTCATTACATGCGAACCGGATGGCCAAGCATGACCAGCCCGGCATCGACCAAGCCTTGACCGCCATTGCCAGCAGCTCGGCCGCGAAGCTCATCATGACGGTGCGAACTTACCGAGGTGATGTGCGGACCGATGAGGATGCACGCCAAGTCTGTCTAGCTGACTTGTCTACTCGCCTCAGTCGACACGACCCGGTCGAGCAGGTGACACTTGATTCGCGTGACAACTTGGGTCAGTCAGGCAAGTCGTCATTCGCCGTGCCCGGTGGGTTCAACACGCCAATGACCGGCTACTCAGGCCCTTATGGTTGCCGGACCTTACTGGGTATGTGGTGGCCCGCTCCATCGCCAAGTCTGATCCTGGCTACATGTCGATCCTGGCTAGCAAGGTTGAGATCCACGAGGCGACGGTTTTACCGGTGGCGATGCGTCGCAAAGGACAGGCCAGCCTGGAACAGTCCGACTTGGAGCTGGTCTTGCTAGACCATGTGGCGGCTGCTTACGCTATCGGCCGTGGTCAACGCGTGCCACCGTCCTTGATCCCGGTAATCAAGGAACATCAAGGACAACCCCCACGGCGCCGCATCGATGATGGCACCGACGTTGGCGAGCTGACACCTTTGGACATCTTGATCAATCGGACACCGAAGATTCACCCACCCAATATCGTTTTATAACGCCGTGATAAACCGAGCGTTTGTTCACTGCTGAGATGGCGGTAAATGGTTTGGCGGCTGGTGCCGATGATACGAGCGATTTCTGTGCCGGTCTTGTCCTGGACGCTCATCAGCGTCACTGCCTGGACTTGGTCGGCGTTGAGAGTGGGTCGGCGCCCGCCGACTCGACCCCAGGCCTTCGCGGCTGCCACAGGAACGACAGCCAGTTACCAACGGTGGCGACCATGAGATTGACATGATTGTGCTGACTAAAGACGGCCAGGTCATGCCTATAGAGGTCAAACTCTCACAAAGCGTCGTCGATGGCGATGCCTGAAGCGGTTGGTGTTTTATACCCCCCCTTTCCCGGTTTCCTTGCCGTGCGGAGCACAACTCCACCCAGCCAAGCTGCATTTCCTCATGCTGATTGAAGCGTCTGGCGCCACATGCACTGCGCCTGGACTAAGTCGTCGGCGGGCGGGCAGCCTGATCTGTGACCTATGGGGCCAAGGCAGCCAGGGGCGCCGTGATCACGCCATCATCTGTCACCAGGGTCGGGCCGGTTCCGGTGACGACCAGCCGGAACGCCGGATCGCCCACCCGGTAAGTATCGATTTGATCGATGACCCGATTGAGTGATGTGACGCCGTCGGCGAAGCGTCTGCCCCCGAGCTTCACCTCAACGGCTCCCCACCGGCCGTCCGCGAGTGTAACGACCGCGTCGATCTCCTTGTTGTTTGAGTCTCGATAATGGCGCACCTCTCCGCCCAAAGCGTCGGCGAAGACCGATAGGTCATGCACGACGGCGCTCTCGAAGAGCGCACCCAGGGTGGTCAGGTCGTTGCGCAGGCGATCAGGTGTGGCCCTCAAAACGGCAGCGGCGAATGATGGATCGACCAGATGATACTTCGGCGATGTGCGAACCCGGGCCCGTGAACGCAAGGCTGGGGCCCATGGCCATTGCGCCTCGACCACGAACAAACGCTGTAGCAGCTCGACATAGGCTCCCACAGTCTTGACGTCGATTGATGGCGCTATCGGCCGCAGATCAGCCGCCAAAGTGGTGAACGTCACCTCGGACGCCACGGACCGCGCCAGAGAAACAATGAGTTGCCGGATCACCTCGGGTTGATGGCGGACGTCCGCGAGCCGGGGGATGTCAACGCGGGCAATCTCGTCCGCATAGGCCCTAAGTCGGTTGGCTGCCTTCTGGTCGGTGAAGTTGGTTAGGGCGGGAAATCCGGACAGCATCACCCTTGAGATGACGCTCTCCAGGTCGGGCATATGGTCGATGTCACTCATCGGCCTCTCTCCACTGAACAGTGCCGCCAGACTGACTGGGCTGAGCGTGTCGTCCTGTTTCTCCCACCAGGTCATGGTGCGTTGACGAATCCGGATGAATCGACCTGCGCCGGAATGCCGCGTGACATCGTCCGCCGGAACGGCCGATCCTGTGAGAATGAAGCGTCCTGGCTCTGAGGACCTGTCGACAGATCGACGAACTAGATTCCATACTTCTGGGGCGATCTGCCACTCATCGAGCAACCGCGGAGCCGCGCCTTCGAGCACAGATCGTGGCGAGGCATCAAGGAATCGGCCAACCTCGGGGTCGTCCAGGAAAACGTATGACTGGGCGACGTTGAGCGCTGTCATGGTTTTACCAGTGGCCCTGGCACCTTCAATGACCACGGCGCCGGCGCTGGCCAAAGCGTCAACCAGTGTCGCGTCGATCACGCGAGGCTGGTATTTTCTTCCAAGTGCTGCTGCGGTGTCCACTAGTCCATTGTAACCAAGACCGCTGTTAGGGCCAGTGTTGCATGGTTCCTAGGGCCAGTGTTGCAGGGTTCCTAAGACCAGTGTTGCAGGAGCTCAACCTAATCATCCATCTGCCGTCCCTAATGCCGGATGCGTCGTGACGTCGAGTTAGCTTACGCATGATGTCTGGTTGATTGAAGCGCGGTTGGCTGGATGGGCCAAGGCTGCCCGATCGGGTTCGCTAGTGGAGCTGCCCATGATGGCTTCGCCTCATGCTGGCCGGAGCGAACCGATCCACCAGCATCCACAATCCGCGCCCGATGCCTGTCAGCCACCAGCCTCTTTAGCGCTTCCACTGCCGCTGACCGGTGGACCGACGCTGGAACACGATCCAGCTCTGGGCAATCCTGCCAAAGCAAGCGATCCTGGGAGTAGGTGTGGATCATCGATTGACGACGCTGCTCGTCAGCCCACTCAACTAATGATGCCACTTTTGGTAATGGTCTGTTGAACGAAGTCATCATCAAACGGGTTGATCAGATCGAGACCGATACCACTGAAGTCTTTGAAGCTGCAGGTGGCCAACGTGTGTCCGTATGCACGACACAAGCCAGCGATTTGGGCGTCAGCCAGGGTGACGGGTCGTCCAATGTGATCGCGCTCAGCCATTGTGGCCGCTGTGGCGTGGGCGGCGCCCGCCTGAATCCCCGGTCATCCGGTCGCCGTCTCCGAGCGGCGAGCTGCCTGGCGCAAGGCGCGATCATCAACGAAGACCTTGATCTTCCGACCGGAGTCATCAAAGTAAACCGGCAGCTGGTCACAGTTCTGGACCGCGATCAGCGGCGTCGGGTCAAACGACCAATCGGGCGATGAAGCCAGCACACTCCAGCCGCCGCCCGTCACCTCGACCCGGCAACGAATGTTCCAGTAATGGAGTCGGCCCAAGCGGACCAGCGCCTCACGCCAAGCGCCCCGATCGGTGCTGGTCTCCTGAGCATAGGAGATCTTCGTCATCAGACGATGGCCAGACGCCAACAGTCGGTGAGCCTGCCAGCGCTCGGCGATGACACGACCAGCCTTGACTGCCCCCGAGACCGCCACCGCGCCCATGACTAACAGGATGACAATCCGCAGCAGCCACAGCACTGAGCCGTCCGCTTTGCGCACGTCAGTGGGATCGGCCCGGTTGTATTCGAAGAAGACTGAGCTGCCGACCGTCGAGGGAAAGGTGGTGCTGTCGCGAAAGGTGTAGGTCTTGAGGCCGACACGGTATTCAACGTGCTCCCAGTTGTTACTGGTCCAACCGTAGCGCCCGCCACTCGGCGCGCGGCCGCCGACTCGAGTGACTGTGCCAGTGGTAGGCACCCAGTCCTTCTGCTCATCAGCCACAATCGACGACCCGAAAGCGGCCAACAGCGCCAAACCGATCAACATTATGATCAGCCCAGCTGTCAACCGGGACCGCTGGAAGCTGAACCAGATCAACTTCTGTCGCACATCCCCTCCTCACCACCGCCGGATTACCGGCCAGACCTATCTCTGACCCCGCGCTTGCCACGGCAGTCGAGCCGCAACTATGGCGCATTCTTTGACGAGTCTAACCACGAGCAGGCCATCGCCACTGTAGATTCGAGTAGCGCAGCCGTCAAGAACACAGCCGGTTGACGCCTTTGTGAATGGTGGGTGGGGCATGAAGAAGGCATTCAGCGCCGTGGTCGTTGTCGGCTCGATCATTTACGCTGGCCTGCTGTATTACATGCTGTTCCGGCTTCCGGGGCGGGGCATGGTAGTCGCGTCGGAGTCGATGCTGGAGCATTACAACTACTGGAACTCGGTCAACGTCGTGCCGTTTCGGACCATCACCCAAGACCTGGCGGCGGCGACTGAAACAGCCACCCGCGGCCACGCCATCAGAAACCTGGCCGGCAACCTCTTCTTACTCGTCCCCCTCGGCTTCATCTTGCCGTTCTTCTGGCGGCAGATGAGAAGGATCACCCCATATTGCCTAGTGGTGACTGTTTTCATCGTTGCCGTTGAGGTGGCCCAGCTGATCGGACGGTCGGGCAGCCTCGATGTCGACGACTTCATCTTGAACTTCACCGGCGCGCTGCTGGGGTTCCTCTGCTTCACCCGCACCCCCCTGCGGCAGTGGCTCGACTTGCGCGGCGGGTGAGGCAAGGAGACTTACTCAGCGGGTTTGGCCAGACAAGGCGACTAGATCAACAGGTTCGCGAGTCGCTATCGATATGGCAACGGCCCGTTGGTTCTCCGGGCACCCAGGCGCGGATCCGGCAAGGACAAGCTTGGGCATCAGGATGACTCAGGCGCCGCCACAAGCAGTTTCATGCCCGGTAGACGCGCCGCCGCCTTGTCGAAGGTGACGGTCGTGCCACAGCCGGCCCGGCGACCGAGAACAGTGATAATCACATCGGGAAGATCGTGGTCGGCTGATGCAGCCAGATCGAGCGCCTCATTGATGGCGTCGGCCTCGTGGATCAGCAGTTGAGGTGAACGAACCAGGGCGGCGATGGCTTGGCGGACCGACTCTCGCCCAACATGATAGGTCCGGCGCAACAACCAGATCGTCTCCAATAGGACGGGCAGGCTGATGTAACCCTGTTCGACAGGCGTCAATGCGTCGATGGTTCGGCAAGCCAATTGATGTTGAGCCTCATCATCACTGAACAGGTATCTGACAAGGATGTTTGTATCGATGCCAATCATGCTCGGTCCAGCGAGTCAGACACAGCTTGTCCGATAGCCTCATCAAACTGAGCAATCGGCAGGTGAACACCACCAGCGGAAAAGACGCCTCGCAAGTCGGTGAGCGTAGGCGGGTCCACCCGGATGGTAATCGCTGCAGGGCCGGCGACCGTGAAGTCCAGGCGAGTGCCTGCTGTCAGCCCCAATGCCTCCCGGATGGCAACGGGAACAGTCACCTGCCCCTTGGATGTCACTGTCGCCACAGTCATCAGCACTCCTTACCATCATAGTTTAAGCATTCATAATACCAGCAGCTCCTTACTTTTGATTTATGAATCCGCTCAGTACGCCAACTGGTGGGACATGAAAGTGCGAATGCCTGTCGGCTCGTCACTGCGTGTTCACGGGTGTGGCCCTGCTTAGCGCTTGCCTGACCGGGCAGGCACTGGCTCGAAAGACCTCCAGCAGCATTGAGCCGCCGACTTGGGCCAATATTCGCCGCTGGCCGGCGCGATGCGCCATGATGATTGTGAAGGGAGCGGACGATGACACGATATGACCAGGTGATGACCGCCGCCAGGGCCGAATTGCTGGGCTTGATTCGCCAGAAGGACGCGGCTGGGATCGCGGCGATCAGGTCATTGATGGCGGCAGTGGAGAACGCCTGCG
>JAITVZ010000053.1 GCA_031285505.1 Propionibacteriaceae bacterium
CCGCGGTGGCGGCACATCCACTGGTGTCGCTGACCTCGGTCAATCAAGCCGGCACGCTGGCTGGACGGCGTGCCGCCAGTCTGCTGGTGGATCGCATCGCCGGGCGGGAGGAGGCCGTCCATGAGGTGCTGACACCGAAGTTGATGGTGCGGCGCTCCAGTGCCGCCCCGGCTCATGCCTGACGGCGGCGACCGAACGTAGACAACTAAACAATGTCCACTACATTCGCGGTGGACGGACAAATGGAGGGAAATGACATGAAATCTCACAAGATTGGTCCAGCCTTGGTCGCCACTGCTGTGGTGGCCGGGCTGGCTTTGACGGGGTGCGGCTCGGGTGGCGCCGACGGCACGGATGGCACCATCGAGCTGTCCTTGCTAGTCGACAAGTCCGCCCAGATGACCACGATGGCCCAGGCCATGGCCGATGGGTTCAACGCCAGCAATCAGGGCATCACTATCAAGATTGAGACGCGAGAGGAGGGCACCGAGGGTGACAACATTGTCAAGACCAAGCTGGCCACCGACGACATGGCGGACCTCTTCCAGTACAACTCAGGGGCCTTGATGGCGGCACTCGACCCGGCGGGCACCATGACGCCGATCACCGGTGAGAGCTTCGTCTCGAACCTGGAGGAGACCTTCGCCACCGCCGTGACGCAGGACGGTGAAGTCTACGGTGTGCCGATCGGTCAGGCGCAGGCCGGTGGCATCTTCTACAACAAGAAGGTCTACGCCGATCTCGGCTTGGAGATCCCCAAGACCTGGGATGAGTTCATGGCCAACAACGCCACGATCAAGGAGGCAGGGATCGATCCGGTCATCCAGACCTATGGCGACACCTGGACTTCACAGCTCTTCGTTTTGGCGGACTTCAACAATGTCACCAAGGCAGACTCGGGTTGGGCGGCCGACTACACAGCCAACAAAGCCAAGTACGCCGACGAGCCGGCCATCAAGGGCTTTGAGCGTCTCCAAGAGGTCTACGAAGCCGGCTACATGAACAAGGATTTCGCCTCGGCCACCAACTCGCAGGGTCTGCAGATGCTGGTCGACGGCACGGGCGCCCAGTATCCCATGCTCTCCTTCGTCATTCCGGCCTACGCCGAACTTTCGGACGACGCCGCTGAGAACATCGGCTTGTTCGCCCAGCCGGGCGACAAGCTCTCGGACTACGGTATGACCGCCTGGATGCCGGCTGGCATCTACATCCCCAAGACCACCACTGGCGACAAGCTGGAAGCGGCCAAGAAGTTCATGTCTTGGGTCGCCACCAAGGAGGCCTGCGACGTTCAGAACGAGGCCTACTCGCCGACCGGTCCTTACCTGGTCAAGGGTTGTGAGCTGCCTGAAGACGTGCCGACGGCTGTCAACGACATCCAGCAGTTCTTCACCGATTCCAAAACCAACCTGGCCTTGGAGTTCCTCTCGCCCCTGAAGGGTCCGAACCTGGAGAAGATCACCGTCGAGGTCGGCTCTGGCATCACCAGCGCCGCCGATGGCGCCGCTCGCTACGACGAAGACGTCCTCAAGCAAGCCCAGCAGCTGGGACTTTCCGGCTGGTGAGTCTGATCCGGTGGGAGGCAGGCATGGCTGCCTCCCACCCCAAGCACCTAGGGAAACGATGATCAATCATGCGCCGCCATCTGAACGCTGGGCCGGGCGATCTTCGATCCCCATATCTAGCGATGGACGTCCAGTCCATGTGCGAGACATGGGAATCGAATCTCACCCACCCCAGCGCCCACCTGACAACACAGCATTAATCATCGGTTCCCTAGGGAGGAGGTGTCAGTGATGAGTAGTTCTGTTCAGTCGGAGCGACCAGGGGCTAGCCCAGTCCAGGCGCTCCCAGTCAAGGCGTCGCCGACCAGACGCCGGGAGGGGTCCGTCCAAGCGGCCCGGCCATCGAGCTTCACCAAGCGGGCCTACCCGCTCTGGTTCCACATTCCAGCGGCGGTCATCTTCATCGCCTTGTTCATTGTTCCAACGATCATGTCCTTCTACTTCGCCTTCACACGGTGGACCCTGTTCGAGGCCACCTTCATCGGTCTAGAGAACTTCGTCATGTTCCTGGCGGAGCCGGGTCTGATCGGTTCCCTGGGGCACACCCTGATCTACGGTTTCTCCACGTCGGCCTTGAAAGTGATCATCGGCATGGCCCTGGCGGTCGCCTTGACCAAACCGATCATCGCTCGCGGCTACCTGCGCTCCGTCACCTTCTTTCCGGTGCTGGTCTCGGCGGTCGGGGTCGGTCTGACCTTCAAAGTGCTGCTCGATCAGTACCACGGGGTGGTCAATCAGGTTTGGACGGCCATCTTCGGCAGCGACGGTCCTGGTTGGCTGACCAACCCCGACATCGCCTTGTACACCCTGATCGGCATCGACGTGTGGAAGGGTGTCGGCTTGGCGACCTTGATCTACATCGCCGGTATCACCGCCATTCCAAACGAGTATTTCGAGGCCGCTCGGGTGGATGGCGCCGGCTCGTGGCGGATCTTCCGCACGATCATCCTGCCCTTGTCCTTCCCGGCCACCTCGACGGTCATCATCCTGTCCTTGATCGGCGGGCTGCGTTCCTTCGATCTGATCTGGGCCACGACCGGTGGCGGGCCAGGCTTCGCCACTGACGTCATTGCCTCGGTCATCTACAAGCAGTACCAGGCCGGGTTCTACGGCCTGTCGACCGCCGGCAACGTCATTCTCTTCATTGTGGTGACGGCCATCGTCTATCCACTCAATCGTTGGCTGGTGTCAAAGGAGACGACCCTATGAACAGCATGCGTCGTTTGCCGCGCTGGCTGGTGGGTGGCAGTGGCATCCTGATCACCACCTTCGTCTTCATCATTCCTTTCCTGTTCATCATCACCATGGCGGCCAAGGGCGAAAAGGAAGCCGGTCAGCTGCGTTTCTCCTGGCCGGAGAACTTTCAGTTGTGGGACAACCTGGTCGAAGTCATCCAATCGCGCGACTACATGCTGGTGCGGGCCTTCGTCAACTCGGCCATCTTGACCGTCGCCTCGGTGGCCGGCATGGTCGTCCTCGGTTCGATGGTGGCCTTCGTCCTTGATCGGCGTCGTTCGAAGCTCAACCCCTTGATCAACACCTTGGTGCTGGCCGGTCTCATCATCCCACCGGCGGTCGTGCCGACCATCTGGGTGATGCAGTCACTGGGCATCTTCAAGACCCTGTTCGGCTTGATTCTGGTGGAGATCTCCTACGGCCTCTCCTTCACCGTCTTGACCATGCGGGCCTTCGTCGCCACCATTCCACGCGAGATCGATGAGGCGGCGGTGATGGACGGCGCCGGCCCCCTGCGTCTCTTCTTTCGGGTGATCTTCCCCCTGCTGAAGTCGGTCGTCGTCACCATCGTCGTGGTGCAGTCGATCGCGGTCTTCAATGACTTCCAAAACCCCTTGTACTTCCTGCCCGGCGACGACAACGCCACCGTGCAGCTCACTTTGTACAACTTCAAGTCACAAGTGTCGACGGCCTACAACCTGCTCTTCGCGGACATCTTGATCATCACCATTCCGATGCTGGTCATGTACATCCTCTTCCAGCGTCAGATCGTCTCCGGCATGACCTCCGGTGCGGTCAAGGGCTGACCATGCTCGACTGCCAGCCCCATCCTGCTCGTTCGGGGACCTCGGAGCTGGCCACAACTCCCAAAGAAAGGGCTTATCATGCCAACCTGCGTTGAGGCGGCTTATGTCACGCCTCGGATGGCTCTGCTTCCTGGCCGCGTGACACCGGTGACCAATCCGCGCCCCCGCCTCGGCTGGATCATCCAGACCGACCAGCCCGATTGGCGCCAAACGCGCGCCGAGCTGAGTTGGGTCAGCCTGGGCCAAGAGCAGCGTGCCCGTGTCGAGTCCGATCAGTCTGTCCAGGTGGCCTGGCCCTTCACCTCACTGACGCCGCGCCAGTCGGGCGAGGTCAGGGTGCGGGTCGAAGGCCTAGACGGTTGGACAGAGTGGAGTCAACCGCTGGCCGTGGCGGCTAGCTTCCTCGACCAGGGTGAGTGGGCGGGGCAGTTCATAGCCTTGCCCGCCCCGAGTCGTCAGGCCCAACCCGTCCTTCTGCGGCGGGTTTTCCGGGTCGGGTCAGGGCTGAGACGCGCGACGCTTTACGCCACCGCCCAGGGCGTCTACCAGGTGGAGGTCAACGGTCGACCCAGTGATGATCACCTGTTGAAGCCCGGTTGGACGTCCTATCAGTACCGACTCACTCACGAGACCAGTGACATCACCGCCAGCCTGCGCATCGGTGACAACGTCATCGGTGTTCTGCTGGCCGGTGGTTGGTTTTGTCAACAGTTCGGCTTTCATGGCAGGGCGGTCAGCTTCTATGGCGCCCAACCCGCCTTCGCCGGCCAGGTCTTGTTGGAGTACGCCGACGGGCGTCAGGAGTGGCTGCTGACCGACGATGGCTGGCGGGCCTGGGGCGATGGGCCGATCCTCCAGGCCAGCAACTACGGTGGTGAACACTACGACGCCCGGCGCGAACCGGCAGGGTGGTCCTCGCCGGGCTTCGATGACGCGGCTTGGGAACCGGTGGCGCTGCGACCGACCAGCCTGACGCCGCAGGCGCAGATCACACCACCGATCCGAGTGACCCAAACCGTGCCAGTCGCTGAGGTGCTGCGCTCGGCGTCAGGAGCGACCATCCTCGATTTTGGTCAGAACCTGGTCGGGCATCTTCGACTGAGCGTCAGGGGTCCGGCCGGCACGACCGTCCGCCTGCGTCACGCCGAAGTGTTGGAGAATGGCGAGTTGGGCACGCGACCGCTACGGGCGGCCGCCGCCACCGACGAGTACACCTTGTCGGGCCATGGGCCAGAGGACTGGGCGCCGCGTTTCACCTTCCATGGTTTTCGCTTCGTTGAGGTGACCGGCTGGCCAGGTGAGCTTGATCCAGCCTCGATCGTGGCGCAGGTGGTGGGCTCCGACATGGTCCGAACAGGCTGGTTCGACTGCTCCGATCCTGAGCTGAGCCGCCTGCACGAGAACGTGGTCTGGTCTATGCGGGGCAACTTCTTGTCGATCCCGACCGACTGTCCGCAGCGCGATGAGCGGCTGGGCTGGACCGGTGACATCCAGGTGTTCGGACCGACGGCCAGCTACTTGTTCGACTGTGACGGCTTCCTGGCCTCCTGGTTGACAGACCTGGCCTTGGAGCAGCGCCATCAAGGTGGCTTGCCCTTCGTGGTGCCGGATGTGCTCGATTCGGCGCATACCCCGGTGACCGGTTGGGGCGACGTGGCGGTGCTGCTGCCCTGGACCCTCTATCAGCGTTTCGGCGACCGACAGGTGCTAGTCGACCAGTACGACTCGGCCAAGGCCTGGGTCGATCAGGTTCTAGCCTTGGCTGGTGAGCGTCACCTCTGGGAGGGCGACTTCCAGTTCGGCGACTGGGTCGATCCCGACGCCCCACCAGATCAAGCGGCCAAGTCCAAGGTCGATCCGGACCTGGTGGCCAGCGCCTACCTCTATCACTCCTGCCGGGTCTTGGCCCAGATCGCCAACCTGCTGGAGCAGGCCGATGACGCCAACCACTATCGCGATCAGGCAGCCTTGGTGCGCCAGGCCTGGCAGCACGAGTATGTCACCCCGGCCGGGAGGTTGGTGTCGGACGCCCAGACGGGTTATGCCCTCGCCATCGAGTTCGGCCTGGTCGATCAGTCAAACCGTCAGGTCATGGGTGACCGTTTGGCTTGGCTCTGTCGGCGTGACGGTTATCGGATCGGCACCGGCTTCCTCGGAACACCCCTGCTCTGCGACGCCTTGACGCACACCGGGCATGAGCGCGAAGCCGGACGGATGCTGCGCCAGCACCGGCTGCCGTCCTGGCTCTACCCCGTGACAATGGGGGCCACCACTATCTGGGAGCGCTGGGACTCTTTGTTGGAGGACGGCTCGATCAACCCTGGTGAGATGACCTCCTTCAACCACTATGCTCTGGGGGCGATAGCCGACTGGATGCAGCGGGTGGTCGCTGGTCTGGGACCGCTCGAGCCGGGCTATCGGCGCCTGCGGATCGCGCCGCAGCCGATCGCTGGACTGGACTGGGCGCGAACCTCCCACCTGACGCCATACGGTTTGGCCACGGCTGGTTGGCGCGACGCCGATGGACAGCTGATAGTCGAAGCCTCAGTGCCGGCCAACACCAGCGCCACGGTCGCTTTGCCGGATGGTCGAACTTTCACGGTTGGCTCGGGTGACCACCACTGGCGGGTCGATCCCCGACCGGTCGATCCGGCTCCGGTGGTCAGCTTCGACACGTCGATGGCTGCGCTGATCGACGATGAGGCGGCCTTCAGTCAGTTCCTGACCAGCTTCATGGCGGCTGATGAGGCGGAGGCTCGGGCCTTCCTGCATCGTGCCTCATGGGTGCCCGGTCTCAGCCTGGGCCATGAACTGGAGCAGTCGCCCATGGGCGTCGTCGACCGGATCGAGGCCGACTTGGCCGAGCTGACTCGGGCCCGTGCCGCAGTCGAGCGCCACTAGTCCGCGGCAGGAATCACAGGGGGATAAACAAGAAACAGGCCTGAGGGGGGCGGGGGTAGCGATGCCTGGGCTCCTCAACTGGAAACACAACCTATTGTTTAGGGAAGGGAGAACAATCATGCGAGTAACACGTGTCGGCGCCGCCTTGGCGGCCGCCGCCCTGATGGTTGGCTTGGTCGGTGTTCAGCCACTATCCGAGGCCGACCCCGTCGACCAGGTGGCCAGCGATGGCTCGGTCGCCACCACGGCGGTCGACCTGGCGCAATGTCCGTGGATGGACACCTCATTGAGCGCCGAAGAGCGGGCTCAACTGGTCCTCGATGCCTCGACGCTCGGCCAGAAGATGCGCTGGCTCAGCGAGCAGTCAGCCAACCTGCCGGAGCAGACACAGTGGCCCCAGAGCAGCGGTGATCCAATCGTCTACGAGGAGGCGCTGCCCTGCACACCGACGGTCTATTACACCGATGGAGCCGAAGGAGTGCGCCACACCGGCGCCACCACCTTCCCGGCGCAGATCGCCTTGGCTGCCAGCTGGGACGATCAGTTGGCCTATGACAAGGGCGCTGCTCAGGGGGCGGAGGCTTTTGATCTCGGCTACTCAGTGCTGCTTGGTCCTGGCATCGCTTCGGGCCGTCATCCACTCAGCGGCCGCACACCGGAGTATCTCGGGGAGGACTCCTTGTTGACCGGCACGCTGGCGGGGCAGCAGGCGGCCGGGATCGAATCCAATCCAGTGGTCGCCAACCTGAAACACTATGTCGCCAATGAGCAGGAGATGAACCGTCAGACCTCCTCCTCCAATATCTCGCAGCGGGCCCTGCACGAGGTTTACGCCTTGCCCTTTGAGGTGGCCATCGACGTGGGCGACCCCACCTCAGTGATGTGCTCCTACAATCAGATCAACGGCACTTTCGCCTGTGAAAACGATGAAGTACTCAATACTATCCTGCGCGAAGAGATCGGCTTCGACGGCTTTGTCATGTCTGACTTCGGCTCGGTCCACTCGACCGCCCAGTCACTCAACGCCGGCTTGGATCTAGAACTCAACGTGCCGAAGTATTACTCCCCGGAGAACCTCAACGCCGCCCTCGAAGCCGGCACGATCACCGAGGCACAGATCGACAATGCCGCCAAGCGGGTCCTGGTGGCCTACATCGGTCAAGGCCTGTTCGACACGCCGACGCCGACTGAGCCGGATGCCGCAGCCGCCTCGACCGACCAACACAAGACCCTGGCTCGGACATCGGCCGAGGAAGGCACGGTTCTGTTGAAGAACAGCGGTGTCCTGCCCCTGGCCGCCAGTGCCCAGACCATCGCCGTCATCGGCTCGTCGGCGGCGTCAGCTGACGAGTATGCCGCCGCCGGTGGTGTCGGCGGGGCCAGTGCTGAGCTGGTCTGCTCACAGAAGGGCTTCTCCTTCGGTGGTGGCGCGGCCTTGGGCACCATGGACTGCGCCGATCTGGTGTCGCCCCTGACTGCCATCTCCGCCCAGGCGCAGGCTAGCGGCGGGCAGGTCGTCTACGCCACTGGTGATGACCCGGTCGCGGCTGCCGAACTGGCCGCCAGCGCCGATGTGGCCATCGTCTTCGGCTACCTGCGGATGGGCGAGTTCGCCGATGCCACCAGCCTCAGCTTGGACAATGGCGGCGACGCCTTGATCGCTGCTGTGGCCGCTGCCAACGATGCCACGGTCGCCGTGGTTGAGACGGGCTCGGCCACCGACATGCCTTGGCTGGATGAGGTGGCCGCCGTCTTCGAGGCATGGTACCCCGGTGAGCAGCAGGGCCCGGCCTTGGTCAACCTGCTGTGGGGCAAGACCAATCCATCGGGCAAACTGCCGATGACCTTCCCGACCTCGCTGGAGGACTCGGCGATGACCACGACCGAGCAGTATCCCGGCCTCCAGGAAGATGGCGTACAGGCTTGTGAGGCCCCCTCCAACCCCTTCGGCGGTTCGCCTGAGGACGGCATCTGTCAGGTCAACTACACCGAGGATCTGGCTGTCGGCTACAAGTATTACGACGAGTATGATGTCGATCCACTGTTCGAGTTCGGTTTTGGCCTCAGCTACACCAGTTTCGACTACACCGGTCTGGCCTGGGATGTCACCTACGACACGACTACTGGCGTGCCCGCCATCACTGGCTCCTACACCCTCACAAACACCGGGGCTGTGGCCGGTGACGAGGTGCCGCAGGTCTATCTGACCTTGCCGGACAGCTCAGCCACTCCAGGCAAGCGGCTGGTCGCCTACGATCGAGTCCATCTGGAGCCGGGCCAGTCAGTCGTCGTGAGTTTCGTCGTCGCCGCCGACGACTCGGATCATCCTTTGTCGGTCTGGGACAGTACGGCTAGCGCCTGGACGGATGTCTACGGTGACTACCAGCTGGCGGTGGGCAGCTCATCGCGGGCCTTGCCACTGACCGCCGACCTGCCTGTGTCGACCCTGGCCGACCAGGTCGCCGCCTTGCGGTCTCTGGTCGATCAGGCCCAGCAGTTGGATGAGGCGGCCCATACCGCTGACAGTTGGGCAGCTTTGGCGCAAGTCCTGGCGGTGGCTCAAGCGGCCATCGACTCCACGCCATTGTCATTGATCCAGCTGACGTCGGCGACGGACCAACTCCAGGCGGCCATCGAAGGCTTGGAGCCGGTTTCGGCGGTCGCGCCGACCGCCGATCCGACCGCCGATCCGACGACTGTGCCGACAGCCGCGGCGCCGCCGGGGGCCAGTGCAGCCACAGGTGGGTCGGTGGCTGATGGTTGGGATATGGTCCCGTGGGCTATCTGCTTGCTGGCGCTCGGGCTGATGCTGGTGGGCCTGGCGAGGGCACGCAGACGCGTCGACCAACCTTAGAGGTTCCGCCGATAGGTCACTCGGCCGGGATTGTGGTTGGCCGAGTGACCACCTTCGGTTCGCGGGGATGTTGGTACGGTCACCTCCGGTGTCCTGGAATGTCGGGTGACAAGGTCATTTGGTCTGTTCCGCTGATGCCGTCACCCTCGGTCTGAGGAGTTGGGGGTGCGGTGAGGTCCGTGACCTGTTCCGCTGATGTGGCCACCCCCAGTTACCGAGGATGAGGGAAGCGGCGCAGTGAAGTCGGTGTCGGGCCGTTTGGCGAGTCAACGAATGATGGTGGCCCCGGGCACGGGCCCGGTGACGACACGGATCTGTTGAACCATCCCCAGCGACGACAAGGTGACGGCCAGTTCCGTGGCGGCGTCCTGGTCGGCGGTCAGGAAGGCGATGGTCGGCCCCGATCCGGAGATGATCGCACCGAGGCTGCCAGCGTCGCGCCCCGCTCGCATGATCGCCGTCAGCCCAGGGTTGAGGCTACGGGCAGCTGGGTCGAGGTCGTTGATCAACAAGCCGCCGAGCCGGGCCATGTCACCCGACGCCAAGGTCATCATCAGTTCGCGCGGCGGTTGAGGGTGGGCCGGGGCGGTCTGGTTCGCTGCCGCCAGTTTGTCGAACTCGGCGTAGACCTGAGGAGTCGACAAGCCCTGACTGGACAATGCCAACACCCAGTGGCAGACACCACGGCTGAGGGCCGGGGTCAGGGCCTCGCCTCGTCCCAATCCCAGAGCGCACCCTCCCATCAGCAAAAAGGGCACGTCGGCGCCGAGTTGGGCTCCAAGCTCCATGAGATCGTCACTGGTCAGATCAAGCTCCCAGAGTTCAGCGCAGGCGAGGAGGGCTCCAGCGGCGTCGGCCGATCCGCCCGCCATCCCTCCGGCCACGGGAATCTGCTTGTCAATAACCAAATGCACGCCCTGGGTCAGGTGGTAGCTCCGGCGCAACAGTTCGGCCGCCTGGACGGCCAGGTTGAGGTGGGCCGGGCCGACCTGACGTGCTTGGAGGCCATTGACCTGACAAGTGACCTCGTCATCCTGGCTGATCGCGCGCACCTCGTCGTACAGCCCCACGGCCTGAAACACCGTCGCCAAGTCGTGGTACCCATCTTTGCCTCGCGGTCCGACCACCAGCGCCAGGTTGATCTTGCCCGGAACCCGCACCCATACCTCGTCGTCGAACGTAGCGACTGCAACACTCATGGACAAGAGCCTACTGCGAATCGTCGCCTGCGCCGGCCCGCCGATGAGCGACTGCTGGATGGCCCCGGTCCCACCGAGGGGTGGGAGAATCTGACATTTTCAGATGAGCTACCGGGAGACCGCTCCGGTCCCATGGTGGGGTGGAAAGATCGGCGATCTTTAGACGAGCTACTGGCGGGGCCGTTCCACCCCGACCGTGGGAGTCGAAGATGGGCCATCTTCGGATGAGCTGCTTCCGGACCGTTCCGGTCCCATGGTGGGGGAGAAAGTCGGCCACTTTCAGACGAGTTACCGGTCGACCGTCCCGGTCCCACAGAGGGGTGAGAAAATCAACTATCCGCGGAAGGCTTGCATGATATCAACTGTGGACGAGCCCTGCCCATCTCCGGCGCGGACGGTGGCGTCGAACTGACGCCCAGAAAACAGGCAGGTGGGCTGTCCATCTTGGTGTCCTGCGGTGGTAGTCGTCGCGGCCCGGTCGCAACTGAGCAAAGTGTGAGGTTATTGGGTCCCTGATTCATACTTTGCCTCAGTTATGTCGCCGATTCGTACCGCTGAGGCGACATAACTATGACCCACAATGATGACGGCCCCGCAAATGGCAAGAGATTGCTCAGTTATGTCGACCACTCGCCCACCGCCGACACTCAACCGTTCAGTTGAGTATCACCTGGGTGAAGGAAGAACCCGCGACCGCTTACACCTGTTGTTCGCAGCAAGCCCTCCACCAGCGCGGAACCTCACCGGATCGCTAAGTCCACCCGCGATGACACCCCACCCCAGTGCGGCCAACACTGCTGGAGGTCGCCGCCTCACCGGAGTCCGCGATCCCCCACAGCCAACCAACGCACGGCACCACGATGGACAGCCCCTGGGGAACCGATGATCAATCATGTGCCGCCATCTGAGCACTGGGACAGGTAATCTTCGACCCCCATATCTAGCGATGGACATCCAGTCCCTATACGAGACATGGGGATCGAATCTCACCCACCCGGCACCCATCTGATGGCACAGCATTAAGTGGCGATTCCCTAGGCAAGGTCGAACCGATCTCGCCGCCGTTGACGGCCCTAGGGCGGATCTCACCCCCGAGACGGGCCCGTTTTGGCTGAAAATCCATCCGTCAACGCCTGGCTCCGAACCTTCGATTGTGCTCAGTTGCGGACGGGCTGCTTCGGCCCTGTGGCGGGGTGGAAAATGGGTGAATCCTTGGACGACCTGCTGGTGGACGGATCAATCCGGATCGGTGGGGGAGAGAGACTCCCCTGTCTGATGTCTCCGAGATACTCTCAGGTCGACTCCGGCTGTTGGGGAGGGAAGATGTGCCATTTTCAGGCGGGCTACGGGCGGGCCATTCCACCGCGACCGTGAGAGTCGAAGATGGGCGATCTTCGGATGAGCTACTGGGGGACCGCTCCGGTCCCATGGTGGGGAAGGAAGATGTGCCATCTTCAGACGAGTATTGCTGTCATCGTTGCTTCGACTGTGCCCGATTTGAACGGGTTCCTGTGGAAGATGGCTGCCGTCCTCGTTTCGACGCTGACGTTGAGACGAGGACCGATGAGTTCTTCGCCGCAGCCCCCCGTTTGGCGGACCGCTGTTGGGTCTGAGCGGGTTGCTTCGTCGATGGAATCGGCTTGTCTGCGGACTGATCCTGTGTCGTCGTGGTCTGTTTGGTCCGTGAAGTCTGTTTGGCGGGTGCGGTCGGCTTGTGCTTGCTCGACGGCTGAGCCTTCTTGACCGGCGGAAGGCGCCTGATGCTGGAGTTGGCCGGTTTGGTGGCACTCTTTGCCCCGGCGCCGCTACCGCCAGTCCTCCCTTGGGGAGTCTTCTTGGTCTGAGCGGCTTTGGTGGCACGCGCCGTCTTCTTGACTGCCTCTTCAGGTGGGCGCCGATCCGAGGAGCCGGCCTCAGCGCGGCCCTTCTTGGTCGGACGCTGCGATGGCTTGGCGTCCGCGCCGGTCATAGGATCGGCAGTGCTGGTCCCGAGATCGGCAGTGGCGGTCCCGAGATCGGCGGCGCTGTCGGATGGTGGCGAGTCAGTGGCCGGTGCCTCGGTGATCGTCGCTGTTGTCTCAACGGTCGGCCTGGTCTCGGAGAGAACGGCAGGGCCGGGTCCGAGTGCGATCACCCGTCTCGGCTCGGTTCGACCGGAGTCGGACCAAGAGTCACCGCCTGAGACAGGATTGGCCGCGGCGGGGCTGACTGGTTCGAGGGCCTC
>JAITVZ010000075.1 GCA_031285505.1 Propionibacteriaceae bacterium
TGTTTCAGCAGATCGCGGCTGCTGCCAGTAGCACCGTCTTGCTTGAATCTGTACCGGGCCAGGAAACGAGAGCCATACCAACACCATTCACTAAAGCATTTGTTCTTGAAAAGACAAGAATCGAATCCAGCGGCCTTGACAGTGTTAGTCGCCGAATCGCCTTGGAGGAACTCAATCTTGGCCGTGCTCGTATCGCCAGCAAGGGGCTAGCTCGCAACGATGCTGGCCGCTTAGGTCGCGTGCCGTTGAACGATCAGATCAATCAGGGTCTGTATATGGCGGGCTCAATCACCGCCTTGTTGAGTCTGGTGCGCACCATCGCTCAACTGCACCATGAAGTATCGGTGGAATCAGCCGAATTGATCCGGAATATCGGCCAGCCCGATCAAACAACGCCAGCGGACTGGTGGGATCACGGGCCAGAGCCGATTGCCATCATTGGCATGGCGGGCATCTTTCCGGATGCTCCGAACCTGGACGCTTACTGGCGCAACATCTTGATGGGTCACGATTCAGTGATTGAAGTTCCCAAGGAGCGTTGGGATCCGGATCTGTTCTTTAGGCCGGACAGTACAGACACTGATTTTGTTGTTTCCAAGTGGGCGGCGTTTCTTAGTCCCACGGCGTTCGACCCCCTGGAGTTCGGCATCGCCCCAGCGACTGTCAGCTCGGTCGAACCAGGTCAATTGCTGAGTCTATTGGTGGCCAAGCGAGCTTTGGAAGATGCTGGCTACGCTGATCAAATCAAGCAAGGTTTGCCGGAAACATCAGTGATTATCGGCACTGAGGGCATGGGAGAGTTGTCCAGTGCTTATGGGTCACGCACCGGATTGCGATCGATGTTTGGTTATTTGCCTGACGAACTAGGTGACTTGTTGCCGCGGGTTGATGAGGACTCTTTTGCGGGAATTTTGTCCAATGTCACTGCCGGTCGCATTGCCAATCGCTTGAACTGCGGAGGGCGGAACTTCACAGTCGATGCTGCCTGCGCTTCGTCGCTGGCTGCCTTGGATGTCGCCTGTCAGGAGTTGTGGAGTGGCCGATCGGAAATGGTCATTTGTGGCGGCAGTGACCTACACAATTCAATCGTCGACTTCATCATGTTTTCGGCCACGCATGCTCTGTCGAAGCGGGGCTATTGCGCCACTTTCGACGCCTCTGGTGACGGTTTGGCGCTGGGGGAGGGTGTCGGAATGGTCATCCTCAAGCGGTTGTCGGACGCTGAGCGTGACCATGACCGCATTTACTCGGTGATTCGTGCAGTCCAAGGATCCTCGGACGGGCGCAATCTTGGACTGACCGCTCCGAACAGCCGCGGACAGATGATGGCATTGACTCGGGCATATCAAATGGCGGAAGTTCTGCCAAGTGATGTCGGGTTGATTGAGGCACATGGCACTGGCACATCGGTTGGAGATGCCACTGAATTAAAGGCTTTGACCAGGGTTATGGCAGAAACTGGGGCGGTTCCCGGCCAGACTTGGATTGGTTCGGTGAAGACACAGATCGGTCACTCCAAATGCGCGGCTGGCGTCGCCGGCTTGATCCGAGCCAGCTTGGCAGTGCAGCACGGGGTAATTCCACCGACGTTGCACCTCAACCAGCCAGTCAAGTCATTTGACCCGAACAATTCACCATTTCAATTCAATGCCAATGGTTACGCCACGATTTGGAATGCCAGGCGACGGGTCGCTGGAGTCTCTGGGTTCGGCTTTGGTGGAACCAACTTCCATGCTGTGATTGAAAACTACTCGGATGATCTCGACCCTGAGGGGCCGGTTGCTCAGGCTTGGCCTCGCGAGTTGTTTTTGTTTCGTGGAGCCACTTTTGACGATGCATGTCGATCGATGCGTCAGGTGGAGGAGTTGTGGAAACATTGTCACCAAATTGAGCTGAAGGACCTGTCCTACAGCCTGGCCCATCAGTCGGATCAACCGGTGCAGGTAGCGATTGTCTCTGGGTCTTGGTCGAAGCTGTTGAGCAAAATTGCTGTCGCTCAATCACACGTTGCCCACCCGGGTGTTTACTATCGATCACCTATTGACGGCAAACTGGCCTTCCTTTTTTCTGGTCAAGGCAGCCAGCGGTTAAATATGGCGCGAGATTTGCTGGTGATGTTTCCCCAGTTGCGACGCCAACTAGCCGCTTATCCCGATCTCGAGAAGATTGTTTTTCCCCCCTCTGTCTTCACTAAAAATGCCAGGCAGGCCCAACGTCAATCCATTAGAGACACGCGCCATGCTCAACCGCTACTGGGTCTAATTGATATGGCAATTGCGCAGCTACTACGATCATTCGGTGTCGAACCAGACATGGTTGCCGGACATTCCTATGGTGAGTTGCCAGCGTTGGCCTTTGCGGGTGTGATCGCCAGCGAGGATCTGATCCCCTTGTCGCAGGCGAGGGCGGCAGCCATACTCGCGGCTGTGGATGAAGATCCAGGGGCGATGGCGGCAGTTGTCGCATCACCAACCGAAGTGGAGGAGATGCTGAATGGACGAGCTGGTGTCTGGGCAGTCAATTACAATTCACCGAGTCAAGTGGTTGTGGCTGGGCGGACAGCAGATGTCGAGCAGTTCATTGAGAGTTGCCATGATTCAGGTGTCAAGGCTAAACGCTTAGATGTGGCTTGTGCTTTCCACACGCCCCTGCTGAAGAGCGCCCCCATACTCTTTGATCAGGCGCTGTCCGGTGTGCAGCTTAATCAGGCGCAACTGCCAGTGTGGTCGAACACCAGCGCAAGCCCGTACCCCGCTGGTTCTGAGGCGATCCAGCATCGCTTGGCGGAGCACCTGGTGGAACCTGTCCGGTTCCAAGATGAATTGTTGGCTATGTATGACGATGGAGCTCGTGTCTTTGTCGAAGCGGGCCCCGGAACTGTTCTAACTGGGCTGGCCGAGGCCACTTTGCCAGATGACATCCTGACTATCTGCACCGAGACTGCCGGCGCTCCGGGAATGAGAACCCTATTACGGGCTGTGGCTCAGATAATCACCAGTGGCCGAGAAATCAATGTGGACAGACTTTTCACAGGACGTGTCGTTTCGCTGATCGACCTTGAGCATCCAGAATCATATGCCCCCCGTTCGACCGTTTGGATGATCGACGGACAAGAATCCGTGCCCATCGCTCGTTGGATTGAGCAGGGCGAGAAACATATCGTGGTCAGTGACGCCATTCCAGTCGCAAAACTTGAGGAATCAATACAAGGAGAGAAGACAATGTCAACCACCGAGGATCCAATCACAGGACAACTGACACCGCAGCCTGAGGCTCAAGCGGCGTCAGCTCAGCGAACTGTGGCTCAGGCACCACCTCAGCCGATGATGATGATGGCACAACCGGCGCCGGTCAGCGGACGCGAGCAGCTGGTCTATACCTATTTGATGAACATGCGAGCGATGATGGATGATCAGCGTGACATTGTTTTGACCGGTTTAGGCATGGGTGGTTCGGCACCGGCCGAAGGTTATCTGACCACGATGCCGATGGCAGTGGTGCCTGATCCGATGCTGGCTGCCACCACCCCCATGTCATCGGCTGCTCCGCTGATGACGACGGCTCCAGCCCCCCAAATGGTGCCGACAACGTCGGCCCCTTTGACAGTTCCTGCTCCGGGAATGCCCCTGCCTGCAGCGGCTCCGGCGATGATTCAGACATCACCCGTGCCCGCAGCGGCAGTCGAGATGCTGACCGAGACGGTCGTGGCAACGCCATCGGTTAATACTGGTTCAGTGCTGCCAAGTCTCCGGGACCTCAATGCTGACCAGCTGAAGGGGATCATTCTTGATGTGGTTGCGGAAAAGACCGGGTATCCGCCGGAAATGCTCGGCATGGACATGGATCTTGAAGCGGATCTGAGCATTGATTCGATTAAACGCTTGGAGATCCTCGGAGCCTTGAGCAATAAGATTGATATGCCTGATTCTGAGGCCGATGACGCAGACGCCGCCTCGGGTATCGAGGAACTGGCTTCAATCAAGACCTTGCGAGGCATGGTTGATTGGCTTGAGAACCTGGCCAAGCAAATTGTGGCTGACACTCAAGCAACTGCGTCCCATGATTCGCGTCCACTCGAAACCGCAGCGACTGCGGTAAGACCGCCAACATACAATCCACAATCAGAGCCAGGGGCGGCATCGATGACAATTGATGGGCAAGTGGCAACCAATCCAATTGAGTCGTCGGCTACCGCAGGAGTTGGTGAGTCGGGCCCAAAAGTAAGTAAGGGGCTGTCTGCGGACGCCTCAACTGACTCGGAATCGACAATAACCCGCCTTGAGTGGGTTGATATGCCCTATCCGTTCGGCGATCAATCTCGATCAGTGGCTGGTCATTGTGTGGTCATCACGGCGGGGCAAGAAGCTGAATCAATTGCAGTGGCTTTGACTGACTTGGGGGCTACGGTTGATGTTGTGGGGCATCCTGGTGATCTGCCCCAACAGGTTGATGACATTGTCTTCATTCGCAGTAGTTCTGATCGTTGGACAATTGGGGACTTGTTCGACCTGCTGAAGAGTGTTGACCTGGCGATGTTGCAATCTGTCACGGTATTTGATGACACTGTGGGAGAATTGTTGAGCAGTTCCGAGGTGCCATCGCTATCGGCCTTGCAGGGATTTCCTGGCTTCATCAAAACGCTGCAGCAGGAGTATTCATCGATTCGCTTCCGGATTGTGACCGGCTTGACGCCTTTCAGTGCCTCAAATCTTCCGGGCTTGGTGGTTAGCGAGTTGCAGGAAGCGGATGGTTATCCAGAAGTGGTCTACCGTAACGAGCAGCGGCTGCGGCCTTCGCCGAGGGTCGCCAGTTCTCCGACTGAATCGTCGCAGTGGCCGTTGGCCGCTGACGATGTGGTGGTGGTGCTTGGAGGTGCTCAGGGCATATCCCCATCTTTGATGGCGGCTGTTGCTCAGGCCGGCCCCTGCCATTTCGTTCTTGTCGGTCGAACAGCCCGCGATACGTTGCTTGCGGAACAATATGAGCACTTACAATCAGCCGCTGATCTCCAGCGCCATTTGATTGTGCATGAGAAACTGTCGACACCGCGCCTGGTCAAGGCGCGTGTATCGGCGATCCGCAAGGCCCAAAGTATTGAGCACGCCCTTGCTGTCATCGCGGCCACCGGGTCTGATGCAAGTTACGTTTCAATAGACGTCACTGATGCCGCCGCGCTTAGTGATCTCTTTGATCGCCTGCGGCGGCAATATGGGCACGTCGACGGAGTCTTCCATGCGGCTGCGGTCTTGGATGACAAGCTCTTTCGGGACAAGAGCTGGGAGTCATTTGAGAAGGTCTACACCACCAAAGTGGCACCATTGACCAGCATTATTGGTCAGATTTCTGACCTTAAGCTGTTGGTCTTCTTTTCGTCGATGGCAGCGGCCTTTGGGAATCGTGGGCAAGACGACTATGCCGCTGCCAATTCGGTGTTTGACCAATCAGCCCAGATCGTAGCGGCTCGATACCCTGCGGTCCGAGTGTTATCAGTGGCTTGGGGGCCATGGGGTGGGGCTGGCATGGTCTCGGATGGTCTGGCTGCGGAGATGAAGAAGCGGGGCTTGTCCCTGTTGTCTTTGAAGGCAGGGGCCGGTTTCTTTGTCCAGGAAATCGCCGGTGGTCAGGAGCCATGTGTTATGGCCCTGGCCGGCCAAGATCGCGATATTAAGACATTCATTGACAGTGTTCTTGCTTGAGTAAGAGCGGATAACCGGCCAAGTGGCCACGAGGGGTAGGGGAAATGAGCTTAATTCCGAAGGCACGTCTAGATGACATTGCCGTGGTCGGCATGTCACTGGTTTGTCCGGGTGCAAGCACCGTTGGTCGATTCTGGAATAATCTGATCAGCGGCACTGATTCAATCACTGAAGTGCCGGATAACGTCATTGAGTCGTTCTACTTTGATGGCTTCGAGTCTGGCAGACCAGATCGGTTCTACTGTAAGCGGGGTGGATTCATTTCACCGGGCGTGGTCGATCCTATGCGTTATGGGATTTTGCCGGTGGCGGCCGATGGTTCTGATCCAGACCAGCTATTGTCCTATTTTCTTGCTGAAGATGCCTTGAGTGATGCTGGTGTGTTCGAGCGAGGCATCAGCTTGGATCGAGCATCGGTGATCATTGGACGAGGAAACTTTGCTGGCCTTCCCCAATTGCGTGGCGTTGAAATTATCCGCATGGTTGACGAGTGGTTGTCAATACTTAAGCACGCACTGCCGGATCTGACCGATGCGGAGCTGGATCGGGTCCGCTCGCAGTATCAGTCGAGTTTTGGTCGCTGGCAGGGTGACACCGCGGCCGCGACGATGCCAAACTTGGTGGCCTCAGGCGTCGCCAATCACTTTGACATGCATGGCCCGGCTTACTGCATCGATGCGGCCTGCGCATCGGGTATTGTCGCATTGCAGCACTCTGCCAACCTGCTGCGCTCGGGTGAGGTGGATATTGCCATTGCCGGTGGTATGCATACCTTGCAGAGCTCAGTTTTTTGGGGCGCTTTCACAATGATGGGAGCACTTTCTCATCGCGGGGAGATTGCGCCATTCTCCAAGGAGGCTGATGGGCTGCTCATCGGCCAGGGCGCAGGGTTCATGGTGCTCAAGACTGTTGCTAAGGCAGAGGATGACGGCGACCGCATCTACGCTGTTGTGCGGTCTGCGGCCATTGGATCCGATGGCGGTGGCCACTCGGTGTTAATTACCGACTCGAATGGTCAAGCAGCGGTCATTGAGCGTGCTTGGAGCGAGTCAGGCCTTGACAAACAGGATATCGCCTATCTCGAAGCGCACGGCACCGGCACTCCCGTTGGCGACGCCACAGAGCTGGAAACACTCACACGCGTCTTCGGTGGCACCGATCAGCCCCAAGCTCGCTTAGGATCTGTCAAGTCGAACATCGGGCACCTGATGCCTGCGGCGGGTATGATGGGTTTGATTAAGACAGCGCTGTCTTTGTATCATCGCCAGATTCCGCCGACGCTGCATTGTGCAGAGCCGCTGGAGGCGATGAGCAAATCGCGATTCGCGCCCGCTACCACGCTAGTTGATTGGGAAGGCTCGAATCGACCGCTGGTTGCCGGTGTTGATGCATTTGGTTTTGGTGGTATCAATAGTCATGCGGTGCTGACTGCCTACGAGGAGCCAGGCTCAGAAGCTGCCCGGTACAGGGCCGATCGCTTGAAGCAAGTGTCACCCGAGGCCTATGCCGTCGCCGGCTCTAGCCGCGAAGCGGTTAGAGCCAAGCTGGATGTCGCGCACTTCAAGAGTCAATTTGGGTCAATTCAAGGTAATCCGGAAGACCGCTTCCGTCTGGTTATCTTCAATCCGACCTTGGAGCGGCAAAAGCAGGCCATGGAAATCGTCGACCGAGGAGAACCATGGTTGGGTCCAAACGACATTTGGTACACCGAAGATCCATTGATTGCAGATGGTGGCCAGGTGGCGTTTATGTTTCCTGGTTGGGATGCTTCTGCCGGAGTCGATATACGATCATTGATCGATGAATTAGGCTTACCGGTGAAAAAGTATCCTGGTGAAGATCATGTATTGAGCGACGATCCCGTTGTAGGTCATTTTCGAACATCGATGATGGTCCATGATGCCCTTGAAGCCACGGGGTTAAGGGCTGACTTCTTTGGTGGACACTCAATTGGTGAGTGGCATGCTGCCAGATCAGCGGGCATGCTTGACGATAATTTTGATCAGGTCATCTACGATCTGGCTCAACTGGCAGCAAACGAGATCAATCTTGATTTGCCATCATTTAGGTTGGTGGTGGCCAATGGATCGTTGGATGAAGAGCAGGTTAAGGAGATTTTGGACGAATCGCCAGATGTCTACTTGACCAATGACAACTGTCCCAGTCAAAAGGTGTTTTGTGCGGTTGGCGGCTCAGAAGACGCTTTGATCAGGGCTTTGGAGGCCAAGCGCGTTCGATGCCAGGTGCTTTCCTTCGGCACGGCATTGCACACACCATTGTTCCAATATGTGATCAACACGCCTCTCGAAGCAATGTCGCATATCCCTGTGCTTGAAGGCAAAGCACCACTCGTGTCAGCAATTAGTTTGGACGAAGTATCGACTGGTCCCGAAGTCACTTCGGATGTATTGGGCGCGGGAATGAGTCAGCCGGTTTACTTCAGACAGCTAGTTGATGGGCTCTACGAACGAGGTGTCCGGATCTTTATTCAGTCAGGCATTGGGCCGTTGCCGGGGTTTATTGAGGATACTCTGCGTGGTCGGCGTTTCGCCACCATGTCAGCAATTTCTCCCCTGCGCAACGCCGTTGATCAATTGCGTCGAGTCCATGCCTTGATGTTCGTGATGGGCGGGCCGGCTGATCTGACCTTCATGGGTATGAGACCCACGGTGCAGCGATTCAAGACGCTATATCTGATGCCAACCGGATCGCCAATACTCCGTGAGTTGCCGAGTCTTGATGCTGTGTTGTCGTCCTATGCTCGTCGCAATAACAATGAGCCGGCAAGCGGGTGCGATGTTGTGGCGTCACCTGGGAAGTCTGGACGTGGCGGACATGCGATGATTGACCCGTCCAGCCAGAACAGTAATGACGGGTTAGTCGAAGCAGCTGTGAACATTGGTGCGTCGAGCGAAGCGCGAAGTGCCTTCCGGAAAACAGTTCCGGTTGCCACAAATGCCTATGGGTTGCCCGTGCGCGGCTTCACGCGCTCGTGGAGTAGGTCGACAGTCAGTGCCTGGCCGGCTTTCTCGCCGTCGCCGCGGCAGGCAGTGGCTGACTTCTACGGGGCAAATGGCCTCTCGCAGGTGATGCGTGTTGTTCCATCCGCAATGGAAGAGCCCATAGGCGGCACGGCGCCAATGAATCCGGCAGTGCAAGAGATTGAGAAAGTTTCTATCAATTCACCTGAACGGATCCCGAATGCGTCGGTTTCCAGTGGGTCCTTACCCCATCGCGCGGGCAGCACATTTGTCGTGCCCTTGGATATTAGTCTGGATGAACATCCATATGTCCTTGACCATTCAATAGTCAATCAGCCAAAAGATTGGCCACATCGTGAAGATTTCTATTCGGTTGTTCCATTGACGATGAGTATGGAACTCATGGCGGAAATAGCACTTGGGCAAGCGCCAGGTCTGAAGGTGGTCAAGCTGGGGCCGATCACGGCGATGGAGTTTATTCCGCTGACAATACCATTCCATGCTGAGGTTAAGGGATTCTGGAAGTCTGAACATGTTGTGTCATTGACCATACCTGGTCACCTGATGATTGATGTCACCTTGGCTGACGAGTCCCCTGAAGAACCCAGTGGCATTGTTGAGCAATATAAGTCTGCTGTTGGTCGGAAGATACGTGAGCCTCTGACTTGTGAATATCAATATGTTGAATACTCGTTCCACCGTTCGAATTATTGGTCGGTGACGGAATATGACTTCTATGGTGAGCACGGATTTCACTATTTGTTGCACCGCCGGGCTGGTAAAGGTTCTCTTCTCGATGCAATGGGTCAGACTATAGGGGTGTTCTTGCACTTGTATATGCCTGACAATCGTGTTAGTTTCCCGGTGCGTGTGAAGGAGGTCAAGTTTTACCAAGACATGTTCGATCAGGATGGAGAGTTCGAGGCATATACGGTAATTCGACAGGTTACAGACAAATTCATCACCGGTGACACGGTCTACTTGCGCAACGGAAAGATTTGGGCGCTCGCCACCGGATGGGTGAATCAGCGGCTGGATATGGACATGTCTCTCTGGGAGGCGGTTAATCACCCGTGGCGCTCAATTTTGGCGACCAAGTTGGCTAAAGGGGTCTACTACTTCAACCCCGGCAATCCACCCCGCAGTTCCGCATACTTTCTTGTTTTGTGCTACCTGTCGGCGACGGAAAAAGAACGGGTTGATGCAATGCCGAACTGGGATGCTCAAACCGACTTCCTGGCTGGACGGGTGGCACTCAAAGATGCCGTCCGTGACTGGTTGCATTCAGGATCTGGGGACTACAAATATCCTATGGAAATCAGTGTCCGATATGATGACCTTGGAAAGCCATGGGTGTGTGGAGATGATGGCGGTCTGTTTGTCCGAGAACCAGCTGTTTCAGTGGCTCACACCCATGGGCATGGCGTGGCGATGGTCGGGCGTGGTCCCGTTGGCGTCGATATAGAATTGATCGAAGACAAGTCAGACGAATTCTGGGATTTGGCGCTGACCACGAGTGAGCGCCAACTGATCAAGAAGCTTGGTGATGAAACAGAGTGGGGGATCCGCTTTTGGACTGCCAAGGAGGCCTATTCCAAGAGCATCGGCCAGGGGTTGCAAGGCAGGCCCCGTCGGTTTGTCGTCGAGGCCGTGGACGGAGAGTCACTTAGAATCAATGACGTCTGGATCGACACGGTGCGAATCGACGAAGAGTATATAGTCGGCTGGTGTCGGGAGGGGAATGATGAATGACGGAAGGGGGGTGACGTCACCGCATTATTCAGAAGTGTGGGGTGTCCTACGGGATGCTCTT
>JAITVZ010000094.1 GCA_031285505.1 Propionibacteriaceae bacterium
GCCCTGCGCTCCTTCCTCGAAGCCCATGACGCCATGGCCTTCACCACCAATTTCGAGGATCTCGGGGCTTTGCGCCAGTTGCCGGGCATGGCCGTGCAGCGCCTGACCGCCGAAGGCTATGGTTTCGGGGCAGAAGGCGATTGGAAGACAGCCCTGTTGGTGCGCGTGGCCAAGGTGATGGGCCAAGGCCGCCCGGGTGGCGCCTCCTTGATGGAGGACTACACCTACCACCTGGTGGCCGGTCAAGAGAAGATCCTCGGCGCCCATATGCTGGAGGTCTGCCCGTCACTGACAGACGAGCGAGCCAAAGTGGAGATTCACCCGCTGGGCATCGGTGATCGCGATGATCCGGTGCGGCTGGTTTTCGATGTCGACCCGGGGCCGGGCATCGTCGTCGGCCTGTCGGACATGCGCGACCGCTTCCGCTTGACCGCCAATGACGTCGCCATCGTCGGGCCCGACCAGCCGATGCCAGCCCTACCGGTCGGTCGAGCGGTGTGGCAACCGGCGCCAGATTTGGCCACCTCGGCGGCTTGCTGGCTGATGGCCGGCGCACCGCATCACACCGTCATGTCGACAGCGACAACGGTCGACCATTGGCGCGAGTTCGCTCGGATCATGGCCACTGAGCTGGTCTGGATCAACGCCAGCACCAGCCGGGAGGCTTTTGAGGATCGCTTGCGCTGGAACGCCGCTTACTATCGATTGGCCAGGGGGATCTAGGGAGCAGCCCGAAACACCAGCCCGTCGTCGCCGCTCGGCCAGGGTCGTTGGGGATGCGGTATCGTCACTTCCGAAAAAGGAGCGCCCATGTCCCACCATTTGCCCTTGTTTGAACAGGGCCGCCATCTTTTGTCGGTCTCGCAGTTCGATCGCGACAATCTGGCCCGACTGTTCGCCTTGGCCGATGCGGTCGCGCCGATCGCCGCTCGTCGTGGTGTCTGCTCGGTGCTGGATGGAGCTATGCTCGGCTCACTGTTCTTTGAGCCGAGCACCCGGACCAGGCTGAGCTTCGAATCGGCCTTCTTGCGCCTCGGTGGCGAAGTCACCACCACCACTGGTTTCACTTTTTCGTCGATGGCCAAGGGTGAGTCGATCGCCGACACGGCGCGGGTGGTGTCGGGCTATTCCGATGTGCTGGTGGTGCGCCACCCCGACGAGGGCTCGGTGGCCGAATTCGCCGCCCACTCGGTGGTGCCAGTGATCAACGCCGGTGATGGGGCAGGCGAGCATCCCTCCCAGGCCCTGCTCGATGTTTACACCCTGGAGAAGGAACTGGTCGCCCGGGGCAAGACCGTCGATGGCTGCCATATCGCCATCCTCGGCGACCTGCGCTTCGGCCGGACGGTCCACTCACTGATCAAGCTGCTCAGCCTGCATCAGGGTGTGCGGTTCAGCCTGTTCGCCCCGGCTGGTTTGGAGTTGCCCGCCAGCGTCGAGGCGTATGCCCGCAAGCGAGGCCATCTGGTCGATGTCCACGATGATGTCGTCGCCGCTGTGCGCGGCGCCGATGCCATCTATGCCACCCGGGTGCAACGCGAGCGATTGACTGAGGAACTGACTGGGTCGGCCACGGTCGGCGATCTGCTCAATCGGTCGATGCTGGCCCAGGCGGGCAACCTTGAGGCGATCATCATGCACCCCTTGCCTAGAGATTCTCGGCCGGACGCCTATGATTTGGCCGGCGATGTCGACGATCTGCCTGGTTTGGCGATTTTCCATCAGACCGACAACGGCTTGACGGTGCGCATGGCCATCTTTCTGACGGCTTTGGGGGTGTCGATCGAGGCGGTCCACCTGACCACCAAGCAGCGCCCCTGGCGGGCCACTTTGCGCGATTGAGTGAATCACTGGTGTGCCGCACCGTTGGTTCGTTGCGTTGAGAATTATGGTCAGATGTGATTGCTCCCTTACTTGTCCCTGGTTTGTCTGGGCTGAGCGTCTTCTTTGGCGGCGGCGATTGATCGACCATCTAGGATGGCTATCAGCTGGCGTTGGAGGGCAGGGGTGAGCCAGGGAAGAAGGATGGTTTCGTGGCAACCCTGATTGACGACCAAGCAGGTCTATCGGCCAGTTATCCGACCACTGGGCTGACCGCCGCCGAGGTGGCGGCCCGACAGGAGGACGGTCGGACCAACGCCACCGAGAAGGTGACCTCCAGGCCGCTGTGGGCGATCATCAAGGCTAATGTCTTCACTCGTTTCAACGCCCTGCTTGGCGCCTTGTTCATCATGGTGGTGGCCACCGGCTCCTACATCGACGGCCTGTTCGGGCTGGCTCTGATTCTCAATTCCCTGTTCGGCATTGGGCAGGAGTGGTACGCCAAACACAAGCTGGATTCTTTGGCGCTGATGCACGCCCCGACGGCCACCGTCATCCGTGATGGGCGCGAGAGCGTCATTCCAGTCGAGCAGATCGTCGCTGACGACCTGATCATCCTCAAGCCAGGCGATCAGGTGCCGGCCGACGGCCCCTTGTTGTGGGTCGACTCCTTGGAGATTGACGAGTCCAATCTGACCGGTGAGTCAGACGCCATCGACAAGCGCAGCGGCGACCAGGTCTCGTCCGGCACGGTGGTGGTCGCCGGCACGGGACAGTTGCGGGCTGCGGTGGTCGGTGCGGCCACTACCGTCCACCAGCTGGCTAGCCAAGCCAAGGTGTTCACCAGGGCCTATTCCGAGGTGCAAGCCTCGACCAACCGGCTGTTACGCATCATCACCTGGGTGGTGCTGGTGATGTTCCCGGTGGCGATCATCGCCCAGATGCGGGCGATGGACGCCTTCTCATGGGCTGGTTTCACCGACAACTGGCGGGCCATCATTTTGCGATCGTCGGCTGGTCTGGTGGCGTTGGTGCCGGAGGGCCTGGTGTTGTTGACCACCTTGGCCTTCCTGTTGGCGGCCCTGCAGCTGACCCGTCAGCAAGCTTTGATCCAGGAGTTGCCGGCCGTCGAGGGCTTGGCCCGGGTCGACGTCATCTGTTTGGACAAGACCGGCACCTTGACCGCCGGCCAGATCGTCATGGAACGGTTGACAGTTTTCGATCCAAGCGATGACGCGTCAGCCCGTGATGGTCTGGGGGCCTTGGTTCATGACCCGACCCCCAACCCCACCGCTCAGGCGATTGCCGCCCAGATCGGCCCCAGCACTCAGGCGGTGACCGCGCGGGTGCCCTTCTCGTCGGCGCGGAAGTATTCCGGAGTGACGCTGGCCGACGGCTCACACTGGCTGCTGGGTGCCCCGGAAATCGTCGCCGCCGGTCAAACCGAGCTGTTGGATCGGGTCGCCCCCCTGGCGGCCGATGGCATTCGGGTGGTGGTGTTGGCCAAGGCCGACGCCCTGGAGGGGTGGACCGAGATCGACCCGGTCGGATTGGTTGAGCTGACCGAACAGATTCGCCCCGACGCCGCCGACACCCTGGCCTATTTCCGCAGCCAAGACGTGGCCGTCAAGGTTATCTCCGGCGACAATCCGGTGACAGTCGCCGCCGTTGCCCGCCGGGTCGGCTTGGTGGAAGCCAATGATCCTTCCCGGGTGGTCGACGCCCGCACCCTGCCAGACACAGTCGCCGAGCTGCAACCATTGGTTGAGACGATCGCCGTTTTCGGGCGGGTCACTCCCGAGAAGAAACGCTTGATCGTCCAAGCCCTCCAGGCACAGGGGCACACTGTCGCCATGACCGGTGATGGTGTCAACGACGTCTTGGCCCTGAAAGACGCCGACATCGGCATCGCCATGGGCAATGGCGCCCAAGCCACCAAGGCAGTGGCACAAATCGTCCTGCTCGACTCGTCGTTCGCTCATATGCCGATGGTGTTGGCCGAGGGGCGCCGCTTGATTGGCAATGTCGAGCGGGTGGCGGCCTTGTTCGTCTCCAAGAATGTCATGGCCACTTGCCTGCTGATCGCCACTGCCGTCGTGTCGATGACCTTCCCCTTCTTGCCCCGCCACATGACCCTGCTGTCGATGTTGACCATCGGCATCCCGGCGGCGGTGTTGGCCTTGGGGCCGAACAAGCGGCGTTATCGCCCCGGCTTCCTGACTCGAGTTTTGATGATCGCCCTGCCGGCAGGCTTGGCGGCTGGCTTGGCGACTTTCGGCGCTTTTTCTTGGAGTGGCGGTGGCGCGGTCGAAGCCAGCTCGGTGGGGTTGACGGTCTTGTTCATCGTCAATTTCTGGCTGTTGGGGGTGTTGGCCAGGCCGTTGAACTGGTGGAAGATCCTGACAATCGCCGTGATGGTCGCTTTGGCGGCTTTGGCCTTCATCTGGCCGACGGCCCGGGATTTCCTGCAACTGGACTTGCCAGCCAACCAGGTGGGGCTGGTGCTCGGCTTGGGTCTGGCTGG
>JAITVZ010000110.1 GCA_031285505.1 Propionibacteriaceae bacterium
ACGGCCAGACTCCGGCCAAGGCGGCCCGCCCGACGGCGGCGGTCGGCGCCACTTCAAAGTCGACGTACTGCTCGGCCAGAGCCACGCCGGCGGCCGCGCCGATGGCCACCACCGTCGACTCAGCCAGGCATTGGTCCAGACTGGTCCCCTGACGTCGGGCTGCCTCAGCCAAGATCTCCACCACCAATGGCGACGACACACCCACAAAGTCGGCCTGCTGGCAGCTGAGCAAGACCTGATCGACATCGCTCGCCAGGGCCAGTGAGGTGCTGGCCATGGGCACGGGCACTGCCAGTCCTCCCCGCTCGGCGATCAATTGGCGATAGCCGCCGGTGATCGGTGATGACGAGTCAAAAAGCACTCGCCGATCGCGCATAACGCCGACAGGGCGCGAATCGCGCACCGCGGCGCTGCTGTCACTGCAGGCCGCCTGCAACTTGACCACCAGACGCTCGGCCAGCTCTTCGGCCTGGTGACGGTGATGGTCGCAGTCGTCGTCAAGGATGATCGATGCCTCGGCCCGCAGTGGCGCGCCTTGATCAATCACCACACCCCACATCGTCAGACTGACTCGCCCGGCCCAACGGTTCAATTCGGCCACCGCACCAACTGGCTGCTGGTGATCAGCCCCCCCGGAGGCAGCGGCCCCGCTTTTGGCGGTCGCACCCGCTGCTGGTCGAAACTGAAGCATGATGCGCTTGAATTGCCGCTCGGCCACTAGTTGGAGCAAGGAGTCGTGGCTGGAAATGGCGGAAAGCAGCTGCTGAATGCGGTCGCTTAGGCCCCTAGCCTTCTCCACCAGCACCAGTCCTTGAGCCGGCGTCGGGGTCAGTGTCGCCAGACTGAAAACTTCATCCAGGTCAGCCAGAGGCTGATGATCGATGATCGCCCGGGCCAGGACCAGACCATCAAGCTGACCGTCGCGGACTTGGGCGACCCGCGATTCGACCGAGCCCCGGACAGTCTTGATTTGGAGGTCATCGCGCAAGGCCAACAACTGTGGCCCACGAACCCCTGGCGGCACGCCGATCCTGGCGCCGGCCGGCAGTTGATCGAGGCTGCGACCACCCGTGCAGCAGAGAGCCTCACGCGGATCAGCTCGTGGCAAAACCGCGCCCAGCTTCATCCGACAGCCAGCCGGCAAGTCTTTGCCGAAGTGGATGGCGATGTCACAAAGACCATCTTGTAGAGCCTGCCGTAACGCCTCAGTTTGGAGTGGCCCACCGGCGAAGCTCGATGGGTCGCCACCTGGCCGATCGGCACCGATCGGCACCAACACGTAACCCTCAGTCAAACCGACCCGGCTCAGGGCCCGGGCGACCTCAGTGGCCACCTCAATGGCCAAGGCCGAGCTACGAGTGCCGATACGCAGCGGTGGTTCCAAATCCATAGGCAGGTTCACGCCCGCCATCGTACCGACTTAAAGCAAGCTTGTTGTCAATCGTCGGACGGCACTGATCAGATCACCGGCGAGACAACCGCCCCGAGGCGAGCGTTCTTCCGCTCTAGATGAGCTCGATGCACGGCGCCATCGACCGCTGCCGCTCCACCACCAACACCGGCGAACAGCAATCCGACACCTGCCAACAACAACTCAAACTCTCCGTGGAAGCCCAGGGTCACACCGGTGAATGGGTTGGTGGCTCCCCAAATCAGGAAGGTCAACAAACCAATCGACAACAGCAGCAACAACACTCCGGCCGCACGGGAAGCCAGGCCCAAGAGCAGCATCACCGCAATGGCGTATTCGACAATGATTTGAACCAGCGTGACGATCTCCGGGTTGGGCAGAATCGAGTTGGTCCACAACTGCTGAGTGTCGCTGAAGTGCAGCACTTGCTGGGTGGCACGGATGCCGAGAATAGCCGCCACCACCAGGCGGAGCATGAACAAAGCGAACGACGGCCAGCGCCGATAGACCGATGGCGGCGTGAAAGCGGGTTGGGCCACCACCACATCAGCACCGGGGGCAACCACACCCAAGGCTCGGTCCCGGGCTTGCCGGCGAGCCTCCATCGTGTCTGCGCCAGCAATGGCATTGGCTCCACCGGGCACCGCTGGATCGATCAAGGTCGGTTCCGGTGTCGGTTCAGTGTTGTTCCTGAACAGTTCCGGGTTGATGGCGTGGCTGGCGGCCGGCACCGGCTGATCAGTCAGGTCGACTGTCCCATCAGGCTCAACGCCTGCTGGGGCGTCAGCGTCGTCGTCAGCCGGCCACTGCTGGCCTGGATCGACGTCCACCAGGATCTCCTCGACTGCCACCGGCGCCGCGTCGGCCTGATCGCCCGATTCCAGGGGCTCCGACGCCTCCGATGCTTGCGTGCTGTCCACTGGGGTGACGACGGTGCCATCGATGACCTCGGTGGCGGCGTCAACATCTGGGTTCGGTGCGACGGTCTCCCAGGCGGCCAGGCGCTCCGCTGCGCTTGTCTCAAAACCGGCGGGCGAACTATCTTCGTCGCCCCTCAGCACTGCTTCTTGTGGGTTGCTGTCGGTTCGGGCGGTCAGCCAAGGGTTGAGCAGACTATGGGATCGGGACTCGGCCGGGCTAGTCGGCGCGACACCGCTATCCCCTTCGACCGGCAATTTCGGATCGGCGCCCGCGCCATCGTTGGAGGAATAGGGGGTCGGGTACTGGTCGCTCATGCTGCTTCCTTCCTGGAGCCAATAACGCTATCACTGAATAAACAACGGTCATAGTCAGATAACCCAAGGACTGACTTGCCCATCAGTTGGCATCGATGATCCAATTCGACTCACACTTTTGAACAATCGTGTCATGCCCGGCATTCACCGACGTGGCGACACGCGGGAGGGCCAGCATCTCTAGCCCAAGTCAGCCAAGGCCACCATCATGGCCTCCAGCGCCAATTGCGGCGCAACGTTGGCCCATAAGGAACGACGACAATTGGCAATTGCGTCGATTCGCATCACCGTCTGATCAGCACTGCTGGCTTTGGCGAGTCGCTCGACCGAGCTCAAGACATCTGGATTGATCAGATCGTGATCGGTGCCCAGTTGGACCATCAGCACGTCGCGGTAATAGCCCGTCAACTCAATCAGGACATCATCGATGCGATCGCGCTGCATCCGGGTCGCCCGCAACGACTGCTCCCGCTCCAGATCCTTGAGTTGCCCCTTGGCTCCGCGGACACTGCCCCTGGCGGTTACCAGGCCATAAGCAGTGGCCATTTCCTTGATCTCGGCCTGATCAAGCGATTTGGTGATCTCATCAGCCCGCTGCTTGGCTGTGGTCCAGACCTGCTCGGCTTGGGCCAAACAGGCGCCGAGATCGGTCAGTTGATCGGGCAGGGACAGAGCCTGACGACGTCGTTCGGCCACTGCGGGGTCCCTGGCCCAGGCTCTTGCCCGACCGATATGCCCTTGGCAGATCCGCGCCGCCATTTGGGCCTGATCGGCGTCGATGCCTTCGGCGGTCAGCAACTTGGCGATGGCCTGACGGCTCGGTGTCGTCAAAGCCACCTGGCGAACCCTTGAGCGAATAGTCGCTAAGACGTCGGCGCTGGTCGGTGCAGCCAGCATCCAGACCGTGCGCGGCGCCGGCTCCTCAATAGCTTTGAGCAAGGCGTCACCGCCCTTGTCGGTCAACCGATCAGCATCCTCAATGATGATGATCTGCCAACGTCCGACCGCTGGCGCCATCACCGAATCGCGGACCAAGGCTTTGATCTCATCGACCCCAAGGGACAGTCGTTCGGTGGCAACCACTGCCACGTCCGGGTGGTTGCCCGCCAGGACTGCCTGGCAGGATTGGCACTGCCCACAACCGCCATGATCGCATTGCAGACCAGCAGCGAAAGCCCGAGCCGCCACCGATCGTCCAGAACCTGCCGGCCCGGTGAACAACCAGGCATGAGTCATGGCGTGGTCCGCACCACTGACGGCCCGCTGCAGGGTCTCGATGACGGGCGACTGCCCGACCAGCGCGTCCCAGACCGTCATTGGCGCTCCTCACCTTCTTTAAATAGCTATTTGTCAACCTATGGGCTCAGCGCAAAGTCTGCCATAATTGACTGGTGAACGATGCTGACGAGCCTGTTACCACAAAAGCGACCGCCGGTCCTGTCACCATCGATGCAGAGCAAGCGCCCTGGCAAGGCGTCGATCCGCGCCTGGCGAGCATCCGTCGCATTGGTTGGGCCCTGTGGCTGGCGCCGTGCGCCTTGGTCGCCATGATCATCGGTTGGATAATTGGCCAAGTACTGGTCTGGTGGAGTCTTGCCCTGGCGATCATCGTGTTGATGATCTGGCAATTGATCGCCACCGGACGCCGGGTCCGCGCCATCGGCTATCGCCTGGATGATGGTTCGGTCTGGATCAAACACGGACTGCTGTTCCGCCGGGTCAGCGTCATCCCCTATGTGCGCATCCAGTATGTCGACGTCAACCGCGGTCCGTTGGAGCGGGCCGTCGGCCTGGCTTCGATCAGCATCAACACCGCCGCTGCCGCTTTGTCCGGCCGACTCAATGGGTTGACCGCTGACCAGGCCAATAACCTGCGCGACTGGCTGACTGATCCGAGCCATATCCTGGGCACATCTGCCCGAGCAGCTGCCGCTATGCCCACCACTGACATTCAGTAGTCGTCTGATGATGGAAAGAAACGAGTCGGATCCGGCCAGCAGCTACCAGGGCCACGCCGCCCCCGCCAGCGAATCGCCAAGCAGCACTCCGGCGGAGATCAACCCCGCAAGCTCCATAGCCGACACTGGCTCCGGGGCGGTCCCGCCAGCCTGGACCAGCAGCCAGGAGCCAGCCGAGCCGCAGTGGCACGCCCTGCACCCGATGACTCCGTGGCTGCGCAACTGGGCCGGATTGGTGGCGCTGGGCGGAATGGCGATCAACATGGCCCAGAACATGACCAAAGAGGTGCTGACGGCCGGTGAAACCATTGGTATCTGGCCAATTCTCACCGCCATCATTGGGGCCCTGGCCCTGCTATCAACCTTCAACTACGTCTCGTGGCGGATGGCCCGTTTCCGCGTCACTGACCAAGTCGTCGAGCTGAAGACTGGCGTCATCGCCAAGCAGCACCGCAGCCTGCGCCTCGACCAGCTGGAAGCCGTTGACATCGTCCGGCCGCTGATTCCCCGCCTCTTCGGCCTGACCGAGCTGCGATGCGAAGCGGCTGGCGGTGACAATTCATCCTTGACCATCAGTTTCCTGTCCGAGCAGCGGGCCGCTGAAATCCACCAGCAGGTGTTGTCCAAGCGTCATCAGGCCTTGACTCCGGAGGAGCATCACCGCCTGCGTGACACTGGCCTGGCGGCCTTCAACCAAACTCGGTCGATGATCGACGCGCCGACGCCCGCCACCGATGTCCCAGAAATCGTTGCTGCGCCTGGCGATGACTGCACTGATCAACCGATAGCCGGCCTGGTCACGACCGCTGATCAGACGCTCGCCCAAGCCCAGATCCCACTGTTCCGCGTGCCGCCCCGCTGGACCATCATGTCCTATCTGCGCACACCCGGGCCGTGGGTGACCTTGTTCATTTCGGCGGCTGCCACTGTCGGTGCGGTCCTGCTTTTCCAACGCGGGCAGTGGGGCTCGATCTTCGCCTATGCGCCGATACTACTGGTATTTGTCCGTCGGACCTGGAAATATCTGGTTTTGGAGATGGGTTTCACCATCCACCGCAGCGGCGATGATCTGAAGGTGGTCCACGGCTTGACCACGCAAGTCAACCAAACGATCCAGAATCGACGCATCCAAGCGATTCGACTCAGCCAACGGCGTTTCTGGCGCCAGCCAAATTGGTGGCGGGTTGACTCCAATATCGCCGGCTACGGTTTGGACAATACTGGCAAGAGTGCCATGACCGTCCTGGCGCCGGTGGCTGATTTGGCCGCCATCCGGGCACTGTTGGCAGCTGTTTGGCCAGTTGGCTTGTCGCCCGACAATTGGCGAGGCATCGAACAGGCGATGGCTGATCCCCAGGCTGGGGACATTTTCGCCACCACACCGCGACGAGCCCGTCGCTTCCATCCCCTCAGTTGGCGTCGCTTGGGATTCGCGGTCACACCTGACGCGGTCATCATCCGCCAGGGCCATTTCAGCCACCGGGTGTTGATTCTGCCGCATAATCGAATCCAGGCCCTTGGTATCAGCAGCGGGCCGTGGGACCGAGACCATTCGCTGCGCGATCTGTTCGTCTACTCGGTGGCGGGCCCAGTGATCGCCCAACTCACCTGCGTTGACGCCGCCGTCGCCGAGGATTTTGTGACGACCGAAAATCAGCGGATCGCGGTTGCCGAGCTGACACCGCAAGGCTTCTGACCACCTGCGCCACCGCACACCCCAGCGCCAGCTGCGCGATTACCGCAGTTGCTGGTGTCCCCAACCAGGGCTCGACCCGATCCTCCAGCCGATGATACCGCCCAATCATCGCGGCGTCGTTCCCAGAAGACGCCTATCCCTGGCTGAAGGGAACCTCAATCAGTGGACAATCCTTCCACAAGCGCTCCAGGGCGTACACCACCCGGGCCTCCCGCTCCATCACGTGTATGACAGTGTCGAAGCAATCGATCAGCACCCACGGATCCTGGCGCTCGCCCTCACGACGCCAGCCCAGCACTCCAGACTGGTCGAGCCGATCCTCGATCGCCTCGACAATCGCCCCGACTTGACGGGGGTTGGCCCCACTGACGATGACAAACAGGTCAGCGATACCCAGTTTATCGGAGACATCGATCAGCAGCGGATCGGTCGCCAACTTCTCAGCCGCTGCCGACAAGGCCTGGGCAGCGATGGCCAATGATTCAGCGCTGGCGGTCACTGCTCGGCGCCCCACTCACGATAGAGGCCACGCTTGGCGATGTATTGGACAATGCCATCGGGCACCAAATACCACAAAGGCAAGCCCTCACCGACCCGCAAACGGCAGGCAGTTGATGAAATCGCCAAGGCGGGCACCTCCATCAAAGTGACCTTGTCCTTGGGCAAATGGTCGATCGTCTCCATCTTCAACGGCGATCCGGGCCGAGACACGCCAACAAAACGAGCCAGGTCGAACAACTCGGATGAGCCGCGCCAGGTCAGGATGTTCGACAGGGCGTCAGCGCCGGTGATGAAGAAATAGTCGACTTCATTGCCGCGCAGCTTGTGCAGATCAGTCAAAGTGTCGACGGTGTAAGTGTCGCCACCGCGATCAATATCAACCCGTGAGACCGAAAAGCGCGGATTCGAGGCGGTGGCGATCACCGTCATCAGGTAACGGTCTTCTGGCGACGACACCCGCTGATCGGCTTTCTGCCAGGATCGACCGGTCGGCACGAAAACAACCTCATGCAGATTGAACCGCGCCGCCACCTCAGATGCCGCCACCAGGTGTCCATGGTGGATCGGGTCGAATGTGCCACCCATCACCCCAAGACGCAGCCGCTCACCAGCGGGTTCGTGGAGCAGTCCAGCCTCAGTTCCCGCTGCTTCGGGTTGCCTGACTTCGGTCATGACGTCATTCTACGCAGGCGATGTCCGGGGATTGATTCTCGACCGCCGCAGCTTCATCCTGGGCTTTCAAGGCTTCAAGCTTCATCAATAGCTCCACCTTGGTCGGCTCAACATAGAAGACCCCGTCAGGGAAGACCACCACCGGGATGTGCTTCTGCCCGGAAATCGCTTCTGCCTTGGCTGCTGCTGCCTGATCAGTGCCCAAGTCGACATAATCAAAAGCTGCCTGGGCTGCGGTCAACCAGGCCTTGGCATGGCGGCAATCAATGCACCAATCGGCGCCGTAAACAGTGATGACGCTGGAGAATTGATCAGTCTTGCCAGTTGTCGATGCCATCAGTCATCCCACCTTTCCGTGTTTTCGTTGTCATCCTCGTCCTCGTTCAAGGGCGGCAGCCCCGCCAAGGCGGCGCCAATCGCCTCTTCCGCCTCGCGGGCCGCGTGATACTCGGCGTCCTTGGTGCGCCGACGTTGGACTGCCGGGCGTTGTTGTTGGAGTCGATTGTCCTCCCCGCGCCGGGCCAACAGCTCGGCTCCGATGTCAATCTGCGGAGCAAAGTCAAAGATGACAGCATTCTCGCCGCCAATGGCCACCGCGTCGCCAGGATTGGCGCCCAGCTCCATCAACTCAGTTTCGACACCGAGCTTGTTCAATCGATCAGCCAGGTAGCCAACCGCCTCGGCGTTGCGGAAATCGGTTTGGCGGACCCAGCGCTCCGGCTTGTCGCCCCGCACCCGCCAGACGAAACCACCGCGGTCATCATGCTCGTGCTTGATCGTGAAATCGGGACCGACCGGTGTTCGCGACAGCGGTTTGATCACCGGTAGCACCGGCTCCGGCTGATTGGCCCGACGCTGGCGGACCAACTCGGCCATGGCGTAAGTCAGCTCCTTCAGGCCTTGGCCACTCTTGGTTGAAATCAGGAACACTGGCAAATCACGGGCCCGAATGTCGTCAGCCACCATCTGCGCCAGTTCAGCCCCGTCGGGGATGTCGACCTTGTTGAGAGCGACCATCCGGGGGCGATCCTCCAAGCCCCCATAGGCTTTCAACTCAGCCTCGATTGCGTCCAAGTCGGTCACAGGATCGCGGCCAGGCTCATAGGTCGCGCAATCAATGACGTGCACCAGGGCCTGACAACGCTCGATGTGACGCAAAAAGTCCAATCCCAAGCCTTTGCCCTGCGCTGCACCCGGGATCAGACCGGGCACATCAGCCACCGTGAAGGTGGTCGATCCGGCCACCACCACCCCCAGATGGGGCACCAAGGTGGTGAAGGGATAGTCAGCGATGGCCGGCCGAGCCCTGGAGATGGCTGCCACCAGTGATGACTTGCCGGCACTGGGAAAACCGACCAGGCCAACATCGGCCAGGACCTTGAGCTCCAAGACGATCTCCCGATCATCGCCGTCCTCACCCAAAAGAGCGAATCCTGGAGCCTTACGGGCCTTGCTGGCCAGAGCCTCGTTGCCTAAGCCACCCCGCCCGCCATGCGCCACGGTCACCACAGCGCCAAGCTGGACCAGATCAGCCAAGGTCTGCCCACTGGCTGCATCCTTCACCACAGTGCCCTCAGGCACCGAGAGGACGATGTCTTGGCCATTGCCGCCATCTTGATAGTTGCCCTTGCCCGGCTCGCCATTGGCGGCCACCCGGCGCGAGTGATGGTGATAATCGATCAGTGTGGTCACCTGGGGATCGACACGCAGGATGACCGATCCGCCGTTGCCGCCGTTGCCACCGTCCGGTCCACCCAGCGGCTTGAACTTCTCACGATGCACTGAGGCGCAGCCATGCCCCCCACGACCAGCGGTGACATGCAGGCGAGCCGTGTCGACGAATGATGGGATGGCCATCACACCTCCTTGCCGAGTTGAAAATGGAAAAGGGCGGCACCTCGGCCGCCCATCCCAAGCCTGACACGACTGTAATCAGGCATACAAGTGTTGAAAACGTCAGCTGACGATCGAAACGATCTTTCGACCCCGCCGCTCACCGAAAGTGACCGCACCAGCCGTCAAAGCGAACAGGGTGTCGTCACCACCACGACCGACGTTGTCGCCCGGGTGGAAATGGGTGCCGTGCTGACGCACGATGATCTCACCGGCATTGACCAGCTGACCACCATAGCGCTTGACGCCGAGAAACTGCGGCTTTGAATCGCGACCGTTGCGCGAGGACGATGCTCCCTTTTTGTGTGCCATGTCTCCAACCTCACTTAATGCCGGTGATCTTGACCTGGGTGTAGCGCTGGCGATGTCCCTGGCGCTTCTGGTAACCGGTCTTGTTCTTGAACTTCCAGATCTTGATCTTTGGCCCCTTGGTCTGATCGAGCACCTCAGCGCTAACCTTCACCTTGGCCAGGGCAGCGGCGTCGGAGGTGACGGTTTCGCCATCGACCAACAGCACCGCTGGCAGGTCGATCGAGTCGCCAGCCTTGGCATCCACCAAATCGATTTCCAGGATGTCACCGGTCGTGACCTTGTGCTGCTTGCTGCCGCCACGGACAATCGCGTACACCGCTCGCCTACTCTCGTCTCGAATCATGCCCCAGCTGGGACGAATCACGGAACCCACAGGGCACCGACGGTCAATAATAGTCGATTCAACTTGGTTGTTTCAAGCGACTCCATCAGCCGGCCAGTGTCACCCAGGCAGCCAACAACACCACCGGGATCCAGAAGATCACCAGAACGGTGATGGTGAATGCCGGATGATCGCGAACGATCGCCACAAATTCGCGGATGCTGGCCGACGGCCAATAATAGCTGGCCGTCGATGATCCGATGACATAACCCGGCAGTCCGAGCCGGCGCATCAACATCGCTGAGCGAAAAGCATGGAAGTTATTGGTGACGACCGCCACGCGCCCCTCCAGGCCATAAGCCGCCAACAGTTGCTCGCTGTTGGCCAGGTTTTCAGCGGTGTTGCGCGAGCGGTCCTCCTCGATTATCCTGTCTGGTCGAATACCCGAGCGCCGCAGGTATTCCCCCATGGCGGCGGCTTCACTGCGCGATTCATTGCTGCCTTGACCACCCGACACCACGATCGTCCCTGGCAGACCCTGGCGATCCGACCTGGCCAGCAGAGCCTTGCCTTGATTGAGGCGACTGGCCAGCAGACGTGGCACCTGACCCTTGATCAATCCTGACCCCAACACCAGGACGATCGGCGTCGGCCGAGCGAACCAGCGGGCGCCCAATTGATAAACCCAGGAATAGACGACATAGGCCAGATAACCAAAACTGAAGTAGGCCGTCGGCAGCATCATCACTGCCAGCCAGGCCAACATGACGTCCGAATAGTTGATGATCGCCAAACCGGCCCAGAGCAATTCCCCCAAAAACAGCAGGCCCACCAGGGCGGACAAGGTGTTGGCCAGCCGGTGCCCTTCACGGCGCAACATCGTCACACCGTTGAGCAGCAACATCACCGCCATCACCACAATGAACAGCACAATCAACCCCAACACCGCCAACAGTCCGTAGGCCAGCCACTCGCGGTGGGGCATCCACATGATGATCTGCCAGAACAAGCCGCCCACCGCCAAGGTCACCGCCACCAGCAGGTAGACGCCAGCCCGCATCACCCGGGGATCGATCAATACACGGATCAGGAAAACAATGAAAAAGAAGGCTGCGCCAATCAGCAACGCCACGGTTCACACCTCAATCATCAATCGACCCAACCCAACGCCAGCCTACTGTGTCAGTGGCTTTCGCCGGGTGCTCGGCAAACTGTCATCAGTCATTGTACGTTTGGCTGGTCGGCGCCGGCGGCCAACAAGGTACGGGCTTCGCCGGCCAGTGCCACCGATCCACCGACCATGATGCCAGCAGCCCCACCAGTCTCATCGGCTAGGGCCACCGCCTGATCAATCGCTGTTGGCAAATCCGGGGCCACAAATACGGTCGTGTCATCCAAGAGCAGCTCGGCACGCCGGCCCAGTTGGTCGGGCGACAAGGCCCGTGGCGTCTGAGCCGAGGTCGCCACCAAATAGGACACCCGCCCATTGAGCAAGGCCAGAACCTCATCAATCTGCTTGTCGGCCATCATCCCCCAAATGGCGATCAGCGGCGCAAAGGCGAATGCCTCCTCCACACCATCGAGGGTGGCTTGCACTGCCGGCGGATTATGGCAGCTGTCAACCACGATCGGCGGGGTTGAGCGCAAGCGCTCCAGCCGGGCCGGCGCCTCGACATCGGCCAAGCCCGTCTCAATGATTGCCGGATCGAGGCCACGCCCTCCTTCGAGCGCCTCGACGGCTGCCACCGCCAAGACGGCATTGTGGGCCATGGCCGCACCATGCAGCGGCAGAAAGACATCCCCCAGCGGCCCGCCAGCACTGTCAAGGCGCAACAGTTGCCCGCCGACCGCCACCTGCCGATCAAGCAGCGCAAAATCAATGCCCTCTCGAATCACTGCTATTCCCAAGGAACTGGCCCGCTCCAGTAACACCCGCGCCACTGCTGGCTCTTGCCCCGCGACCACGAGAACTGAATCGGCTTTGATGATGCCCGCCTTCTCATTGGCGATGTCTTCAATGGTGTCGCCCAAATAATCCATGTGGTCCAGGCCAATCGGTGTGATCACTGCCACCTGGGCATCGGCGACATTGGTGGCGTCCCAGGTGCCACCCATACCGGTTTCAATCACCATCACGTCGATCGGGGCATCAGCGAAAGCCGCGAAAGCCAGACCAGTCAACAGCTCAAAAGCGGTCATGGCGATGCCGTCGATCGCTTGGCCATCGACCAGTTCGACAAAGGGAAGAATCTGTTGGTAGATCCGATCGAAATCATCCTCACTGACGGGTCGGCCATCGATGGCGATTCGCTCGCGCGGGTCGCTCAGATGCGGTGAGGTGTATCGACCGGTGCGCAGACCCTGGGCCCGCAACAGGGCGTCGATCATGATGGCGGTCGATCCCTTGCCATTGGTGCCAGCGATGGCGATGACGGGCGCGCAACGCTGGGGATCACCCAACAACTCCATCAACGCCTCGATTCGCCCCAGTGACGGCCCAATCTGATGTTCAGGCCAGCGCTTAGCCAAATCGGTCAGGATTCGGGCATGAGTCATTTCCATGGGCTACAGCCTAACCACCAGTCAAAGATGACAGAAGGGGGAGTCGGCCAGCCGACTCCCCCTTCAGCAAAATGACGCTTGGCTCAGCCCTTGAAGGTCTGACCAGCCGAGCGCAGCTCGCGGGCCGCCTCAACCACCCGAGCCGCCAGGCCGTTCTCGCCGAGCTTGCCCCAGGCGCGAGGATCATATTGCTTCTTGTTGCCGACCTCACCATCGATCTTCAAGACACCGTCATAACCCTTGAACATGAAGTCCACCACCGGGCGAGTGAAGGCATATTGCGTGTCCGTGTCGATGTTCATCTTGATCACGCCGTAGTCAACCGCGTCCGAAATCTCCTGGGCGGTCGAACCGGAGCCGCCATGGAAAACCAAGGCGAACGGCTTGTTGACACCGTACTTGGCGCCGACAGCGTCTTGGATCTCCTTGAGAACGGTCGGACGCAGCTTGACATGGCCCGGCTTGTAGACGCCATGGACATTGCCGAAGGTCAAAGCCGTCATGTAGAGGCCTTGCTCACCCAGCCCCAGCGCCTCAACGGTCTGCATGCCCATCTCGACAGTCGAGTAGAGCTTTTCGTTGATCTCGCCAACCACGCCATCCTCTTCGCCGCCAACGGCGCCAATCTCGATCTCCAAGATCTGGTGGTTGGCCTTGGTCTGTTTCAACAACTCAGCGGCGATCGCCAGGTTTTCGACAGTGTTGTCCAGCGCCGAGCCGTCCCACATATGTGAACCGAACAGCGGATCCTTGCCAGCCTTGACACGCTCGGCGGAAATCGCCAACAGTGGGCGAACATAGCCGTCCAGCTTGTCCTTGGGGCAATGGTCGGTGTGCAAAGCAATGTTCACCGGGCAGTCCTTGGCGACAACATGAGCATATTCGGCCAACGCTACCGCGCCGGTCACCATGTTCTTGACGGTCTGGCCGGAGGCGTACTCAGCACCGCCGGTCGACACCTGGACGATGCCATCCGACCCGGCCTCGACGAAGCCTTGGATAGCAGCATTCAGAGTCTGCGATGAAGTGACGTTGATCGCGGGGTAGGCATAAGAGCCTTCCTTGGCCCGCTTGATCATCTCTGCGTAAACCTCGGGGTTCGCAATGGGCATGTTGTCTCCTGATTCGATTGTCCTGGTCGATAGACCAGCGCCATTCTAGCGCCGTTTACCGGGTGGGCGGGCATGTCTGATCAGCATTAGTCACTCAACGTTTGACTCCGCCCGGCCCGGCGAATTGTCGCCAGCTGACAATGGGCAGAAAAGCACCGAATTGGTCGATCAGTTGCCGGCGCGACGAGTGTCCACGTGCCAGGTTCCACCCGACAGTGACTCGACCGCGGAATCGATCGTGCCGGCGGCAGTGTCCAAGCTGTCCAAATTCAGTGACAATGATTGACCGGCCTGCCCAGTGATGTCCAAATGAGCCGCACCACCAAACAAACCGCGGCGTATCGCCAATTGTGACAAGCCATCCCAGGTCACTCCCAGCTGATCGGCCCACTGGAGGCCGCCGCGACCAATCAGCAGGGCCACCCCTGGCTGAAAGCTCCGCTGCGCGCCGACCGCTCGACGCCAGTTGACCACACCGATCAGCAGCCAAATCAGTGAGTAGCCCAGACCCAAGGCGATCCACCAACCGATTTGCCCCGATGACAAGCTCCAGCCCTGCCAGATGGACAATCCGCCCAGGATCACCAAAGAGACCACCAGCGAGAACAAACGCAAGCGCACTTGCCGGGCCGCCCAGCGACGGCGGGCCGCTGGCACAGCTGGGTCAAAGCTGATCGGCAGTTGGTCAAGCACCCCGCCAGTCTAGTGGCCCGTACCGTAAACACGTTGCTGGGTTGAGCTCGCGGGCGGCATCTGGCGGCGTTGTTGTTGGTCGACGGCGATCAAGACTGCCTGAGCAGCAGCTCGCCACAACACCACCGGAGCACCACCCAGACGACCAGTCATTGCAATCAATCATCCCAGTCGGCCGAAGGACGCTCCACTTATGTTGGGAGCCCGGAGGCAGTCGGGCAAGCTGTGCCCCCAGTCGGATTCGAACCGACACTTGATCGATTTTAAGTCGAGTGCCTCTGCCGTTGGGCTATGGGGGCGGTCACTGATCGCTGACTAGTTTAGCGGCTGCACCATCCAGGATGTCGGAATCCCGCACCAGCAGGTCCAAACCGATGCGCTGGGCCAAGGCCTGGAGAATCAATGCTCCGGCGACTATCACCTGAGCTCTGGCTGGCTGGAGCAGCGGATAAGCTTCGAGGGATTGGGCCACCGTCAGGGTCAACAGTCGGTTGGTCAGAGCGTCGATGCTGGTGATCGGCAGCCAACTGTTGTGCACGGCCATCCGATCATAAGTGGCCAATCCCAGGTGAATCGCCGCCAGCGAGGTACAGGTGCCCGCTACGCCGATCCAGCAGTTCAGTTTCGTCAAAGAGTCACCCTGGCCATCCAGCAATTCGGCGATGAATGATCGGGCCGCCGCCACTTCATCAGCCAAGGGCGGATCATGGTGCAAGAAGCGCTCGCGCAACCGAACCGATCCCATGTTGAGGCTGACGTCAGCTTTGACCCTGCCAAGCGCGTCACCACGGGTCAGCTCGGTCGAACCGCCACCCAAATCCGTCACCAGCAGTGGCGCCACCGCATCGGTCTGAGCCGTCCCAGCCGACCCGAGCAGTGACATGGTGCCAGGCAGGGCGCCACCGAGCACCGCCCCGGCAAAGGACAAACGCGCCTCTTCATCACCGGAGATCACCTCAGCCGGCACACCCAGATGCTGTGCCACTCCCTGCTCAAAGGCTCGGCGGTTGCTGACGTCTCGAGCCGCCGAAGTGGCGATGAAACGGGTGCGATCAACCTGAGATCGATCGATAATGGCTTTGAACTCATCACAACAGTCAAAGAGGCGTTGCAAAGCCTCGGGAGCGAAGGCGCCCGTGGCGTCGACACCTTGGCCCAGGCGGACGAAACGGATCAGGCGCTGCTCATCGATCAGCTGCCCGTCGTCGCCCTGATGGGCGATGTATAAGCGCGCTGTGTTGGTGCCACAATCGATCACCGCCACCCTCATGATTGGCCCTGCGACGGTCTGGGCGCTGCCTGCTGGGCAGCGCCGCCTGCAGCGGTATCGTCGCCCGTGGCCTCGGCTTCATCGATCTTGGCCGAGCCGGCGTCTGCTGGCACAGACCGGCTAAGACAGGGGCGCCGCCAGAATTCGCCGATTGCCGCCAGCACCTCATCCCCCAAGGGATTGACCCCCGGTCCCTTGGCCAGAGACTGGGCTGCCAGGGCGTGAAGGCATTTGACACGATCCGGCATGCCGCCGGCTGACACGCCGGCGATTTCGGGCACATCCTGGCCCAACTGCGCGGCTAACAGGTCGCGATCAGCTAGATAAGAGCGGTGCGCCTCGCGGTAGGTCTGGGCCAACGATTGATCCTGCGCCAGACGGCGATTCATCGCCGCCATCACACCGGCGCCTTCCAAGGATGAACAGGCTTTGGTGGCTTGGGTGCAGGTCAAGTAATAGGTCGTGGGGAATGGCACGCCATTGGGCAGGCGCGGCGCGGTCATGACCACGCCAGGTCGACCGCAGGGACAACGCCAGGCCACGGTCTGCGCCCCCCGGGGATCCCTGCCCAATTGCTGCGCCACGATGGCGGCATCGTCGCGTGACAGGCCCGCATGGGGCGAATCGATCATCTATTGGTCCTTGCTTTACTGCGGCCCTTGATCATCAACGGTGATGACCTCCACCGGCGTGGTCGCCTCCGGTTCGACCGGGGCGGGCTGATCGGTGGCCAGCAAACTGGCCGCCAAGGCCTCATACCAAATGGTTGGGGCCGGATCGGCTTCTTTGACACCGATCGGTTCGACCGCGCCAATCAGATTGCCATCGGCGTCGACCACGCGGTAGCCGATCTCGCCTGGCATCACCCAGCCCAGCTGTTCCCGCGCTTGGGCTTTGACGTAGGCCGGGTCATTCCAGCGCGCCAGTCGATCATTGAGGTCACTGATCGCCGCTTGCTCGTCGGCGATTTGTTGGTTCAAGTCGGCGATTTGCGAGCGCTGATCGAGGAAGACACTCAAACTGGAGGCCAGGGTCATGATCAACAAAACGACCACTGCCAGGACCACCAGACCCCGCAGAATCCAGCCCAATCCCCCGGCCCGTGAGATCAGACCCGGCGAGCTGGCCTGGGTGCTCGCTGCCTGATCAGTCGGCGTGTCACTGGCACTGGCCGACAAGGCTTCGCGCCGGTCACGCCGACTGCCGGGACGAGGAGTTCCCCTTCCCGGCAGTCGGCGTGACCTGGACGCTTGAGGCATCAGGCCTTGAAACGCGGGAAGGCCGCAGCGCCAGCGTAAACAGCCGCATCATCGAGATCTTCTTCGATGCGCAGCAACTGGTTGTACTTGGCGACACGCTCCGAGCGGGCCGGGGCGCCGGTCTTGATCTGACCGCAGTTGACCGCCACTGCCAAATCAGCAATGGTGGTGTCTTCGGTCTCACCGGAGCGATGCGACATCATGCAGTGGTAACCGCTGCGGTGCGCCAATTCGACCGCGTCGAGGGTCTCCGTCAAGGTGCCAATCTGGTTGACCTTGACCAGCAAAGCGTTGGCCGCGCCAACCTCAATGCCGCGGGCCAGACGCTTGGGGTTGGTGACGAACAGGTCATCACCAACCAATTGAACCTTGCCGCCGATTTGCGAAGTGATCTTGCTCCAGCCGTCCCAATCCTCTTCATCCAGGGGATCCTCCAGGGAGACCAGCGGATACTTGTTGACCCACTCCTCATACATGGCGATCATGGCGTCAGAGGTGTGCTTCTCGCCATTCTTGAAGATGTAAAGCTTCTGCTCCTTGTCGTAGAACTCCGAAGCAGCGGCGTCAATCGCCAAGGCGATGTCTTTACCCGGAGTCAAACCGACATTCTTGATAGCCACCAAGATCAGATCCAAGGCCTCAGCGTTGGATTCGAGATTGGGAGCGAAGCCACCCTCGTCACCCAGGCCAGTCGACAACTTGCGCTCCTTGAGCACCGCCTTGAGACCGTGATAGACCCGCGCGCCCCACTCGAGCGCCTCGGCGAAGGTCGACGCGCCGATCGGCGCAATCATGAACTCTTGGATGTCGACGTCAGAGTCGGCGTGAGCGCCGCCATTGAGGATGTTCATCATCGGCACCGGCAGCACATGGGCGTTCGGGCCGCCGAGGTAACGATACAGCGGCAGCTCGGCGGCGTCGGCCGCGGCTCCAGCCACGCCCAGGGACACGCCGAGGATGGCGTTGGCGCCCAGCTTGCCCTTGTTGTCCGTGCCATCGAGCTCGATCATCATCTCGTCGATCAGACGTTGCTCAGAAGCCTCCATGCCATAAAGCTCCGGGCTGATCTGCTCGTTGACATTGGCGACCGCCTTGAGCACACCCTTGCCGCCATAACGGGACTTGTCACCATCACGCAGCTCCACCGCCTCGAAGGCACCGGTCGAAGCGCCAGACGGCACACCGGCGCGAGACTGTGAGCCGTCATCCAAGACGACCTCCACCTCAACGGTCGGATTACCGCGGGAGTCCAGGATCTCGCGAGCTTCGATGAAGTCAATTGTTGCCACTGTTGGGCCACCTTTCCGAAAAGTAACTTTCGCCGCTTAGCTTACCGTCTAGGGGCGACAAGTTTGTCACGCAGAGCCTTCGACTCGTCCGCGCAACTGCTGATGATGGCGAACCACTTCAGTCATGATGAAACGAATTACTTTGGAAGCGAATTCCGGGTCGAGCCCAGACTGGCTGGCCAAGGTGCGCAGACGGGCGACTTGCTCGGCTTCCCGGGCAGGGTCAGCCGCTGGCAGGTCCAAATCGGCCTTCAGCTGCCCGACCTGTTGGGTGATGCGGAAACGCTCCGCCAACAGGTGGATCAAGGCCGCGTCCAGGTTGTCGATCGATTGACGAGCCGCTGACAGTGCCGGCGGTATGGGGCTGTTCATTCCCACTCGATGGTGGCTGGTGGCTTGGAGGTGATGTCAAGCGTCACCCGATTGATCTGACGGACCTCGTTGGTGATGCGCGTCGAGATCTTCTCCAAGAGGTCGTAGGGCAGGCGGCCCCAGTCAGCCGTCATGGCGTCTTCGCTGGTGACGGGACGCAAGACGATCGGCATGCCATAGGTGCGCTCATCGCCTTGGACCCCCACCGAATGGACGTCGGCCAACAGGACCACCGGGAACTGCCAGATCGTTCGATCAAGCCCGGAGGCTGTCAATTCCTCGCGAGCGATGGCATCGGCGGCCCGCAGGATGCTCAGGCGATCTGCCGTGACCTCGCCGATGATGCGGATCGCCAACCCCGGACCAGGGAAGGGCTGGCGCCAAACCATGTCCTTAGGCAAACCCAAAGCCTCACCGACCGCCCTGACCTCATCCTTGAACAGCTGTCGCAGCGGCTCAACCAGCTCGAAACTCAAGTCTTCCGGCAAACCACCAACGTTATGATGACTCTTGATGTTGCTGGCACCCGTGCCACCGCCCGACTCGACCACGTCGGGATAAAGTGTGCCTTGGACCAAGAACTTGATGCCATCCTCGCCGGCCAGTCGTCGGGCCTCATCCTCAAAGGTGCGAATGAATTGGTGGCCGATGATCTTCCGCTTGGTCTCAGGGTCGCTGACACCAACCAATTGGCCCAGGAAGTCATCAGCAGCCCGCGCCACCACCAAGCGAGCGCCGGTCGCCGCCACAAAATCATGCTCGACTGCCTCGGCTTCCCCTTGGCGCAACAGGCCATGATCGACGAAGACACAGGTCAATTGATCACCGATGGCCCGTTGCACCAGCGCCGCCGCCACCGCCGAATCAACCCCGCCCGACAAGCCGCACAGCACGGCGGCGTCTCCGACCTGGGCTTTGATGGCGGCGACCGACTCTTCGACGATGGTCGTCGGGTTCCAGTCGTAGCCCAGCCCAGCGATCTGATGGAGGAAATAATCCATCACCTCCCCACCGAACTGGCTGTGCATCACCTCCGGATGCCACTGAACACCGGCCAACCGTCGATCCAGATCCTGCATGGCGGCCACCTCCGCCCCAGCGGTGCTGGCCAAGGACGTGAAACCAGCTGGGGCTCGATGCACCGACACAGCGTGGCTCATCCAGACATTGAATCGATCTGGCAGGCCATGCAACAAACCGGCATGGTCGGTCACGGTCAACTCGGTGCGCCCGAACTCCGACAGATCAGTGCGGTCAACCTGGCCACCCAGCGCTTGAGCCATCGCCTGAAAGCCATAGCAGATACCGAAAACCGGCACCCCTTGTTCGAACAATTCGACAGGCACTTGGGGAGCCCCTGGCACATAAACCGAGGCCGGCCCACCCGACAAGATGATGGCAGCCGGTTGCTTGGCCATCATCGCCTCCACTGTCATGGTGTGAGGCACAATCTGCGAATAGACATGAGCCTCGCGCACTCGGCGGGCGATCAATTGGGCGTATTGAGCCCCGTAATCAACTACGAGAACAGTCTGGCGGGCGTTGGTCATGGCTCCCAGTGTAAAGGTCGGCGCCAATCAGGCAGCACCAAGCCCAGCGAAATCTACTGGGGTGGCCAATTGTCCACTGGCTTGACCGCTCACTGCCGACGTCACCGTTCCTTGACTGGCGTCCCATTGGCCGTAGCGAGGGTTGACTTCGACGCTCAGCGCGCCAAAGCTAGCCATGAATGCCTCAGTGTCGAGTGAACCATCATTGGCCAGAGTTTGGATCAGCGCATAATCAATGTAACCGCGCATGGCGTCGTGGGTGCGCGGGTCGTCCCACAGGGTGTATTCGGCCATCGCTGGGTCAAAGGCGGATTGCCAGTAAGAAGAACGGTCGTCATCGGTGATCTGGATGCCGACATCATCCAAGGCCTGATCGATCATGGCGGCCAGAATGTCGTTTTGCAGCACGAAGTTGGTGCCGTTGAGGCTGCCATAGTTCTCCGGGTCGACCGACAGAATCTCCTCAACGCCGAGGGCTTGCGATTCAATCTGCGCCTCAGTGATCAGCTGATCCCCGACCCGCGCGGCCATCGACCCGCTGTTGCCTGAACAGGCCGACAACCCGACCGCCAGGGCCACCACCGCCAGGACTGTTACTGTTCGCTTGATCGACATTCGAATCCCTCCTTCAAACAGCACTATCCTACCCATACCATCCCCCGTGATGTGGCTGGCGATGAGCCACCGCGATGGCCGCTTGGTCGCTGTGGCAAACTGGCTTCGTGACCCGAGACAACCAGCCCCGTCCGGCAGCCATCCTCTGGGATTATGACGGCACCATGCTTGACACTGAACCGATTTGGATGTCCGTGGAGAAGCGCATGGTCGCGGACGCCGGCGGTTCATGGAGCGATGAGCAGGCCAAGGCAGCCATCGGCATCTCCGCCGATGAGACTTCGCGACGCCTGATCGCTGCCATCGGTGACTCGACGATCAGCATCGCCGATATGAATCAGCGGCGCTTCGAGCTGGTCAGCCAAGCCGTGTCAGCCATGCCCTTGCCCTGGCGACCGGGAGCGGAAGCCCTGCTCAACACCGCACACAACGTCGGTCTACCGATGGCGGTGGTGTCCACCAGCCCGGCGTCGGTCATCGCGGCCGGGCTCAAACGGATGCCGCTCGACTGGTTCCAGGTGGTCATTTCCGGTGACGATGTCGAGCATCATAAGCCAGCTCCAGACAGCTATCTCCTAGCTGCTCAAAACCTGGGTGTGACCATCGCCGATTGCTTGGTGATCGAGGACTCGCCATCGGGCTGCCAAGCTGCCTTGGCGGCTGGCGCCGGCCTGCTGGCCGTGCCCAGCCAAACTGAGCTCAAGCCCTTGCCGGGGATGATTTTGCGCCATAGCTTGGAGTCATTGACCATGA
>JAITVZ010000153.1 GCA_031285505.1 Propionibacteriaceae bacterium
ACCGTCGAATCTCTGCCCAATCATTCACAGTAATCACTCCCTCAATCTGCAACGGAGTGACTCACTTTCCAACCGGCAAAACTGGCCCACACTTGGATCGTCATTGACACATCACGCAAGACGCAACCAGCTCATCAGTTGGTGGCATTGAGACAACGCTTGCAGAACACGAAGGCTTCAATATCGTCCGTGCCATCGTCGCCTCCGACATCGCCTATGACCGAGTATTCATGCGTGATTCCAAAAGCTATTGTGCCGTCATCACCGATGACAACAATCGGAAGACCTTATGCCGTCTGCATTTCAACCGCAGCAAGAAATACCTCGGTCTTTTTGATGCCGATAAGGTGGAAACTCGCGTGGCCATTGACCGCATCGAGGATATTTACCTCCATGCCGACGCCCTGAGGGCCACGACGCGACTCTACGCCTGAGACCACTGCGTCGCACCTCTCCCCGATCACTCCACAGGCTGCCAATCCGCATCGATCATCCACCGATTCCGCACCCGGAACGCCGGAATAGTCTGTCGTTTCGCCTTGCTGGCTGCAACATTGCCCTTAACCTCAGCCGCTTTGGCCCAATCACTCAAGCGAATGATCCGGCGCGCAGTCAAGATCGCGATTCGCTTGTGCAGGGACTCTTGCAGTAGGACTGTCAGCAGTTTTGTCATACCAGTGTGATCATCGGTGCGAGTGAAATGATCGAGAAGGGGGTAGTAGTCCCGCTCGCGACCTTTGGCTCGCACAATCACCGGGGGCAGGCCGCGCTCGAGCAACTGTTGATTGATGATGACCCGCCCGATGCGCCCGTTGCCATCGCCAAAGGGATGGATCAGCTCGAACTGGCAGTGGAAGCGGGCAATCTTGTCGAGGAAATGTTGGCCCGTGTCTGCCTGATAATCCGAGACAGCAGCAGCGATCATATCCGGGACGAATTCGGGGTTGGCCCCAAGATGTCCGGCGACCCGAACCCACTCGCCGCGTTTTCGCCAGCGCCCCGCCAAGTGGGGTGCGATATTACCCAGCAGCCGACCATGCCAATCCTGAATTCGCTGTGACGTCAAATGTCCTGGATCAATCAGCAGCGCCGACGTGACCGCTGCCAGATTGGTCGCCTCGAAGACTTCTCGCAAGCTGCGTGCCGCACGAGGTGTCACCCCAGCCAGGATGCGTTCAGTGTCCTCCAAGGTCAAAGTCGAATACTCGATGGCGTTGGATTGGTGAACCGACTCTGCCAACTCCGCCATGGCGATTTCGGTCAGCGCAACTGCTTGATCGACGCTGGCAGCGCAGTAGCGCTCGATGAGTCCGTCCAGGCGCGCCATCCAAACAGGATCAGCCACTTCGCACCACCTTCACAAGCCAATTGAGTCGATCGTATCGTGAGTTTTGGTGTTTCTCTGGATTTTTCACGATTTCTACTGATCAGGCCCATCACCCGGAATTGTTTGATTGCTGTGGCGGCTGCCCAGTTGGCGGCGCGCAGCGCTTCTCCCGCCTGTCCGCCGGCTGCGCCTGATGGCTTCGGCTGCCCAGTTGGCGGCCCGAAGACACCCCCAGCTCAGTGCACGATCTTCAACCGGCTGTAAACCCAGTGCAACGGTTTCGGCGCCCACCAATTCCACTTGCCCAACACGGTCATGGTCGCCGGCACCAACAGCATCCGCACCAAGGTGGCGTCGATCACCACCGTCGCCGCCAAAGCCACGCCAATCTCCTTGATCGGCACCATCTCGCCGAAGGTGAAGCCAATGAACACCGCTACGATGATGGCCGCCGCCGAAGTGATAATCCGGCCCGACCGTTGCAAACCGCGTTCGACCGCCTCATCGTTGGTCAGTCCCTTGTCCCAGAACTCCTTGACCCGGGTCAACAAGAAGACCTCATAATCCATCGCCAGACCGAAACCGAAGCACAAACCGCACACCAGGATGAAGGTCTCCATGCCCATCACCTTGGGCATGCCGAGCAAACCATTCATGAAGATGAAGGTCGTCGCACCCAACGACGCCAACAATGACAGCGAGTTGATGATGATCGCTTTGAGCGGCACAATCAACGAGCCGGTCATCAAGAACATCAAGACGAACACCGCCAACACCATGATCAAGCCCGCCGCCCAGGCCCGATCAATGATCGATTGGACGAAATCCATTTGCAAAGCAGCCGAGCCACCGATCTCGACGCCGAAACCGGCATCATAGGCCCGGAGGTCTTTGACATAACCAGTCACCTCCGACCCGACCTGATTGGCCACATCGACGTGGACATTGATCAGGGTCCGCCCAGAATCAGTCGGCAACACGGTCGGCGCCGACACGTAATCGACATCGGTCAACCCCTCCAAATGCTTGACCAGGTCGCCAGTGCTGCTCGGCGGCGCGTCGGCCAAGACGACGATCGATGATTGTTGCAGCGCCGGATAATCGGCGTCGATGCTGTCATAAGCCCTGGTCACATCGTTATTCGGTGGAAGGTAATCAGTGAAAGCCGTCCGGGTCTGCAGGTTGAGCAAGGGCGATGCCATCGTCAGCAGCAGCACGAAAACGATTCCCATGATCCACCAGGGGTGGCGATGCACCCAATGAGCCAGCTTCGAGAAGAAGCCATGGTCGGAGGCTGAATCGCCAACGGCCTTGACCAATGAGCGCAGACCCGGGATGCGGGTGACCACCGATGGCTTGATGATCGCCCGATTCAACAGGGTCAACACCGCCGGCACCAAGGTGGTGGCGGTCAACACCGCCATCAGAGTGACGATCATGCCGGACAGGCCGATGATCCGCAGCATCGGCGCTTTCATCACCATCAAGGCGCACAGGGCCAAGGCGATGGTCAGTGCAGAGAAGAAGACAGTCCGCCCAGCGGTGCGGATGGTCGCCTCCAGAGCGTCGCGGACCACTGGCTGGGCGGCGTGTTTACGCGGCACCCGCGAACCATCGCCCGGATAACCATGATCGACCAAAGCCCGGGCCAACTCCTCGCGATAACGGGAGACGATCAGCAAACCGTAATCAATCGACAAAGCCAAGCCGATGATCGAGGTGATGTTGATGGTGAAGGTTTCGACAGTCGTGGCGAAGGTCATCGCCCAGAGTGACCCCATGCCGACAGCGATGGCGGCAATGGCGCCGATGATCGGCATGCCGGCGGCCAGCACACCGCCGAAGACGATGATCATCAGGATCAAAGCGATCGGCACGCCGACCGCCTCACCTTTGACCAAATCGAGTTTGACCTGGTCCATGACGGTGTTCACCATGATCGTCGATGAGAAGTCACGGGCAGTCGCTTTGGGCCAATCGGCGCGCAACTGTGCTTGCAAATCCGCCACCGCGTCATCGACCCGGTCAATGGTGTCCTGCATGTCTCCATCGTGGAGGCCGTCCTTGAGCGTCAAGGCGATGATGAAACCATCTTCCTTGTCGGAGAGGTAGGCAGCGGCTTGCGGCGCGGTCAGATCCGGCAGCATGAAGGGGTCGAACTCAGAGTCGACGTTCTTGAGTTTAGCCAAGTCACCCCGGTGATCAGCCATGAATGCGGCGATGTCGCCAGCATCGGCCTTGAGATCAAGCCCGGAGACCACCACTGTGATCGTCTCGCCGCTGGCCTCATCAGTCATGGCTTGGTTGACCTGATCCGATTCTGTGTCCGGCACCAGCGACAGCGAGTTCTCCAGCCGATCGAAGACTCCCCCCTGCCCGAAACCCCAGAAGGCGGCGGCGGCACAGGCCAGCACCACCACCAACCAGATGCTGATTGCCCGCCAGGGGTGGCGCACCACCGATCTACCCATGCGATCAAACACGGCGCACTCTCCTTCAATCAGCCCGGCCCTGATCCTCGATGGACCATTTCCACTTGCCTGGCCGCTATCAGCCTAGCCCGCTGGTAACACCCTCCGTAGCCAGCAGCCGCCGATTGCGGGTGGTGGGACTAAGTGAGCGTCCCTCCAATGGGAGCATACTGGTACGCTTCGCTGATTCGGCTGCCAGCGCCTGACCGATTGCATCAACTGCCAACAGGTGGGGTGAGGCACTCGCCGTTCCAGGGTCAGGCAATTACCCTTGGCCGCTCAGACTCAACCAGCGGCGAAGAGCCAGGGTCGATTCCGGCCAAGCTGGCATAGCGTCGTTTGCCCGTTTGGAGAGCGGCCACATATGCCTGGCGCTCCAACTGATCGCCTTGATCAGCCGGCAAGGCCATCGCGCCGCGCACCTGCCCCAAGTCCTCAAAACCGCGCTGCTCCATCCATTCAACAGCGCCGGCCAGCAATTGGGCCGCGTAGGTCGGCCCATTGCGCACCAAGGCCGAGGTGCTGGCAACGACATCGGCGCCAGCCAACAGATATTTGACAACGTCTTCGGAGGTCGCCACGCCGGAACTGGCCGCCAGTGATAGGCCGCTGACCGGGCGCAACAAGGAGATCCAGGTCCGCGGCAGGCGAGCGTCAATCGGCTCCGACAGGCTCAATCCGGGCACCAAGCTGAGGTCAGTCAGATCGATGTCGGGCTGGAGGAAGCGATTGAACAGGGTCAAACCGGCCAACCCACTGTGCTCCAGCCGGGCAACGAAGGCCCCCAGCGACGAGAAGAAGGGTGACAGTTTCAAAGTCACCGGGATCGACACTTGAGCCAAAACGGCGGCGACGATGTCAAGGTGGAGATTCTCAACGTCGCTGCCCGTCAGACGGCCATCGCCTGGCAAGTGGTAGATGTTCAGCTCAATGGCGCTGGCGCCGGCTGCCTCCATCTGGCGGGCGATATTGGCCCAGCCGCCAAGGGTGGCGCCGTTGAGCGAGGCGATCAACGGTTGTTCGATGGCCGCCGCTCCGGCTTCAATCAGCCTGAGGTAGGCCGCGGTGGTCGAATCTTGATCGCCAGGCAGGCGCATCGGCACATCCGGAAAATAGGACAATCCCTCTGGATTGGCGTCATCGTTGGCAGTGGCCAGCCAGGTTGTCTCCGCTGCCTCGCGTCTGATCTGCTCCTCGAACAGCGAAAACATGGTGACAGCGCCGACACCGGCGTCGGCTAAAGCCTTGATGCCGTCGACTGATTGACTGATCGGTCCAGCGCTGGCCACCAGCGGGCTGATCAAGCGCAGGCCCAGATAGTTGGTCGTCAGATCCATGTCACCTTCCTTGAGGCGTAGCCGAGCGGCGGATTGGGCAGGGTCCAGCCAAGCCGTCAGATTCGATATCAGCTTTACGTTAGCTTGAATTGTCCTCCAAGACAACTAGCAATATGCAAGTGATGTGGGTTTTGCTGTACAACTGAGAATCTGTGCCCGTCGACACCGTCACCATCGGCCACCCGCCCGCTAGTTCACACCGGACGAATCCATCCCCCCGAATCATGCCCGGCTAGATCCCGACCATCCACCCGCCACCGGACGAATCACTCACAAACTGGCCGGTTTGAGGCAATTCGCCGAAAACTCAGCAAATTGCCCTGTGCATAACTCCCTAATCGCCGTGCATTCACTTCAGAATCATGCTATGAGCAGATTGACAGGCTGGATAGGCGGGCCGCCGACCAAGACAATCCCAGCAGCCCGCACCCGGCATCCTGACGGTGACGAAGCCGCCACAAGCACCACACCCAACACCCCCAGATCATCCGCCACAGCAGGTCAGTCCGGTCGGATCGCCGCCATGACGCCACTGCTGGCCTTCGGCTGTCTATTGATCATCGGTTTGGCCGTGGACGCCGCCGGTCAGGCCCACGCCGAGCAGGCCCTGCGCCAGTCGGGAGCCTACTGCGGTCGCCAGGCCATCGCTGACGCCAGCACCTGGGCCCGATCAGCCGCCGCAGTGGTTGTCGAGGCGACCCAGACCTGCCTGACTGCCGCCGGACTATCCGGCCAAGTCATTGCCCACGGCGACCAGTTGCTGATTGAGCTGGATAGCCAGACACCGACCCGCCTGCTCAACCTGATAGGCATCAACACCCTCCCCTGCCAAGCCACGGTCCAGTTGTCTTTGACCAGCGGAGGCGGGCGATGAGCCGCCGCCCGACCGGCAGACGCCGTCCCTGGTTGATCGGCGTCGGATTGCTGCTGATGGTCAGCGGGATCCTCGGCAGCCTATCCATCTATCAGAATCTCAACCAGTCACGCGAAGTTCTGATCGTGGCAGTCGACATCCCCCAAGGCGCGCGCATTGCCCGCTCGGATCTGACGACTGCCCGTCTGGCGGCAGATGACAGCATCGCCACGATGCCAGCTGGCAACCTCGACCAGCTGCTGGGCCGGTTTGCCGCCACTGACCTGCTGGCTGGGTCTCTCCTCACCCCCGAGAGCACCAGCCAGCAGGTCACCCCCGCCGCCGGTCAGGCGGAGATCGGCCTGGTGTTGGCCCCCAACCAGCACCCGGCCGGTCGTCTCTTGGTGGGCGACAAGGTGCAGCTGGTCGCCGATGACGGCATTGAGACAGCGACCGACTCGACCGGTGCTGCCAATGACGGCACGCAGGCCAGCGGCGGCAGCCACAGCACAGAGGCGAGCGGAGCCGGGGCTGACCCAGAGTCGTCCGGCCAAGCGGTGATCGCCAGCCTCAACCCCAGCATCGATCAGTCGAGCCTGCGCCTGACCGTCACCATTGACGCTGATCAGGCCGTCTTTTGGGCAGCCGTCGCCGCTGACAGCCAAGTCAGCTTGATTCTGCTCAGCCGGGAGGCCTGATGTCGATCATCACGTTGACCAGTGCCGGCGGCGCTCCAGGGGTGTCGACCCTGGCCCGACAATTGGTGGTGAACAATCGACGTCCGACCGTGCTGGTCGACGCCGATCCGCAAGGCGGCACTGGGCAATTGACTAAGTTGTTCGGCGGCTTCCGACGCCCCAATCTCGGTCTGATCGACCTGTTGCTGGCCGCTCGGGCCGGCCGATTGGCCCAGGCATACCCAGAGGCGCTGATGGCCTGGCCACCGGCGACAGCGACGGCAAGTGGCGCAGCACGCTGGCTGCTGCCCGGGCCGACCAGTCACGCCCAAGCCCGCAGTACTTTGGAGCTGTGGCCGCAGCTGCTCAGCTCCTGGCGGCGCCCAAGCAGCGACGCAACCCACAGCTGTGAACCCGAACCAACATCACCTAAGACATCATTGCCAGTGTCAGGCGCACCTCGTGGCCGTGAAACCGACCCTTCACGCGCCTGGCCGCCAGGATCAGGCCTTGGTCTGCCGACCGCCACCAGCGCCGATATCATCATCGACGCCGGTCGCCTGGGCAGTGAGTTCTTTCCCCAGGATCTGATTGATCAGGCCGATCTGGTGATCCTGGTCGCCTGGCCGGATTTAGCCGGTTTGATCGGAGCCAATCAGTGGATCAAAATCTGGCAGGAACGGCGCCTCGACCGGCCGGAATTGGCTGATTGGCGACTGCTGCTGGCCGAGGGTGGCCAGGGTTACTCACCGTCGGAAATCACTTCGTCTCTGGGGATATCGTTGCTGCGCCCTGGCCGCGAACGCCACGATTTCGAGCACCCCGGGCAAGGCTCTCGTCTCGGCGAATCACGCCGACACTGGTTCACCCGCCGCCCGATCGGCATCGAATGGTGGCCAGCCATCGATGCGGCGCTGGATCGGCCTCGATCCGAGTCACTCAGGCACACCGTTTCCAGCACACCAGCTGCCAGCTCCCCAGCCGCGAAGGAGTCCCCGCATGCCTCTTGACCTCACTGATTGGCGATCACGGATCGATCCCCACCAGCCGGCTCGCACACCGCCGACCGCATCGTCGACCCAGTCCACGCCACTCGCCCCGGCGACTCTTGACTGGCCGACCGTCGCCCAGTTGCGCCAGCAGGCCTCCAACCGCTTGAGCCACCGCTTGGCCAATCGCCACGTCAGTGACGACGAGCAGCGCCTGACCGGCATTGCCATCATCGACGATCTGCTTGACGAACGTGACTCGGACGATCTGCGCCGCGGTTTGGCGCCCACGCCCCAGACGGCGCGCCAGCTGTTGCGTCAGGCAGTGATCGACGCCGTCTTCGGCTTAGGGCGGCTTCAACCCCTGATTGACGATCAGAGCATCGAGAACATCATCATCACCGGCTGCGACCGGGTCTGGCTGGAGTTGGCTGACGGATCGATGTTGACTGGTCCAGCGGTGGCTGATTCAGACGAGGAGCTGATCGATTTCCTGAGCTTCATCGCCGCCCGTTCCGCCTCCACACCGCGAGCCTTCGCTCCAGTCGAACCGCGCCTGCACCTGCAATTGGCCGATGGTTCCCGATTGGCGGCGGTCGCCTGGGTGACACCCCGCCCTTGCGTCGTCATCCGCCGCCACCGGCTGGCCGAGGTCAGCCTTGACGATCTGGTGGCCCGCGGCACCCTGTCTCGTCAATTGGCCGACTTCCTCAATCGGGCAGTCCAAGCACGGGCCTCAATCGTGGTCAGTGGGGCCCAAGGGGCTGGCAAAACCACCTTGATGCGGGCCCTATGCGCCGCCATCCCAGCGCAGGAGACGATTGGCACCTTCGAGACCGAATATGAACTCGGTCTCCATAGGCAATTGGGCCGCCACCCCCGAGTGATCGCCTGGGAGGCCCGCCCGGGGTTCGGCGAGCTCGACGCAGCCGGCCAGCGCCCCGGGGCGTTCAGCCTCGATCAGGCCCTCTACGACTCCTTCCGCTTCAATCTGACCAGGCAAATCGTCGGCGAGGTCCGCGGGGCGGAAATCCTGCCGATGATCAAAGCGATGCAATCCGGATCAGGCTCCTTGTCGACCACCCACGCCCGTTCGGCGGCCGCCGCCATCGACAAGCTGATCACCTGCGCCCTGGAAAGCGGTGAACGCATCTCGGCCGCCTTCGCCACCCGGGCGATCAGTGGCACCATCGATTTCGTCGTCCACATCGAGATGAGCGACCAGCCCGACATGACCGATCAGGCCGACAGGACCGATCAGGCCGAAGTCTCGCAGCAGCGTCCAAATGGCCAACCGGCCTCTAGCCCCAGCGCAGCATCCTCCAGTGGTAAGCGCCCCGCCTCCACCCGACAGCGCTGGGTCAGTCAGGTGTTGGCGGTCAAGCCATCCGACGCTGAGCAAGGCTATGCCTGCACCACCGTCTTCGATTGCCCACCAGGTCGGCGTCAAGCCGAATTGGTCAGCCTGCCACCCGGCTTCGAAGAGTTGATCGAGCGACCGACACTGCCGGATGGACGCTGGCTGCGGGGGCAATCATGGTCAGTCTGATCCACGTCAGCGTCATCGCAGCTTGGGCCGGGTTGTCTCTGACTATCTGGGCGATTTGGGGTGATCCTGGCAATAGAGACCAACCATTGGCCCTTCACCCGGCCACTTCCTCGCGTCTGCGCCGATTCGGACCAGCACCGAGACCAAATGATTGGCGGTCTTGGCTGGCCCAGCCCTGGTGTCGGGCGGTCATCGGACTGATCGCCGGAGCTGTCATCGCCGCCCTCTCCGGATGGATGATTGCCCTGATCGCTGTGCCATTGCTGGCGGTGGCCCTGCCCACCCTGCTCCGTGGCCACAACAGCCAACGCGACATTGATCGCCTGGTGGCGATGGAGGAATGGACCCGGTCACTGTCGGGTTTGCTGACGGCTGGCGCCAGTCTCGAACAAGCCCTGATCGCTTCGTTGCGAGGCGCGCCGGCGCCGATCAGGCCGCAAATCAGCCGACTGGTGGCCCGCTTGCGGGCTCACTGGCGCAGCGAGCAAGCTATCGCCGCTTTGGGCGACGAGCTGGCCGATCCGACCGGTGACATCATCGCCGCCACCCTGCTGCTCGGCGCGCGACAGCGCGGTTTTGGGCTGGCGGCCATCCTCAGCGGCTTGGCCGAGTCAGTCAGCCTCGATGTCCGCGGGCGACGCCAAGTCGAAGCCGAGGCGGCCAAGCCACGCGCCACTGCTCGTTGGGTCACCGCCATCACCTTGGCGATGCTGGCCGCGCTGATGGCCAGCGGCTCCTACTTCGCCAGCTACCGCAGCGGGATCGGTCAGATCATCTTGGCTGGTCTGCTCTGCTCCTACCTGTTGATCTTGGCCTGGATGCGCCGGATCGCCGCTGGGCCTTCGCCGACCCGACCACTGCGCCTGGAGCCAGAAACTCATCGAATCAGCCAGCACGGATCAGAGACTGATCTGACCGATTCAGACCTTGGCATCGCCAGTCCACTCAGATCGACCGGGGCAGCGACTAGCGGTCTGACTGCTCGGCAACCGGCGGTCAAACCGTCCGACAGGGACTGGGCCGAGGCAGCCAAGTCCCGCCCTGGGCAGAGCAGTCCTTGGCCAGTCCGCCTGAATCAGCACAGCCTCTGGATCGAACAGTCATGACCGCCACCCAAGCATTGTTGTTGGCCGGCGGAGCCGTCGGCCTCGGTCTGTGGGCTTGTTTGGTGGCCTTGACACCACGCCAGGTCAGCCTCCGCAGCGCCCTGGCCTTCCTCGAAGCAGCCCCCGGCCCGGTGGAACCAGCTGAGGCAGTTGGTGGCTTCGAGCGCATCGGCCACTGGGGATTGCAGCACCTGCCGAGCAGTCTGCTCCAGTTGCCCGAGGCCGATTTGTGCCTGTTGAACCTGACGCGCAGCCAGCTGATCGCCCGCCAGCTCGTCGGGGCGACGCTTGGCTTGATCGCCCCGGCCTTGGCGGGCGCAGTCTCGGCCAGTCTGACCGGGCTGGCGTCCCCCGCCTGGCCGGTGATCGCCTCTATGATCGCTGCGATCCTCGGCTGGTGGTTGCCCCTGGCCCATGTCAAACGCCAGGCAGCGGAACAGCGCCGCTGCTGGACAATGGCGCTGGCATGCTACACCGACTTGGTGGCCTTGGAGCGCGCCAGTGGCTCCGGCAGCAGCCAGGCCCTGGAGACAGTCGCCCATTTGATGCCGACGCCGATCTTCTGGAGGATCGCCCGTCAGCTGGATTTGGCCCGCTGGTCTGGCCAACCAAGCTGGTCAGGGCTGCACCAACTGGCTGACCAGATCGACCTGGTCGACTTGGCCGACCTGGCCGATATCATTCGCTTGGCCGACACCGAAGGCGCCGCCGTTGCCAAGGGGTTGGCAGCCAAATCGCGCAGTTTGCGTGAAGCTCAACAAGCAGCCGATCAAGCCGCTGGCAACGCTCGCAATGAACAACTGAGCCTGCCGGTCAGCATCCTCGGCATCGTCTTCTTGGCTATCTTGATCACGCCAGCTCTGCTGACGATGCTGGGGTGGTCCTGATGGCACATTCCAGCCGGGCCAAGCACCTCCGCACCCTCCGACCACCTTCACGGTGCCACTTGAAAGGAAACCCCTATGAATCTGTTCAACCTGCTGCTCAACCATGTCAACGCCTGGCTGCCCCGCCCGGCTGATCAGCCCCGATCGGCCCGCCAAAGTGATTCGACCACCAACCGGATCAAAAGCGCTGGCTCGGTCACCATCGAGAATGTCATCTGGGCCATCGCTGTGATCGTCATCGCTGGTATCGTCATCGCGGCCATCACCGCTTACGTCAACAACCAAGCCGATGCCCTGCTCGGGAGCTGAGCGAGCCGACCGCCTGGCCAGTGCCCAGCCAGATGCGACCCTGCCGAGCGCAGCGTCCACGGCTGAATCGATGCGGCGCATCAACGCTGCCAACTCAGTGCTCAAGGGCCCCAACCGCGGCTCTGGTGCCGGGCGCCGGAAATCGCTGGCGTGTGGAGGTGGGGTCGGGTCCCAGCCCAGCAACCGATTCCCGGACTGGGACACTAAGACCAGGCAGACATCGGTCGGCTCCGTGTCGATCGAAGCGCTGCTGCTGATCCCAGTCGCCTTGCTGGTGCTGGTGATCGTCTTGCAAGGCTCGCTGTGGTTTCAGGCCCGGACCGTCGCCCAGGTTGCGGCGGCTGATGGTGCGGCGGCCGCCAGTTGGCATGGCAGTGACCGGGCCAGCGGCGAACGGGCTGCCCTTGCGGTGTTGGAGCAGCGCCTCGTCGGGACCGATTGGCAGCTCGACTGGTCCTGGTCGGCCGATCTGGTCGAGTTGCGCGTTCACGGCCTGGCCCGATCGGTCTGGCCGGGATTGGAGTTGCCCGTCGAGCAAACAGCTCTGGCGGTGCGTGAGCCATGAGCTGGCCAGTTGACGACGCGACGCGACAGTGCGGCACCCTATCTGGGCGCTGGGCAACCAGTCGCCGGTCTCAGGTCTCAGCTGGTCATCATCGGCGACTCAAAGCAACCAACCGTTGTCGCCAAACCGGCTCAGTCGCCATCGAGACAGTGTTGATCGTGCCCGCCCTGCTGTTGTTCGTGATCTTGACGATCGCCCTGGCCCGCTGGGCTACGGCCTACGCCGATCTGCAGTCTGGGGCCTTGGCTGGAGCCCGCGCCGCCGCTTTGGCCGCTGACTCCACCGAAGGGGCTCAACTAGCCGAGCGCATCAGCCGCCAACAGATGGTGTCGGGCGGCCCAAACTGCCAAACCTTGACGGTCACTACCAGCACTGCTGCCCTTGACCAGGATCCCGGTCAGCTGGGCGAAGTCAGCGTTTCGCTGGTATGCCTGCTACCGCTGGGGGATTTGACACTGCCTGGGCTGCCAGGCCAAGTGACGATCGAAGCGGCGGCCGATTGTCCGATCGATCCCTTCGTGCCCCGCTGAGTCCACTGGCAAACGGTGACCGGCCCTACCTCGGTGATGCGCAGCGTTCCGAAACAGGCGATTGCCAGCTCTTCACAGTATCGTCGCGCCCCATTGCCACTGCGATGGCGTTGGCAAAGCCAGACGGCGTGCTAATTGACGAGACCCTGGTCCCAGATGACCGTCTTGGCATCTGGCCACCGGATTAGCGCACTTGAAGTTGACTGGCTAGTTTAGAGCAATGACTAACAGCGTGGATGAGAGCCAACTGCCGACCGAGACGGTCGACGTGCCAGGGGATGAAACACAGTATGCGGGGGATCGAGTTGGACCAGAACTTCCAGTGACGAATCCGCTGGCCTCCGGGCCGGTGCAATCGCCGCAACACACTGTCGACGGCTTCGCCCGACAGTTCCTCCAAGAATTGAACATGGGTCAAGGAGTGGCTCTGGGGCGGGCCACGGTCAATGACCAGTATCTGGCCTTGGGCCGCACCGTCCGCAACTACCTGATGGCCCGCTGGCTGGAATCCAACCGGCGGATCTTCTCCTCGAAGCAGAAGATGGTCGGCTACTTGTCCGCCGAATACCTGCTCGGCCGCCAACTTGACAACTCTCTGTTGGCCACCGAACTGGGCGAGATCGCCGAACAGGCGCTGGCGTCCTGCGGCATCAGCCTCGACACCTTGCGGGCCCAGGAAGTCGAGCCAGGCTTGGGCAACGGCGGCCTGGGTCGGCTGGCGGCTTGCTACATCGATTCTTTGGCGACAATGCGTGTGCCCACCACCGGTTACGGTATCCGCTATGAATATGGCATCTTCCGTCAGACCTTCGTCAACGGCGCCCAAGTCGAGCAACCCGACACCTGGTTGTCGATGGGCAATCCCTGGGAATTCCCCCACCCAGAGCATTCAGTGCAGGTCAATTTTGGCGGCAAGACCAGCCGGACCACCGACGCCGACGGCCATGAGCGGGTCAACTGGGAGCCGAGCTGGAATGTGATCGGCATCCCCTACAACTACATGGTGCCTGGATACGCCAACGGTTGGGTCAACACCTTGCGTTTGTGGAGCGCTCAGGCGACGAAGGCATTCGATCTGGCCATCTTCAATTCCGGGGATTACGCCGAGGCCGTCCGCTCCCAGACCTTCGCTGAGAACATCACCAAGGTGCTCTACCCGGAGGACTCGACCCCTCAGGGCAAGGAGTTGCGCCTACAGCAACAGTATTTCTTCGTCGCCTGTTCGATCCGCGACTTCATCTCTCATCTGGAAGCCGACTTCGACCTGCACCAGTTGCCGACCCGGATCAGCTTCCAATTGAACGACACCCACCCGGTGATCGGCATACCGGAGATGATGCGCATCCTGATGGATGAGGAAGGCTTCGATTATGACGCCGCCTGGAAGGTGACATCGGGCTGCTTCAACTACACCTGCCACACCCTTCTGCCTGAGGCCCTGGAGACCTGGCCGGTCGACCTGATGAACGCCTTGCTGCCGCGGCACATGGAGATCATCGACGAGATCAACCAGCATCTGTGCGCCGAGGTGCGGGCGGCTCACCCGAACGACGAGATGCGGGTGCGGCGGATGTCGATCATCACTGACTATCCGTCTCGGGCGGTCAGGATGGCCCATCTGGCGGCCTACGCCGCTGGCAAGATCAATGGCGTGGCGGCGCTGCATTCGCAGTTGCTGCGTGACAAGGTGTTACCCGACTTCGCCGAGATGTGGCCCGATCGCTTCCTCAATGTCACCAACGGCGTGACGCCGCGACGCTTCATCAAGCTGTCCAACCCCCGCCTGTCCGACCTGATCACCGACGCCATCGGTGTCGGCTGGTTGACCGACCTCGAGCGCCTGCGCGAGCTTGAGCCCTTCACCGAAGATGACGATTTCCGTGAATCATTCCGTCAAGTCAAGCAGGCCAACAAAGAGGCCTTCGCCTTGGACCTGAAGCGGCGTGACGGCATCGTTTTGCCCCAAGGCCACATGCTCGACTGCATGGTCAAGCGGTTGCACGAGTACAAGCGCCAGTCGCTGAAACTGCTGCACATCGTCACCATGTACAACAAGCTGCTCAGCGGCGAATGGACGGCCAAGAACGTCACACCGCGGACCTTCGTCTTCGGCGCCAAGGCTGCCCCCGGCTACTACATCGCCAAGGAGACGATCCGGCTGATCAACGCCGTCGCCAAGACGATCAACGCCGATACTCGGGTCAACTCAATGATGCGGGTGATTTTCCCGCCGAATTACAACGTCACCCTGGCCGAGCATCTCATCCCGGCAGCTGATCTGTCCGAGCAGATCTCTCAGGCCGGCAAGGAGGCCTCGGGCACCGGCAACATGAAGTTCGCCCTCAACGGCGCCTTGACCATCGGCACCGACGACGGGGCCAACGTCGAGATCCGCCAGCGGGTCGGCGATGCGCACTTCTTCCTCTTCGGCATGACTGAGCCGGAAGTCGAAGCCTTGGGTGACTCCGGTTACAACCCGTCATCATTCTATGAATCGGACCCGGACTTGCGGGCGGCCATCGACCTGATCGCCTCTGGAGCCTTCTCCGACGGGGATCGTGGCTCCTTCGAGCCCTTGGTGTCGAATCTGCTCTACCAGGACCGCTTCATGGCGCTGGCCGACTACCAGTCCTATATGAAGGTCCAGGCTGAGGTTGACGCCAAATACGCCGATCAAGACGCCTGGCTGCGCTCGGCCATCCTCAATGTGGCCCGCTGTGGCTTCTTCTCATCTGACCGAGCGATCCGCGATTACACCAGCGACATCTGGGGAGTCAAAGCGCTCTGACTTCGATTGACGCTCGTTTGATGCCCCCGGTTCCCTTCGGCGAATCGGGGGCATCGACCACTAACGCCCTTCACCGGAGATTGGCTGGGTGCAGGGTGGGCCCCGGCGTGGTGGATCTGGATCGCCAGACGGGCTGGTTGCCCGTCGACCATTGACAACACAGCCTGACGCCACACCTGGTCACAGCTCAGCAACGAATTCCCGGCAGTAGATACTAGCTACTCAACAATGTGGCCCTTTATTGCCGGCAGATCACCTCGATTCAGACAATTAGCCGACTGACCTGGTCAACCGGAAGGTCGACAGCCGAGGCCAGTTGCGCGATGGTCAAACCTTGCTGATGGAGGCGTTTGGCAATCGCCACCTTGGCCTCAAACTCACCATTGACGCGCCCTTGCTCAAGTCCTTGCTCAAGTCCTTGCTCTAGGCCTTGCTCTAGGCCTTGCTCCAGGCCTTGCTCACGCCCCCGAGCAAGGCCATCTCTAAGACCCTCGGCTAGGCCGGTAGCAAGACCGGAGGCTCGCCCTTCACGCTCGGCGTCGAGGCGATACTGCTCCCAGACACGCTGGGTTTCATCTTCGCGCATAGCGGTGAAGAAAGCGATGTCCTCCGCACTGAATCGGTGCACTTTATCTACTGCGGCGTTGATCTCAGGGGAAATTGTCGATGCCATATTGAGCTCCTCCTCGGTGCGTGAAGCGATGAACCGCAGCCAACCCCACAGAGGGGTCTGGTCGCAGATGACTGGCAGTTTACGTAGTTCTAGGGTGTCAATCCGCGCCACGGGCGTCAAGTTGATGCCGACTTTGTTTTCACGCCAACTGAAGGTGTGGTGATAGTCATCAGTGACATCCACAAAGTTGAAGTTGGTGATGGCGATAGTGATCGCTTGATCGATACGATCAAATCCTTGACTTCGCCGTAGGCCATGTGACAGCAGACGAGCGTTATAGAACACCAGCCGCTCGGCCAATGCCAGATGCTGGCGCCGCTGCAATTCGATGTGGATGGTCTGATTCGCACTGTTGCTGACAAGGATATCGACGATACCGAGACGCCCTGTCGCCTGCTCAGGCGCCAATTGCGGATCAAGCAGCGTTATATCTGCCAGATCGGCCTGCGGCCATCCCAGGATGGCCGCCAACAGGGCACGCAGTGCTCCAAGATCGTGCGGATCGGCAAAGACGTGCTTGAACACCCGGTCCATGATTGGCAGTAGCAGTGGCATGGCCTTCCCTCCGAATCAACGATCCGATCAAATGCCGGTCATATCAATAACCATGGGTGTTCAGGCAACGGATCTGTCACCGGAATTTGAATCTGTGGATAACTTTGCCGATCTCCTCCTCCTTTGCCCTGGTAAACTGAGGACCGGTTTCCCCGGCCGCTTCCACCGACCGGGGAAACCTCTAATTCACGTCGCCACCACGAGATTCTGTGCCGAGTTACCCCCCGATGATTGATAGCTTTGCGTTCCTACTGGTGAATCAACCTGTTTGATTGAGGGGACATGGGATCAGATCAGCAGCAAATCAGGTGCCCCTGGCGGTGTGCGTTGCGTCGATGCCCATCTGACAAGCCAAGTAGGGCACAATAGAGCCATGATTTTGGCAGTGAATGTTTCCGGAGAACAGATGGGTGACGGCCTGGGCCGGGCCCATACCATGGCGATCGCCTCGGTCGACGATGAGGGCTTGAAGTCCTGGCAGACTTATGATGTCGGCTGGGATGTGCTCCACGACGCACCAGCTGGGACCGGAGCCGACCAGGCCACCGCAACCACCAACACCTCCACCGACCCAGCCGAGACCGGTCACTCGCACGATCACGCCCACTCACACAGCCACGCTGGGCACGGCGCCCACCACGCCCGGATCGCCCGTTTCCTCAAAGAGCACGATGTCGACGCCGTCGTCACGGGCCACGCCGGGCCGCCGATGCTGAAGATGCTGGAAAACATGGGTATCCATGTGGTGATGGGCGCCAGCGGCGACGCCAAGGAGATGACCATCGAGGCCGCCCAGTTGATCGCCACCGAAGCCGACAGCTACGAGGCTGAGAAGGACGCCATCCTCGATGATATCGACAGGGTCGACCTGAGCTGATCGATGTGACGCCACTGCGGTGAAGTCCGTTCGCAACAGCCTCCGGTAATTTGGTCAGAGGCTGTTGCTGCCTGATGTCGGCTTCCTTGAGACCACTGGACCCGTTTGGCAGACGGTCATCCCCTCCACAGCCAACGCCGTTGGCGGCCCAAGGCTCAGTGGCCCCGATGATCAGTTATCCGACGGACGGTCGCTGTCAGCGCCGTCAGTCTCAGCTCGCCGCCGCAGGATGTCGATATAGGTGTCCATGGCTGGCGATGGCGGGAAGAACGGGTGCGAGTACAGCTCCAACTGAGCCAGTATCTGGCGGGTGGTGTGGACGTGGTCGATGAAATGGCGAGGATCAGCCGGCGGATCAATGGCGAACTCGACGATCAGCATGCCAATCGATTGCGTCGCCAGGACATGCAATTGGCTTTCGGGATCATCTGATTCAGAGATCATGCCGGCTTGCCGGGCCTCAGTCAGGATGGTCCGCAGGTGATCAACGTAGCGGCTGAAGAAGCGCCCCGCCGAACCGCTGGCGTCGAGGAAGCTTTGCACCATGTAGACGGTCAACACCGAGGCGGCGGCCGAGTCACGCAACTGGCCTTCAACCGAATCCGGTTGGCGCAGAGCCAACAATTCCATCTCCAAGAAGCGGGACATCACCTCATCATCACAGGCGACGCGCAGGGCGTCCTTGGTGCCGTAGTGATGGGTGATCAGGGCGACTGACACCCCGGCAATGTCGGCGATGGTCCGCATCGGTGCGCGAAAACCATCGCGCGCGAAAAGAAACAGTGCAGCGTCGCGGATGCGAGCCCGGGCGGTTAAGTCGGCTGGGTCGCGGCGGAAACGACCATGTCGGCGAGCCGACTCCACACCGGCCATGGCGCCAGTGGTGGTCCGGTTCCTGGTGGGAGCAGCGTCGCCAGTTGGGGCAACACTGCTTGAAGTCTGACTAGGTGGGTTCATTTATAACTAACTGTACACCCGTACAGCCTGGAAGTCATCCGTCGGCCAACCATGCGGCAGTACAACCATGCGGCGGTATCGGGTGAACCCAGCTCGGGCGAGGGCTCATTCATCGTTACGGTCAAGATGGCTGCCCCTAGACCAGTGGACCGCGCTGATATTGGGTGCCTGTGGGGGTGGTATCGGGTGTGGTGGATCGCCAAGCTGACATGGTGAAGGGGCGGCGGCCACCACCGCCGCCCCTTCACCAAAACATCAGGCTTGAGCTGGCGCCGCCGTCGCCTCAATCGCCGGGGTGACCGGTGTCGGGGCAATGGCCGCCGCCGGGCTGGCCCCACCCTTGAGGGCGGCCAAACGGGCCTCAATCTCGATGTCGTCGCCAGCCGAAGCCAGCTGGGCGAACTGCGAGTCGAAGGAGCTGGCGGCGATCTCCGCCTGGCCGATCGCCTGAGCCTCCTGGCGGCGAACGGTGTCCTCGAAGCGCGAGATTTCGGAGGTCGGGTCGAGCACGTTGATCGAGTTGAGCGACGACTGCACCTGGACCTGAGCCTCGGCGGACTTTTGGCGAGCCACCAGCGAATCGCGCTTGCTCTTCAACTCACCGAGCTTGTCCTTCATCATCGCCAGACCGGACTTGAGCTTGTCGACCGTCACCCGCTGCGACTCGATCATCGGCTGCTCTTGCTTGACTTCGGACTCAGCGTCCATCTGCTTTCGCAGCGCCACCTTGGCCAGGTTGTCGAACTTGTCGGCGTTGAGGGTGTCACCCTTGGCGCGATACTGCTCAGCCATGGTTGAGGCTGCCTGGGCCTTGGAGCCCCACTCCTGGATGGCCGCAACGTCCTCGTTGTAGTCCTGCTCGGCCAAACGCAAGTTGCCGACGGTTTGAGCGATCGCCTGCTCGGCGTCGACAATGTTGTTGGTGTAATCGCGCACCAACTGGTCGAGCATCTTCTGCGGATCCTCGGCGCGGTCGATCAGCGAATTGATGTTGGCCTTGGCCAGCTGGGCGATGCGCCCGAGGATCGATTGCTTCTGTGCCATGTCATGTCCTTAATGTGGATTAGCCCCGCTGGACTCGTCGCAGATGACGAAGCGGCTAAGGGTCATGATAGTCGCAAGATGCCGCGAAGTGTCAGATCGTCGACAAGTCGACTTGTCCAGGGCGGCGCGGACGTTTGATTAGAAGGCGCCGCCACTGGAGTTGCCGCCGAAGCCGCCTCCCCCGCCACCACCGAAGCCACCGAAGCCACCGCCACCAAAACCACCGAAGCCACCATGGCCACGGCCGCCGCCACCGAGCAGCGAGCCAATGACCACGCCGGTCAGGATGTTGCCCAGCCCGGAACTGCCGTTGCCACCGCCCATGCCGCCCATGCCACCCCAAGAATCATTGTCTTGGTTGGCCAGCTGGATGGCTTCGTCGGCCCGGGCCTGGGCCTGCTGGGCCAATGCCAGAGCGCTGGCCGGATTGGTCGAAATGACGCCGGCCGCCTGAGCCGCCAAGCGCTGGGCTTCGGACAGGCGGGTGCGGGCGGTCGAATCGACCCACGAGCGACGATTGGCGATATATGAACTGGCTTGACTGATACGGGCATTGACCTGGGCCAAGGTTGCTTGAGCGCTGGCCATTGCCCGGCGATCAGCTTCCTCCTGGCCGCGGGCTGGCGCCAAGACCGCGTCGAGATTGGCCTCGGCCGTACCCAAACGGGCCAGCGCCGCCAAAGGATCGCCGCCGCTGGCGGCCGCATGGGCCTGATCGATGGCCGCGCGGGCCTCCGTCAGGGCGGGGGCAATCGCGCCACCGGTCACCCGCAATCGCCCGGCATCTTGAATGTCTGAGGAGATTGAGGCGATGGCCTTGGTCAATTGCTGCTTGGCCCGGGTCAGGTTGTCACCGGCATGATCGACCGAATCGAGCAGTTGGTTGGCCGTGGCCATGGCGTTCTCAGCCACCCGGGCATAACCGACCGCCTGATTCTTGTCACCGGCGGTCAAAGCCTCACGGCCCTTGTCCAGCGACTGGCGGGCGGCGGTGATCAGCACTTCGGCCTGATCAGGGGCCTGATTGATCGAGGCTAGAGCCGTCGCCGGGTAGGTGGCGGCCAGGTTGGCCAGGGCTTGGCGTGACACCGGCAGGCGCTGTTCCGCCTCGTCGCTGCGCCGTTGATTGTCGGCCAACACTTGGTCGGCGCGATCGGCCAGGTGGCGCAACTTCTGGAAGGACTCCACTTGGGCGTCAAGGGCATCGGCCCCATGATCACAGAGGGTCAACAGTTCGATCAGCATGGCCCGGCGTTGCGGATCCGTCTCCGGCTGGTCGTCGTCGAGTAGTTGTCGGATGGAGAAGGCCTTGGCGATGTCACCCTTGGCTTGAGCCAGGGCGCTCCGATAAGGATCAGTCGCCGCCAAGCCAAATTCGGCCTGGGCGAAGTTGACCTCATCCTCACTGGAACGAATGGCGTTGTCGAGACCGATCAAAGCCGACCCGGCTCTCCGGTCAAGCTCCTCGGTGCTCAAACTCGCCAAGGCGTTCGGATCGGTCGACGCCTTCTGCCCCGCTGCCTTGCGCCGCTGCCGCCACCAGAGGAAGCCGCCGAGGCCACCGACGACCACCACGCCACCAACGGCGTAAGGCGCCACCCCGCCACCGGAAACACCAGGAATGGCTTCGGCGCCGGCCACCGCCGCTCCGGCCCAATCGGACTGGCGCAGGCGGTCGACAATGGCGTTGGTCACCTTGTCCTTTTGTGACTGGCTAAGACTCGATTTGGCATCGACTGAGAAGCCCCAGAGGCGATCAGTCACGGCGATCGACAACAGGAGGTCATTGCGCCCGAGATGGGCACTGCTGGCGGTTTGATCCGACCAAGTGACACCGGAAAGACCGTCAAAGGAGTCCACCAGGACCACGAACAGCTGGTAATCAGTCTTGTCGGCGACCTCGGTCAACGCCCGATTGACCTCAGCCTTGTCGGCATCGGTCAGCACCTGGGCATCATCGGTGATTGGCCCCGCCAGCGCAGTCAGTGGTGGCTCAGCCGAAGACAAGGCGCTCGGCGCCAAGACCGCGGCGGCCATCAGCACGGCGGCCAGCATCGCCAGTCGGCGAGTCGCTTTGGTCATCAATTGGCCGATCCGCCAGCCCCGCTTGGCATCATCGGTTGGACAAGCCATGGTCTTCATCTGGCATCACCTCAGTTTCAGGGTAGCAGACAGGCTCAAAGGGGCATCTTAGCTCACTGGAACTTCGCGCTGAATCCGTCCAATTGGCCGGGCCGTCACTGTCCCAGCCGTCAAGCGCGCCAAAGCCACGGTCGGATCCTTCGGGAAGGTGAAGCACCAATGCCATGACAGGCTTTCACCGCGGCCGAACATCGACGGCGCCTGCGTTGCGGTCGACTCCGGGGCCAAGGCAGTGGTCTGGCCCCCATGCCGGGGCGGCAGTCCATCGGTGATCCTTTCACCCCACGAGCCTTGGGTCTGACACCCATGCCGGAGCGGTGGGCTCGTGCCGGTTAACCTCGGCGCAGTGGCAGTTGCATCCGCCCCTTCCAGGAGAGATCCCCGGCAACTTTCGCCCCGCGGTCTAGGCGACGACTCGTCAACCAAATGGGTCTGGCCACCATCGACCGTTTCGGCGCCTAGGTTGATCATGGCGCCACTGACTCGACCGGCTTGTTCGTAAGGCAAATCGACTGCCCAGACAGTCCTGGTGACTAGCTCAACCCGGGGGCAGCCGGCCAAGGCCTGTGAAACCGATTGCCCATAGGCCCTGGTCAAGCCTCCGGTCCCCAGCTTGACGCCCCCGAAATAACGAGTGACCACCGCCACCAGATTGGCTAGCCCTGTCCCGTCAATGGCGTGTAGCATCGGCACACCGGCTGTCCCAGCCGGCTCGCCATCATCGCTCGAACGGGCGATGCGTATCCCGGCGTCATCAATGACGAAGGCCTGGCAGTGATGTCTGGCTTGGGGATGAGTCGCACGTGCTTCGGCAACGACTGCTCGCGCAGCCGGCTCGTCATCAACCCGCGCCACCCTGGTGATGAAACGCGATCTCTTGATGACAATCTCACTGACCGAGGAGAAGCCGGTGGGCAGCAGCAGAGACATGGGCTGATTCTAGAGCTGAATAGTCGAAACTGGCGATGCCTGGCTGATCGCTCGCTGGCGATGCCGTCATTGGCGACAGACATCACCGACAAACGTTCAACTCAAGCAAGTATCGCAAATAGGAAATTCAGCAGAACCACGATTAGGCCAAAAAGGAAGACGCGGACAAATGCAATGCCACCAAGACGCCGTATATGCCAGCCGACCAATATAACGAAGAATGCTGATTCTAATACAGCCACGGCGATTCCGCTCCAGGTGTGATCCAGAAAATCCGTGACACCTGCTGGCCCTGAGGCACGATTGATAATCATGATGATTATCGCTCGGGGCAACCAGCTCGCGACCGTGTAGCCATATACCGCATACAGCGATAAACGATCAAAACCGAGAATCCAGCCGCACAGCAAGCGATATACCAGCGCTTGGACCAGGGCAGCCAATCCGGTGGCCAGAGTCATAACTAGACCCATCATGGCCTGACCCAGCCAACTCGGCAATGTTGGAAAGTTGCCTTGCATTGATAAAACAGCCTGGTCGCGAATATAGTCACCTTGAATCATCGTTGCAGTGGCACACACGAGCGTGATTATCACCAGTGACCAGGGGCGCCATTTGTTGACCACAGGGACAGGCACGCTGGGTGGACAAGTTGTTGATTCGGACACCATTAATTACCAATCTTCCCTGTCAGAGATTCCTCCAAAGATTCAGCAAGGATGCGTTGGGCGATCAACAAAGAGGAGTCACTCCAACAGGAATCTAATCCTTAATCAAGCAGCTACTATATCACCGTGAGCAATCGCGGGCAGGACAGGCAGTCCCAGCAACGGATTGCCGCTGCGGGGCACTATCGCCACTTCAGCGAAGTCGGTTTGGACTGATCCAATCGCTGGTCGGACAGCCGATTGAAACAGTGTTCAGGCTGATCCTTGCCGCAGAACGACCCAATACTCAGCCGGCGGCAGCTGAGGGCCGTCATCATTGAGGCCTGCCAGTCAATCGCGCCCGCCCGTACAATTCAAGTCGAACAGCCGGTGCCGTTTTTCGGCTCCGTTTCAACACACCCCAATCGTTGAGCAAGGAGCCGTCGCCCTCAATCGTCGCAATGACCTCCAACTACTTCCGGCCTGGGGCCGCCGATGCTTGGGTGTTGGGCTCTTCACTCAGGCAAGGGTCATCACACAGGCCCGATCCCGTGCCGACGGTGTCCGTGCCTTTACCAACCTGGTCTTGATGATATTGTTCGGCAATCTTGGTCAATTCTAAATTCAGACTATGATTCTATGGAGCGTAGAACCAAAGCCCCACTTCCTAGGTCACAGTACCCGCCCGTGGTGATATCAGAGATCGTTTTGCCTGAGTCCAGCGTCACGCCTACGAAACTTGTTTCGAGCACTTTCACGCTCAGGACGTCAGAATATCTGCTGGATTGAAACAGACATTGTTGACATCAACTTGCAGAAAGACGGCAATTCTGTATTCTGGTCTCATGCTGACTCCACCGATATACGCCTCGATTACTGCCCGCGGCACGATCTCAATCCCGGCGCCGATGCGCCGCCGGCTGCATCTTGACCAACCGGGGGCCCAGGTGGCCATCACCCTGCGTCCAGACAATGTCATGGAATTGCGCCCGTGCCTGCCAACCCCGTCAGACGCCGCTCCGCGCTGGGAAGAGGCGATTGCGGCGAGCAACCCGCCGATCCACATCCCCACCGATGAAGAGATTGATGAGTGGCTGGCGAGAACCAGTCCTCAATCTGGCTCATGATCAGCCTCTCCGTGGCGTCGCGCTGATCATCGGTGTCATCCGAGCCGCCTTCAGACGATTGTCATGAAACCTGTTGCAATTGAGACTAGGGTCATAACCCCGTAGTGATAGCTCGATGTCACAACCGGGGAGCAGTCAGGGTGAGTCCCGATGGTGCCGAAGCGACTCTCTTGCCAGAATGGTAGGCGTTCGGCCTCGACCAGGCCGTTTCTACAGGTGTGGAGGAGAGCATGGCACAAGCAACAATGGCTGGAAAGGTGGCGGGGGCCGCCGCCAACTATGCGCTGGCGAAACTGCCGGCTGTGGCCAGCTCAGCACTGTCCGGCAATCTGCTACGGCTGATGGACCTGGCAATCGATGGTTACGGCAAACTCCCCAGTGTCAAGAACAGCGCTGGCAAGCTCTTTCAGCGTCGGCAACAAGTTTCATTGGCCGCCGAATCACTGATCCGCCATCACACCATCGCCGCCGCCGCCCAAGGAGCCATCACCAACATTGGTGGCTTGTTCACCGCGGTTATCGGCACACCGGCGAACATCACCGGCATCATCGTCACTCAAATCCGCTTGGCGGCAGGCCTGGCCCACATCCATGGCTACGACATCGATGATCGACGAGTCCGCACGGCCGTGGCCATGTGCCTGCTCGGTGAACGGGAACTGTCCCGGCAGTTGGCCAAGGGCCAATTGCCGACGACGCCGCTGGCCGTTGCGACCTCTCCAGTGTTCGACCCCAGCCTCTATCAGGAGGTGGCGCAGCGGGTGATGAGCAACCTGTTGCGTGACGCCGCCGGCAAGGGCCTGGCCAGCACCATCGCTCGCAAGGCGCCGCTGATCGGCGGCGGCGTCGGTGGGGCTGTTGACGGCTTCGACACCTACATGGTCAGCCGCTGCGTCCGCCGCCAGCTGCCTTTGCGTCGAGCAACGGCGCCGATTCAGGTCGCTTGAAACGTTTCTTTGCGATGAACACGCCGCTGCGAGCGGGCGTTAGTCGCCTCCCAGTGCAGGTGCCCCCGCCATGGCCTGATCAATTTCGCGGCGCGTCGGGGCAGTGGCGCCACCGTGCCGGGTGACAGCTATGGCAGCAGCCACATTGGCCCGGCGGATCGCCGCCTCCAGGCTGAGCCCGTGTGCCATCCCGGCCAGCAACACACCGGCATGGCAGTCGCCGGCGCCGGTCTGGTCGACGGCGGTCACCGCCAAAGCTGGCAAGTGAATCAATTGGTCAGCGCTGGCCAACCACGAACCCTCGGCCCCATCGCGGAGGACCAGCGGCACGCTCAGCTGGGCTTGCAAGGCTCGGGCCAATGCAGCGACATCATCGACGGGTGCGACTCGGTCATCTGGTGCGGTTGGGCGCAAATCGGCGTCGACACCAGGAGCGGTGGCCGAGCCAAGGGCATTCTCGCCAAGGTCCTCTTTCTCAATAGCGACTCGTTCCTCCGTAGAAACTCCGTCATGGGGTTCGGCGGTGTCGTCGGCGACTTCGGTGGCATGGGATGCCGCCAGATCAGCGGTCAGCCGGTTCAGCATCAGACCGGCTTCTCGGCGGTTGACCGTCCACAAGCTGGCCCGGTGGACCACCAGTCGCCAGAGATCATCGGGGATCTCATCGAGCAGCGGCCCGGGATCGATCACCAAGGGCACGGCCCTGGGCAGACTCGGCAGCCAGGCCGCGATGGTGGCGCCATTGTTGGGATGCCTTAAGGCGTAACCGCAGAGGAAAACGATGTCGTCATAGTCAATCGAGGCATGTGCCAAGTGTTCAGACGCTAGGCGACCCTCGGCCCCCAACACCGAGACGAAGGTCCGCTCGGCATCGTCATCGACCATCGCCAGGCACCAGCCGCTGTCCTGGCCGATGATCGGTCGATTCAGCTGGGCGATGCCCTCCTTCACCATGGCGCCACTGATGATCGCTGCCAATGGACCGTCGCCGATCGTGCCGAGATAGGTGATCGCACCGCCGTCCCGCGCCGCCGCCGCCAGCACATTGAAACCACCGCCGGCCGACATTTGGGAGCGCTGCGCGAAGACATCGCCGCCGACTTCGGGCAGGTGGGGTAGACGTACCGACAAATCGACAATGGCTTGGCCGATGTACCAGATCCGCTGCGTCATGATTGCCTCCCTCGATCCCCCGCCACCAGTGTGTCAGGCTTAGCTAGCACGAACAATGCATCTTGGAGATTGAGCCAAGTCAAAGCATCCAGCAAGAGTCAGCTCTGGGTCGTCTGCCGTAGAGTCAGCAAGGAGTCAACCACGGCATCAATCTCCAGTTGATTGACCGTCATGACCTGTTCCACCACCGCCGCCGGCCAAGCGGCCATGCCCCACCAGGCGCCGAGCATCGCCCCGGCCATTGCCCCGATGGTGTCAGTGTCGCCACCGACCTGGGCAGCGGCACACAAGGCTGCGAAGGGCTGATCACCAAAACGCCAGATGATGGCGAAGGCGGCTGGTATCGCCTGCTCGGCAGCAACCGACGTGCCAATCAGCTGATCAATGCGCCGTAACGCTTGATCAACCGGCCATCCGTCGACCAACTGACAGGCCAGATCGATCCGGGCGGCGATGTCGCCACCGGGCAACCAGTGTCCTTGCCCGGCGGCCAGACTGGCGGCTGAGCGGGCGGCTTCGACCAGGCGGACGCGAGCGGTTGCCCAGTCGGGCGCCGGGCAGATGCCGCTGGGCTCTTCACTGGACTGATTGACAGCACCCTCCACTGAAACGGTCACCTTGGGCCCGCTGTCAAGGTCAGTTTCGGGTAATCCTCCAGGGTCACCTCGCGGTCCCGGATTGGTGGATCTGCCCGATCGAGACCGTTCGGCACTGAGCACCATCGGGTCAACCCAAGGCCTCACCGGTTGCGCCAAGCCGGCTGAAACGGCCGCCGCCACAGCCGCAGCGGACGACAGCCCCAGGTTGGTGTTATGGGTCAAGCGCGAAGCGGCGACGACGGCTTCCACCAGGCCGGTCCAACTGTGCTTGACCTCGCCATCCACACGATGTTCGGCGTCATCAGGGCCGTCCGGGCCGACGGCGATGCCCACTGGTGCGATGCGCATGGCCGCCCCATCGGTGGCGCCACTGGCCCCCGGATCGTCATCGGGGCCAGCGCCAGCCTGAATCGCTGCCACGGCCGCCAGGGTCGAAGGCCCCAGCAGATCGAGAGAGCCCTGCGCCACCATCCGCTGTTGCCAGGCGGCCAGAGCGTCGGCGAAGCGGCCTGGGTCGATTCGGCCGCCACCAGCGACCAGCAAACCGGCCAGCAGCAATGCCTGCTCGGTGTCGTCGGTGATCGTGCCAGCCGGCAGATTGGGGGCGATCGGTTGGCAGGCGGCGGCGTCGATCAGCCGATCGATTATGCCGTATGTTTGCCGGATGTCAGACGGGCTCATCGATTGCGTGGGCATGCCCAGCGCGTCGCCGATCGCCAGTCCGATCAGGGCACCACGGGCCCGATCGCGAAGGCGATCACTAGTCTCCCGCACCGGAGATTGGTTGGGCGCGGGGGTGGAGCCGGTAGGCGGACTGGACACCCGTCGACCAACGACCACACCGCCAGACAGCACATCCGGACTCAACCCAGCAAGCGATTTCCGTTGCGGGCCACCATGAGTCGTCGCCACAAGGACAAGCCCCCTCAGCCCACCAGGGCGAAGGACAATTCAGCACTGACACGCAGCTTGCCAGCCACCAGACCCTGGCCACTGACAAAATAAAAGGGCGCTTTGGCGCGGGTCAGGCTGACCTTGAAAACGACCGTGTCACCGGGCAGGACCGGCTTGCGGAAGCGGACCTTGTCCATGCCGGTGAAGAACGGTGTCTTGCCAGCGGCGGCGTCGCCCAGCAGCACGCAGGCACTTTGACCCATCATCTCGCAGAGCATCACACCGGGCACCACCGGGTTGCCCGGAAAATGCCCTTGAAGGAAGAACTCATCGCCCTTGACGGTGTACTGGCCGATTGCCAGCGGCTGGCCATCATCACCTAGCGTCAACTCGACCTGATCGACCAGCAGCATCGGGGCGCGATGCGGCAACAGGGCTTCGATGGCCACTCGATCAAGCACCCCGACCGACGGTTCCGCCGGGGCGCCAGACATCGCTGATGGCCGTGAAGTCGACCTGCTCGGGTTCACCAAGGCGTCCTCCGCCACTGCGTCCTGGCCCATCACTCAGTCCTCTAACTCGGCGAACAACACGCCGGCGTTGTGCCCACCGAAGCCGAGCGAGGTTGACAGAGCCTTGTTGATCGGCGTCTCAACCACCTGGTTGGGCGTGTAATCGAGATCGCACTCCGGATCGGGCGTGGTGTAGCCGATGGTCGGCACCACCTTATTGCTGTTCAACACCTTGATGGCGGCGATCGCTTCGACGCCACCAGCGGCACCGAGCATGTGACCGGTCATTGACTTGGTCGAGGAAATATGGACCTGATAAGCGGCGTCACCCAAGGCCTTCTTCAAGGCCAGGGTCTCGGTCTTGTCATTCAGCGGGGTCGAGGTGCCATGAGCGTTGACGTAAGTCTGGGCGTCGGCGGTCAGCCCCGCCTCGGCGAAGGCCTGTCGAATCATGGCGGCTGAGCCGGACGCCGACGGGTCCGGAGCGGTGATGTGATAGGCGTCGTTGGTGTTGCCATAGCCGACCACCTCAGCGTAGATCTGAGCGCCACGAGCCTTGGCGTGCTCCAACTCTTCGAGCACAAGCACCCCGGCGCCTTCGCCGATGACGAAGCCATCACGGCGCTGGTCGAAGGGAATCGAGATCGAGTCGGGATCCTCACGGGTGGTCAAGGCTTGGCAGTTGGTGAAACCGCCAATCGCCAGTGGATTGATGCAGGCCTCTGCCCCACCAGTGATGATGGCATCAGCGGCGCCGACCTTGATCGCCCGGAAGGCCTCACCGATGGCGTTGGTGCCACTGGAACAGGCGGACACCACGGGCAGCGACGGGCCCTTGGCGTCGAAGCGCATTGCCACCAGCGCCGAGGCCATGTTGATGATCATCATCGGAATAAAGAAGGGCGAGATCCGCGACGGGCCGCGGGTGAACAGCACCTCAGCCTCTTTCAGGAAGGTCGAGATGCCACCGACGCCCGAGCCGATGTAAACGCCAAAGCGCTCCGGATCGACCGCACCGAAGATCCGCGAATCCTCAACTGACTGGACGGCGGCGGCCACTCCGTATTGGGCGAACAGGTCCATCCGGCGGATCTGGTTCTTTTCGATGTATTGCTCGGGCTGGAAGTCCTTGACCTCAGCGGCCAGCTTGACCTTCATGTCCTTGGGGTCGAAGCGGGTGATCGGCCCGAAGCCATGACGCCCGGCCAGCAGCGATTGCCAGAGACTGTCGACGTCGTTCCCGACTGGTGAGATCGCTCCCATGCCAGTCACCACCACTCGTTTCATGGTTGACTCCTAATCTGTTGATCGATGATCAGTGATGAGTTGATTGCCGGCTGTTGTACGGCTTGTGAGACTTGATTCAGTTGTGTCGGGCCAATTGGGGCCGCCACGAGATTAGTCAAATTTGGCGGCTCAGATGTACATACCGCCGTCGACCCGCAGGACTTCGCCGGTGATATAGGCGGCCATGTCACTGGCCAAGAAGAGGGCGGCGGCGGCGATCTCGGCGGGCTGCCCAGCCCGCTTCAAAGGCACCAGCGCATCGAGTGACGACCGAGCTTGATCGCTCAAAGCGGCCGTCATATCGGTGGTGATCAGGCCCGGCGCGATGGCGTTGCAGGTGACTGCTCGACCGGCCACCTCGCGGGCCACAGTCTTGGTCATGCCAATCAGGCCAGCCTTGGCAGCAGCGTAATTGGCCTGGCCAGGGTTGCCCATCATCCCCGACACCGACGAGATGTTGATGATCCGGCCGTGCTTGGAGCGCAACAGCGAGCGCATCAGGTGGTGGGTGACGTTGAAAGCGCCTTTGAGATTGACGGCGATGACCTCGTCGAAATCAGCGGCGCTCATGCGCAGCATCAGGTTGTCGCGGATGATGCCTGCGTTGTTGACCAGGATGTCGATCGATCCGAAATCCTTGACGATCCGGTCACAGACCTCTTGGGAGACGTCGTAATCGGCGACATCGCAGCGGTAGGCCTGCGCCGACACACCCATGGCCTGGGCCAGCTCGACCACTTGATGGGCCGCCGGACCGTTGCCGGCGTAGATGACCGCGACATTGGCGCCGTGATTGGCCAGCGCCAATGCGATGGCCCGACCGATGCCGCGCGATCCGCCGGTGACGACGGCGGTGCGCCCGCTCAGGTCCAACCCGGGTAGATCAAGGTCAGGCAAGGCCGTCGGCTGGGCCGGCTTGCCACAGGTCGCCCCAACTGGAATTGATCCTGCGTCAACCGGGCTGGCAGCAGCCTCCGGCCCTCCAGCTTCGGTCACCTGCACCTGATCGGCCACCTCGAGGTTTTGTCGGTTCATTTCAGGGCCTCCAGCGTGGTCGCCAAGCTGGCGGCGTCAGCGACGTTGTGAATGGCCACATCGGGGTTGATCTTCTTGATGAATCCCGACAGGGTCTTGCCTGGCCCGACTTCGATGAAGCAATCGAAACCGTCAGCGATCATCGCCTCAATCGACTTCTGCCAGAGCACCGGGTGGTTGACCTGATAAGACAGCAACTTGGCCGGCGTGGCGGGCAAGATCGACGGATCGGTCGCCAAGTCGGTCGCCTGTTCAATCGAACGGTTGGACGGCTCGTAGGGCGCGGCGGTGGCGTTGGCGAAGATCGGTATGGTCGGATCGCCGAACTGTTGCTGGTCGAGCCAAGCTGCCAGTTGCGGCACCGCCTCATCCATCAGCGGCGAGTGGAAGGCCCCACCGACCGCCAAACGAATCGCCCGGCCACCAGCCTGTTTGACTGCCTGCGCCAAAGCATCGGCCACCGACTCGTCGCAGGCCACCACCACCTGACCTGGGCAGTTATAGTTGACCGGCCAGGCCAGGCCCACCGCCGCGGCCACCTGATCGACCTGGATCGGGGTCAGCTTGACAACGGCGAACATCGTGCCTGGGTGGCGCTCGTTGCAATCCTGCATGGCGGCGGCCCGCAGAGTCACAAAATCGAAGGCCTGCTCGGCGGACATCACCCCTGCCAGCACGCAGGCCACCACTTCGCCCAGGGAGAAGCCAGCCACACCTTCAGGGGTGACCCCAGCCTCGATCAAGGCATTGGCGCAAGCCAGATCGTCGATGAACAGCGCCGGTTGGGTGTTGATCGTCTGATTGAGCTGGTCGGCCGGCCCGTTGAAGCAGAGCTCCGTCAGGCCCGGACGCAGCGCCTCAGCCTGGTCGAAGACAGCCTTGGCGGCTGGCGAGTGAGCGACGATATCGGCCCCCATGCCAGGGGCTTGAGCGCCTTGGCCGGCGCAAACGAAGGCGATTCGGGGCACATTGACTCCTTACTGGCGGGCGGGCCATGCTCGGCCCGCCCAGTCGATCATTGCTTGGGGTGGGTTGTCACTTGCTTGGGGTCGGCCATCACTTGACCCATTTGGGCGCGGCCGCCAGCAGGGTTTCGGCTTCAGCCATGATCTCGGAGATGATCTCAGCCGCCGGTTGGGCCTGCTTGACCATGCCAGAGATCTGCCCGGCCAAGAAACAGCCGTGCTCGGCGTCACCGTCAACCGCTGCCAGGCGCAGTGCGCCCTCACCGAACTTCTCCAACTCAGCATCGCTGACCGACGAGTCGTATTCCTTCTTCAAGAACTCCTGGGAGAAGGGCGTCTTCAAGGACCGCACCGGATGGCCAAGACGCCGACCGGTGGACATGGTGTCAATGTCGCGGGCCTTGAGGACCTTGGCTTTGTAGACAGGGTTGACCCGACATTCGTCGGCCACCAGAAAACGGGTGCCGATCTGAACGCCGCAGGCGCCCAGCATCAGGGCCGCCGCCATGCCGCGACCGTCGGCGATGCCCCCAGCGCCGAGCACTGGGATGTCGACGGCGTCTGCCACCTGGGGCAGCAGTGCCATGGTCGTCAGATCCCCGACATGACCGCCCGATTCGCCACCCTCGGCCACCACCGCCGTGGCGCCGGCGCGCTGCATCAGCTTGGCGATGCCGGTCGACGGCACCACCGGGATGACGGCGATGCCGACCTCCCGCCAGCGCTCCATGTAGCGCGATGGGTTGCCCGCTCCGGTGGTGACCACGGCCACCTTCTCCTGGGCGACCATCTCCGCCACCTCGGCCGCATTCGGGCTCATCAACATGATGTTGACACCGAAAGGCTTGTCAGTCAGGCTGCGAGCGGTCTGAATCTGATCGCGGATGTAGTCCGTCGGCGCGTTGCCACCGGCGATGATGCCGAGACCACCGGCGTTGGACACAGCCGCAGCCAGATGGGCCTCAGAGATCCAAGCCATCGCTCCTTGGAAGATGGGATAATCGATGCCGAGGATGTCACAAATCGGGGAATTGATCACAATGGGCTCTTTCTTGGGGCCTTTTAAGATCAGGCCTGCTTGGCCTTCTCGATGGCGGTCATCAAATCACCAACGGTGTTGACATCGCCATTCATTTCAATGGAGACGCCGAACTTGTCCTCAATACTCATCACCAATTCGACAGTGTCGAGGGAATCGAGGGACAGGTCAGCGAAGCTGGTCTCTGGGGTGACGGTCAACTCGTCGTCACCCTTGTATTCGCGCAGGACGTCTTGGATATCGTTCAACATGGTGTTTCTCCTTATATTGTGGGTTTGTTGTTGATTGACGCTGGTGGAAATGACGAGGTCACTCCCACTCCCAAACACAGGTGCCATAGGTCATGCCGGCCCCGAAAGCGCAGAGGAACATCTTCTGTCCGGCCTTGATCTGACCCGCCTGGCGCAGTTCGTGCAGCAGCAGCGGAATCGACACCGACGAGGTGTTGCCGGTGTGGTCGATGTTGGTCGGGAATTTGTCCTTCGGCTGCTTCAGGCGGGAAATGGCGAAATCGATGATCCGCAAATTGGCTTGATGCAACAGGTAAAGGTCGATGTCATCCGGGGTCAGTCCGGTCTTCTCCAAGGCCGACTTGACTTCATTCTCGATGATGTTGACGGCGTATTTGAAGACCTTTTGCCCATCCATGTGGACAAAGCCAGCCGCCGGCATATCCCGGGCAATCGGATTGTTGCCGGCCATATCGGCCTGAATCCGGATCACCTCGGTGTCAGGCTTGGAAGCGACATTGATGTATTTGATCATATTGCCGGCAGTCACCACCACTGCTGCCGCCCCATCGCCGAACAGAACACAGGTGCGCCGATCGGTCCAATCGGCATGAGCCGACATCTTCTCAGCGGCGACGATCAAGATGTTCTTGGCCCGACCGGTGGCGATCAGGGCATTGGCCACATCAAGGTCGTAGATGAAGCCGGTGCAGGCTCCGTTCAAGTCGACCGCCCCACAGCTGGCGTCGATCGCCTCGGCCACGGTGCAGGCCAGCGATGGCGATTTGGTGTCGGCAGCGATGGTCGAGCAGAGGATGTAATCAATGTCGGCCCCGGTCAATTCGGCCTCATCGAGGGCCTGGCGGGCAGCGGTGATCGACAGTTCGGCCAGCGTCTCCTCCTGGCAGACATAACGCCCCTTGATGCCGGTGCGGCTGTAGATCCACTCGTCTGAGGTGTCCAGGCCCATCACCTCAACCAAGTCGTCATTGGTGATGAAGCGCTGCGGCAGCCCGACACCCGTCGATAAAACCTTCAAACTCACTGTCGTCCTCCCGCTAAGCCCAAGAAGAAATCACTCAACTGCTGCACAGCTGTCAACAGTGTATCTTTCTGATCCGGGCTGAATTGGTTACTGATGTGACGCACCATCCGCTGATGCATCAGGCTATGGGCTCGATTGATCCGCATGCCTTGCTCGGTCAAATGCACGTAGATGCGCCGACCGTCTTGAGTACTGCGAACCTTGCGGATGTAGCCCTTTTGCTCCATTTTTTTGACGGCCACCGTCACGGTTGGCAAGGCCAAGTGGCGGCCGGTGGCGATCGATGAGCCGGTCGCTTGGCCGTCCTGACCAGCAATGAACTCGATCATGTGGGCTTCGGCGATGGTCACCGACGGGCCAGGCAGGTCGGCCAAAGAGGCTGACTCATACTTCAGGATGGTGTCAAAGGTCGAGACGAGCAGGGCATTGAGTGTGTCCTCGAAGTCTGACATCAACACCTCCTTCCGGTGGCCACAGGCCGTTTGTTCCGCCGCCGATCGTTGACCCGGCCGACCCATCAAGCGCTGGTCGCGCTTGATGGGTCGATCAACCGGTCAATGACTGCTGACTCGCTTGGACCTTCGACCAACAAATTACTTAGTTAATAAAACTAGCCGTGTTGCAGCCTACCTGGCGCCTTGCCCGAAATCAATCCATGGCTTGTGTCCTGCGCCGTTGATTCGGTGGATAAGGAATTGGGGTCAGGTGTGGTGGATCGCAAGGCGGAGGAGGGAGCGATTTGGGCCGATCGCGACCGACGACAACGCAGCGAGGCGCCGCAGATCACCCCAATTCTGCAACGAATTAACGGCGCAGGACACTAGGCGCCTTCGAAGTGTCCGATGGCTTGGCATTTGTCTTGGTGGATGCGCTTCACGGGGCTGGCTGGCTTCCCCGACCCAGCAACCCAACGATGATCAGGCCGTCCGCCAGCAGCCAGCGACCCCGCCAATCGATGCCGGCCAGCAAGGGGGCCAACTCGGCCTCGACCGTGAAACTGAAGCTGCCGGTGATCAAGGCGCTGTTTCCGCCACTGGCGCCGCGGTGCCCCATCTCTCCCGGCTCAACAGCTGTCTTGGCCAGTGGCAAATGATTGGACTGGGCGCTGGGCACCTCTTCCGACTCAACAGTTGTTTTGGAGAAGTCCATCTCCCCCAACTCGACAGTGGCCTGATGGAAGGCCAAGGGCTGACCAGTCAGGGGCCGCCACGCCTTATAGATGGCCTCCTTGATGCTGAACAATAGGTGATCACCATCGAGTCGTGGCTGGGTGACTTTCAGTCGCGCCAACCAGTCAATCTCGCTCGGATTGGCGATATAGCTGACAATTCGCTGGCTGAGGGCACCGACCGGCTCAGCGTCGATGCCAATGGCCAGCGGTGGCCCTGCCAATCGGCCCTCAGCCTCAATCGCCCCGGTCTTTGCGGACATGTCATCAACCTGTTCCCCGCTGCGAGCGACGACGGCCGCCCGATAACCGGGGCAATGGGTGATCGATCCAATCACGCCGACCGGCCAGACAGGCCCGCCGTCCGGTCCAATCGGGATCGCATCGGGGGTGATCCCCAGGGCTAACAAGGCTTGTCGGGCCAACCGCCGCCCACTGGCGAACTCCACCAGTCGCCGCTGCCCCGCCCCGGCAAGCAGGCGCTCTTCATCTGGCCAGAGGCGATCCGCCGCCGTGGCGTCATCATCACCGGTCCAGATTTCGGCGACGCACACGTCGCCCGGCAGCACCTGGTCAATCATGCGACTGAGCTTAACCCCCACGGGCTTGGCGTTGGGCATTCCCGACACAACCACCATGGCTAGACAGTCGCCTGGTCAAACCGGCGGTGATTGGCCGAGCTGGTGCAGCAGCGGAATATCCACCACATGTGGTGGCTATTCCGCTTGGACAGGCCCACGAGATGACGCAGTGCCCTGATTTCCGCCTCGGCCCCGTGAGGCCAGGATCTCCGACCCAACAATGAGCCCGAGCAACCCATGGCTAGGTCCCAACTCCCAACGAAGGACACTTTCGATTGTTTCAAGCCCTTCGCCTTGGCAATAAACTGTCAGTTGGAAAGGAGGCTGATGGACGGCTTCGAGACCTTTGCCCAGATCGACCTGGGAGCGCTCGAACGCAATCTTGACGCCATTCGCAGTCGCGTCGAATTCCGTAAGATCCTCCTGCCGATCAAGGCCAACGCCTATGGGCATGGACTGATCGATTGTGAGCCGGGCAGCGCCACGCAAGCGCCACTGGCCGCCTGGCTGGAGCAGCACCACAGTGTCGATTGGTTCGGCGTCGCCACCGTTGAAGAGGGCGTTCATCTGCGCGCCGCCGGCATCAGCCTGCCGATCCTGAAGCTGTCACCGGCTCAGAACCATCAACTTGGAGCGGCCATCGCCGCTGGATTGACCCTGACCGTGGTTGATCCGGTGACCATTTGGGCCGCCAGCGCCGCCGCCGAGGCCGCCGACCAAGCGATCAATGTCCACCTGAAAATTGACACTGGCATGCGCCGGATTGGTTGCCCACCCGTCCTGGCGCCCCGTCTGGCCGAGCTGATCGATCAATCACCGCTGCTCCACCTCCAAGCGGTTTACACCCATTTCGCGTCTGCCGAGAACCCGGCTGAGGATGAGTTCACCCGCCGTCAGATTCAGCAATTCAATGAAGCCGTCGACGGCATCGAGCAACTGATCGGTCGTGGGCTGGAATTGAAGCATGCAGCCAACTCGGCGGCCGTCGAACGTCACCCAGATAGCTGGTATGACATGGTCCGCCCGGGCATCCTCAGCTATGGCTACCCCCAGTCGCAGGCGGCCAGCACCGAAGCCTGGTCGAGCGGCTCCGGGCGTCACCAGCTGCCGACCGGTGGACTGCAAGCCCGGTCAGGTTTGCACGTCGACCCAGTGTTATCCCTGGTCAGCCACATATCTTTCGTCAAGACCGTCCACGCTGGCGAGACTGTCTCCTACGGGCGGCGCTGGGTGGCTGGCCAAGACACCAGGGTGGCGACCATCCCGGTCGGTTACGGCGACGGTTACCTGCGCGGACTGAGCAATCGAGCGCAAGTGGCGATCGCCGGCCGGCTCTACCCGCAAATCGGCACCATCTGCATGGACCAGATGATGATTGATCTCGGCCCGGAATCGACGATCGGTGTCGGTGAGCCGGTGACCCTGATCGGTCGGGACGGCTCCGAGTTCCTCAGCGCCGCTGCCCTGGCCCAGCAGGCCGACACCATATCTTATGAATTGCTTTGCGGCATCGCTGACCGGGTGCCCCGGGTGTACATCGGCTGACTCTGGCTGTTGAAGCGCATCGGTTGCCAGGGGAGCCGACAACTGCTCGACTAGCCTGATGTGGTCTGGGTCAAGTGATCACTGGTGCGTTGCAACGTTATCTGACCGATCCGTTGTCTATGCCACAGGTTTGGTACCGCACACCAACTCGCGCTTCAGCTTCGGCTTGGCCCTGGTCTGTGCCAGCGGGTTGGGGACAGCACACCATAATTGAGGTATGTGTGGTCGATTCATCATCCCCCGAGTCGAGTCTGTCATCGACCATTTCGGCATCGACTTGGTCGAAGGGCGGCGTGAGCCTTCGACGGACGTTCGCCCAACCCAGGCGATCTGGATGATCAGCCCAATTATCGATGACCGACGCCAGCACGGCGCTGCAGCATCAGTCAGCGTCAACCCGGCCCCGACCATCGAACCCGACAGCGCCGAGATCCCCGCCCAGAAGACGGCCGGTGACAACCATCGATTCGATCTGGGACCTGACCCATCACCGGCCCAGCAGCCGCCGCACGATCGCCGTCGTCTCAGCCTGGCCCGTTGGGGTTTGGTGCCGGCATGGTCGAAAACCATCAGCAGTCGCCCTCTGATCAATGCCCGTGCCGAAACCGTCACCAGCAAACCGTCTTTTCGAGAGGCGGCGGCTCGCCGGCGAGTGATCATCCCGGCGGCGGGATACTACGAGTGGGCGCTCAGCCATGGCCATAAGCAGCCTTATTGGCTGCATGCCGATGATGAGCGACTGCTTGCTTTCGCCGGTCTCTATGACTGGTGGAGGGCACCGGAGCCGCCGAGTCCGGGCCAAGGGTCTGCTGCGACCCCTAATACAGCTGTGATGGATCCATTGCTTTCCGACCAAGATACGGCTGCGAAATTGGGCCACGCCGCGATGGGGATAGCGCCAGCGGCGGATCACCCCCGGGACGACAGCGGGGCGCCATCCGGGCCGAAGAGCAGCGCCGCCTCGACCGATATGAACGCCACTGCGGAGTCCCGATCGACATCTAGCCCTGGGGTATTTGGCCACTGGCTGTGCTCGGCGACGATCATCACCCGTCCAGCAACCGACGCCTTGGGCCATATCCACGACCGGATGCCGGTGGTGGTGCCTCTCGATAGTGTCGACGATTGGCTCGATCCCGACCTGACCGACCTGACAATGGTCGACGCCCTGTTGCGCAGCTTGCCCGATCCGACACTGACACCGACGCCGCGCCAACCTGGGACATAGCGGGGCAGTCGACCAGCCTGAGCGTCTGATGGCCACGAATCCTGCTGGTGCCTCCGACTGCCACGGCCCATCCACCAGGTTGACAGCCGCAGCGATGCGACAATGAAGCAATGAGCAAGAAGCCCAAAGCGCCCGCCACCCCCGCCCTGGCCATCCTCGATGCCGCCGGAGTCAGCTATCGAACCCATAGCTACGAGCACGACGCCGCTGCCAGCATCGGCTTCGGTCTGGAGACGGCGGCGGTCTTGGGCGTCGATCCAGCCAGGGTCTTCAAGACGCTGATGACAAGAGTCGATGGGCAACTGGTGACGGCGGTGGTGCCAGCCTCGGGCCTGCTCAATCTCAAGTCCTTGGCGGCAGCCGTCGGCGGCAAGAAGGCTGAAATGGCGGCTCCAGCTCAGGCCGAACGCGCCACCGGTTATGTGGTTGGGGGCATCTCACCGCTGGGCCAGAAGCGCCGCCACCGTCTGGTGATCGACACATCGGCCCGGCATCATCAAACCATTCTGGTCTCGGGAGGGCGTCGCGGACTGAGCCTGGAATTGAACGCCGATGACCTGGCTGCGGCCGCCATGACTGAGGTTGACACCAGCTCGGCCACCGCTGCTAACGTCGATCAGGGAACGCCTGGCGTGGTTTTCGCGCCAGTCAGCCGCGCTTGACTCAGACGCAACTGATCTTCCAAGACTTCTTGAGCGCTGCCGGCATGTCTGTCGATGCGGTGGTCATGGCCACAGACTGTTCGATAGAGGAGATCCAGACAATGGAAGCACTTTCGCAGTGACGTACCGTCCCTTGAGTGGTTTCGTCAGCTGCCATCTTGACATGCGCTGACCAACAACAACTATCATTCAATCTGGCATCAACAAGGTTCACTGGTCTAGACATCACCGATCTGCCAGCATCCTTGTCCAAACCAACCAATTCTGTAAGAAACACCGCTCCTTCTCGGGGTAAGATATGAGGGTTACGTGTTCGTGCCGAAGATGCTCCGGCGGCATGAACGGTGGGCGGGAATCTCTTGGGCGTCAGGACTGCTCCTGGGCCCAAGCGCAGCGACACCGAAGTCTGATCCGGAGCAACGATTCAAGGAGATTCGCAGTCATAATGTCTGACCACAAGTTTGTTTATGATTTCGCCGAGGGTGATGCCTCGATGAAGAACCTCCTGGGCGGCAAGGGCGCCAATGTCGCCGAGATGACCAAACTCGGCATGCCCGTCCCCCAGGGTTTCACCATCACCACCGAGGCCTGCACCCAGTATTACAAGGACGACGAAGCCATTTCTGACGCCATCCGCGCCGAGATCATGGAGCATGTCGCCGCCCTTGAGGCCCAACAGGGCAAGAAGTTCGGCGACGCTGAGAACCCGCTGCTGGTCTCCGTCCGCTCTGGCGCCCGCGCCTCCATGCCCGGCATGATGGACACCATCTTGAACCTCGGCATCAATGAGACCGTTGTCGCCACCTTGATTGAGAAGTCCGGCAACCCGCGCTGGGCCTGGGACTCCTACCGCCGCTTCATTCAGATGTACTCCGATGTCGTCATGGAGGTCGGCAAGGCCTACTTCGAGAAGCTGATTGACGAGATGAAGGAGGCCCGCGGGGTCACCCAGGACGTCGATCTGACGGCCGACGACCTCCACGAGTTGGCCGAACAATTCAAGGCCGAGTACAAGGCCAAGCTTGGCGAGGAGTTCCCGACCGACCCGATCGAGCAGCTCTTCGGCGCCATCAAGGCCGTCTTCCGCTCCTGGAACAACGATCGCGCCATCTTCTATCGCCGCATGAACGACATCCCCGGTGACTGGGGCACCGCCGTCAACGTCCAGTCGATGGTCTTCGGCAACTTGGGTGACACCTCCGGAACCGGCGTGGCCTTCTCACGCAACCCGGCCACCGGTGAGAAGGGCTTGTTCGGCGAGTTCCTGATGAACGCTCAGGGCGAGGACGTCGTCGCCGGCGTGCGCACCCCGATGCCGATCAGCCAACTCCAAGAGCAGAATCCCGCGGTTTACAACCAGTTCGTCGATATCGTCAACAAGCTGGAAGCCCATTACAAGGACATGCAGGACATGGAGTTCACCATCGAGGATGGCAAGCTCTACATGCTGCAAACCCGCAACGGCAAGCGCACCGCTGCCGCCGCCTTCAAGATCGCCTCCGATCTGGTCGATGAAGGCATGATCGATCCCAAGGCGGCTGTGCTGTCGATTGACCCGAAGCAGATCGACGCCTTGCTCCATCCCCAGTTCGACGCCGCTGAGTTGAAGGCCGCCGAGGTCATCGGCAAGGGCCTGCCGGCTTCACCGGGCGCCGCTTGCGGCCGCATCGTCTTCACGGCTGAGGATGCCACCGCTTGGACTCGCGACAAGGGCGAAGACGTCGTCTTGGTCCGCCTGGAGACCTCACCGGAGGACATCGAGGGCATGCATTACGCCAAGGGCATTCTGACTGCTCGCGGTGGCATGACTTCGCATGCTGCCGTGGTGGCCCGCGGCATGGGCACCTGCTGTGTCTCCGGCCTGGGTGAGATCCGCTTCGGCGAGGACGGCAAGTCCTTCACGCTCGGCGGCAAGACCCTGACCGAGGGTGATTGGCTGTCGCTGGACGGCTCGACCGGCAATGTCTATGGCCAGGCCATCAAGACTGTCCCGGCCGAGATCGGTGGCGATTTCGGTCGGATCATGGGCTGGGCTGATGAGTTCCGCACGATGAAGGTCCGCACCAACGCTGACACCCCGACCGACGCCCAGCAGGCCCGTGAGTTCGGTGCCGAAGGCATCGGCTTGACCCGCACCGAGCACATGTTCTTCGAGCCGGATCGGATCGCCGCCATTCGCGAGATGATCATCTCCGACACCGTCGAGCAGCGCGAGGCCGCCCTGGCCAAGCTGCTGCCGATGCAGCGCGGCGACTTCGAAGGCATCTATGAGGCGATGGAGGGCTTCCCGGTGACGGTGCGTCTGCTCGACCCGCCGCTGCACGAGTTCCTGCCGACAGCCGAAGAGGATATCGAGGCGCTGGCGGCCGACATGGGCGTGAAGCTGGAAGACCTCAAGGCTAAGATCGCTTCGCTGCACGAGTTCAACCCGATGATGGGACACCGTGGCTGCCGTCTCGATGTCACCTACCCGGAGATCGGCGCCATGCAGACCCGGGCGATCATCGAGGCTGCCATTGCCGTTCAGGGCCGTCACCCCGAGTGGAAGATCGTCCCAGAGATCATGGTCCCGCTGGTTGGCGAGGTCAAGGAATTGGCTTATGTCAAGGGCATCATCACCTCAACAGCCGATGCCATCATCAAAGCGGCCGGTGTGGCGCTCGACTACAAGGTCGGCACCATGATCGAGATTCCGCGGGCGGCGCTGACGGCTGACGCCATCGCCACCGAGGCGGAGTTCTTCTCCTTCGGCACCAACGACCTGACGCAGATGACCTTCGGCTTCTCGCGTGATGACGCCGGCAACTTCCTCGACGCCTACTACGAGAAGAAGATCTACGAGAACGATCCCTTCGCCAAGTTGGATCAGGTCGGCGTCGGCAAGCTGGTTGAGATGGCTGCCAAGCTCGGCAAGCAGACCCGCCCCGACATTCACCTGGGCATCTGTGGCGAGCACGGTGGCGATCCGTCGTCGGTCGAGTTCTGCTACCGCGTCGGTCTCGACTACGTCTCCTGCTCGCCGTTCCGGGTGCCGGTGGCCCGCTTGGCGGCGGCTCAGGCGGCGCTGCGCTAGTCGTTTCTCTCTCCTCTCTAACACCCCAACGGGTTCCGGTGCTTCGCCGGGACCCGTTGGGGCATTTTGGGGTTGGAAAGCCGGATGAGGGGGCGGACGACCTTGATGACGCTCTGACCCTACCGATCGGGCGGGTGGACTGCTGCCGCGAATGTTGTAGTGACGAAGTCAACCCTGGGTTAGAGGGATAGTCAACCTTGGGTTAGAAGGATAGCCAACCCTGGGTTAGAAGGATAGCCAACCGTCGGACTGCTAGGATTCAAGCCATGCCGGAATCCTATGTTCCTCGGATGATTGATGCCTCACTGCGGCGCCTCGTCGCTGCTCTGCCTGCCGTCAGTCTGGTGGGACCACGTGCCTGCGGCAAGACCACTTCAATGCGACGTTTGGCCGCCAGCGTGGTCAGCTTGGACAAGGCAGTCGATGCTGTGACGTTTGTGGCCGATCCAGACGCTGCCCTGGCTCGTTACCCTCGCCCGACACTGCTCGACGAGTGGCATGAGGTTCCAGGAGTCCTTGGGGCGGTCAAGCGAGCCGTCGATGATGATCCCGCTCCAGGGCAGTTTCTGCTGACCGGGTCGGTCCGAATCGGTGCCGAGTTCACCTGGCCGGCGACCGGGCGTGTGGTTCGACGGATTTCCTATGGTTTGACCCAGCATGAGATTGAGCGCTCGACAGGTGCCCTCTTCATCGACCGAGTGGCCGACGACGTCATGGCGTTGCTCGACGGGCCGGATTCCGATCTCAATATCTTCGATTATTTGGATAGAGCAGCGCGCGGTGGCTTCCCCGATGTCGTGCTCAGACAGCGCGACGAAGAAGTACAAGTCGCCTGGTTGGATTCGTATCTGCAAGAGATGCGCACAAATGACGTGAAGCTGGCCGGCGGCGATCCCGACCCAGCCAAGTTCAGCGCCTTCATTGAGGCGGTGGCACTCAACTCCTCACGCATTGTCGACCAGGCGACGCTCCGCGAAACTGCGGGTATTTCAAAAGTCACCGCTGCCGTGTATGAGGATCTGCTCGAAGCCATCTTCTTCAGCGAGCGAGTGCCCGCGTGGCGCTCGGATCATCTCGACAGAATTGCCGCCATGCCGAAGCGGTACGTCCTGGACACTTCGCTGATGATGCACCTTCTGGGTGTGGACACCGACGGCGCCGCCCGGAACGGGGCAGTCTTGGGGGCGGTCCTCGACACCTTTGTGGCCGCCCAACTCCGACCGGAGGTCGCCACCTGGGCTCGGCCCCCCAAGATCATGCACCTACGTGATCAGCGCGGCCGTCATGAGGTGGATCTCATCCTCGAGTTCCCTCGCCAACGGATCGTCGGCCTTGAGATCAAGGCCACTGCCGCGCCAGCGCTGGATGATGCACGACACCTGCTGTGGTTGAGGGATAAGCTGGGCGATCAGTTCATCGGTGGGGTCGTCCTCCACACCGGACCACGACCTTTTGCGTTGTCGCAGCGAGTGGTGGCGGCGCCGATATCGGCATTGTGGCGCTGACAGCGGATCAACTCTCGGCGATCATGGGCCTGATGCGACGAGGTCCATGAGGTCGAGCTACCGATAGCGGCCCGACCAACCGTGACCAGCATCTGACGGAAATGTGGCACCAGTGTACTTAGACGAGCAAGCGCTGCCCCACTTATCAGCCGAAGGTCAGCGTCCTAATCATCACCCGTTCCACCATCGTGCCGGGCTGCCCGCTCATCGTTCTGGAACAGCCGTGGACGGCGTGCCCGTGACGTCCTGATCGTCAAAGATATCGCCACAATTCGGGCAGAAGCGCGGCGGCTTGGACGGATTATCTTGCCCCCAACTGCACTTGTCGCAGCAGTAGAGCGGCAGATCGACGGCCTGTGTCGAGTCAACCTCCAGATCGACTTCAACGGATTCGGCGTAGGCGGTGTACTCCTCGGGAGTCATATGGGCGAGTTTCGATAGGTGCCTCTTAAGTCGGTGGGCCATCGGTTTGAAGGTGGCCAGGGCCAGTCCGCCCGACACCACACCCCCGATCACCGGCACAACTTTGGCCACTCCCTTGGCGAAGGCGGCCTTGACCATGTGTTGGCCCAGCAGAGTGGCGATCTTCTTGACCAGTGGGAAGACCCAGCCCTTGGTCAACGCCAAAGGCTACCGATCGGTGCTGCGACCACGCGGCTCGACAGCGCAAAGGCTCGGGGGCCGGTGTGCAACACGACCCCGCCGATGAATTGGTCGCCCAGCTTGTCTCTGAGCCACAAAAGGTGTCTGGCGTCATCCAAACCAGGCGACGAAGTCGCCTTCACCTCGATCCCCACTACTCGGTGATGGGGGTACTCCAAGATCAAGTCGACTTCGTGTCTGCCGCCCTTGTCGCGCAGGTGCATCAGGTTCGGTCCCCTGACCTGTGTGGCGATCTCTGGTCGCAGCTGCGCGGCGACGAAGGTGTCGAGCACTGATCCCAAGATCGCGCCGTCGCGAGCCGTCGTGTCGACATCTGCTTCGAGGATGTGCATCAACAAAGAGGTATCCAACACGTAGCGTTTGGGAAGCGCGGCCAAGCGGTCCAGTCGGTCCGACCGCCATGCGGGCACCCGTTCGCTGAAGAAGATGGATTCAAGGAGCTTCTCGTAGGCGGCGGCAGTGATCTTGGAAACACCGGCGGTGTCGCGCAGCGTCGCCTGATCGACAATGCGCGATGAATTGAGGGCGACCGCTTCGATGAATGCGGAGAATCTCCCTGGGTCGGGGTCGCCACCAGCCAGTTTGACGTCGTTGGACTTCATCTCCTGCATGTATGAGTCCAACCAAATGGCGCGAGCGTCAGGGTTCGCCCGGTTGAGCACCAGATCCGGAAAACCGCCGGCGGCGGACCGCTCCAGGTAATCAATAATGTTGAGGTCACAGGCGGAGATGTCCAGTAGTGCCATAACATCTCGCGAGACCCTGTCGATGAATAGTTGGCTGGTCGACCGCTCGATTTCCCGCTGGGTCAAACCGAAAGCGGTCTGACGGACCACCCGTCCCGTGGCTGGCCAGGTGTAACGGGCGCCGATCCTGACCGATCCCGTCAGCAGAAACTGGCCAACTCGGGAATCCTCATCGACGGCCCGCTTGACGGCTCCGAGGATTTCAGGGACTTCGTGCCACTCATCCAGCAGTGTCGGTCGCGGATACATAGTCAAGGCGACATCGGGATCGGCCTGGAAGAGAGCGGCCTCCCGTGGCCGGTCAAGACGAACGATACTGGCCGCCAACCGCCTCATCGAAGTGGTCTTACCGCAGGCCCGAGGCCCCATCAGGCTGACTGCCGGGAGAGTGGCCAGAATACGCTCCAGTGGACCATCGATCAGACGCGGCAGATACATGGGTTCCATGCGGCCAGATTAGCAGGATCCTGCGTGATTATCCCTCTGGACCAGATTCAACTATCCCTCTGGACCAGCTCGGCCACCTGGCAATGCCCCCTGGCGTGGCATTGGTTGGTCGATCACAAGCCCGCCAGGGTGTGTCACTAGGGTGCTGCACCGTTAGTTCGTTGCATTGAGAATTGAGGTCAGGTGTCGTGCATCGTCAGGTGGAGGACGAGCGATATTGGAGCCCTCGCGATCTGCAAGGCAACGCCGCAGGGCTCCGCAGCTGGCCCAATTCCGCAATGAACTAACAGTACGGGACACTCCAGGCTAGGCGTGCCGGCGCAAGTAGGCAGGAGACAGCTTGAACCCGCTCTGTTCGCAACGAGCCCTGGCTCACCCCTGCCCGTCAGCCCCCTCCTGCTCCCGTTCCGCCGCCTGCTGCTGAAAGTAGTCGTTCTCTGCCCGGGTGAGAATGCGGTAGAGGGCGTCCCGCTTCGCCATCATGGCGACCTCTTCAGGGGTGCCAGTGTCGGCATGCCACAGTCCGGTGTCCACACCTGGAGCATCGACGGCGATGTAGGGCTTGACCGTGTCCAGCTCTGTGGGATAGCCCTCACCGTCGGGATGCTCAGCCCAGAAATTGGGGTTCTCCTCCATGAACTGCTCCAATTTCTCGGCCCGATTGAGGTCGAAGGTGGGACAGTCGATCATCAGCCGCTCCAGGGCCACTGGATCGGTGGTGACCGGTAGCACAATCGATGGGTAGTCGGTGAAGACGTCGATGACGGCTGGCACGGCGGTGTCGGCGATGGCGGGGAAGCCATGTTCGCGGGCGCAGGAGGCCCAACGGTTGTTCGAATCGACCTGCTTCTGCATGGCGGACACATCAGGGGTGGCCTGACTCGCTACTTGATCCATGAACCCGAAGCCGCTGGTCGTCAGGCAACTGGCCCAATCATCACTGCGATCCTCACCGTCGATCTCCAGATGGGGCTGCCCATCGTTGAACTCGGGGGCGAAGAGCCGATCCCGATCGGCCTGTGACTCTGCCTCGGCCCAGGGGAGACGACCGCCGAGCCCCGACTTGCCCTGCCCGTCGTTGTAGAACACCAGGTCGTAGGTCTGGTCATCGAAGTCCACCCAGACCAAGTCCTCGGCCTCGTTGGCGGTGGCCAGCACAGTGCTGATGCCGGCCTGGGCCAGGCAGGATTGGAAGACGACGGCGGTCCGTTCCTCTTCGGTGTCGGGCGGTGGCGAGGTCGGTTCGACGACCGGCTGGGACGAAGCGCTGGTGGTGACTGATGCCGCACCGGTCGGTGCTGTCAGGTCATCGACGGAGGGCAACTCTGGCTCCGGGCCGGTACAGCCGGCGGCGAAGCCCAGCACCAAGACCGCCGCCAGGCCCGCTGCCAGCAGGTGGGCCTTGCCCGACCGGGTGTCTGAGGTGCCATTAGTTGTCATCATCGCCTCTCTGCGTGTCGCTTGCTTGCCAGCCTAATGCACGGCAAGACGCCTTCAAGATCTGCTGCCTCCGCCCTTGACCAACCCATAAGCTGCGATCCATGTTCGGTTGGGCCAGGGTTGATATGGAAGCCAGGGCTTATCGCTGGTGGACAGGGAAGGTTTTGCCCGTGTCAGCTGGAGAATCTGAGCAGGTGGAGCAGCTGGCGTGGTGTTGAAAGCAGGACTAAACTGCCGTGCATGTTTGAGGAACGCATCACCGACCACCTGTCGCTGCGTCCGGCCACGCCGCTGGACGCCGCCGAGATCTTCACTGTGGTCGACCGCAACCGGGATCATTTTCGCACCTATCTGCCCTGGGTAGACACCACCTTGACGGCCGACGATGAGCTGGGTTACCTCAAATCTTTGGGCTGGTCGGGAACGGTGACCTACCTTCTGACTTGGGATGGCGCCATCATCGGCTCCTGCGGCTTCCACAACCTGGATTTGGAGAATCATGCCGCCGAGATCGGCTACTGGATCGACCAGGCCTATGAGGGCCGGGGCCTGATGTCCGCTGCGGTGCGTTGCCTGGAGCGCTTCGCTGTCGAGGAGCTGCGGGTCGAGCGCCTGGTCATCAGTGCCGCTGAGCCGAACCGCAAATCCCGCGCCATCCCCGAACGCCTGGGTTACCAGTTGGAGGGGATCTTGCGCCAGGAACACCCACTGACTGACGGCAGTCTGGTCGATCGGTGCATCTACTCGCTGCTCAAGCCAGAGTGGCTCAGTCGCGAGGCGTGAGACCGACAGCCACTGGGCACGGGAGAAAGTCGTCAGCGATCTGATGGTCCATGATCGGCAACGCTGATCACTTGAGGGGCGCTGCCGCCAATCAGCGACAGTGACAACAAATCAGAAGAGCCGCTCGACCAGCTAGAATGCTGCGAGAGTCACTCACAAGCGTCGTTGCCTGTGGGAGACCGTCCTATCCAAGGAGCATCGATGACCAAGCACCCACTCCAGGCGGCCGCCATTGCCTTGGTCGCCCTGGCTCTGACCGCCTGCTCTCCGTCCGACCCGGGGCTGCCCAGCCTGACCGATCCCAGCACCGCCGCCGCGGTCGATTTGGTGCTGGCCACTAAAGAGCTGTCCGATTGTCTGGACGATCTGGAGGTGCCGCATCAGGTGAGCGCCGATCACCTCGGGGGATTGACGCAGCTCAGCTTCGGCAGCTATGACTCCGACAAGCTGGTCCTGGCAACCTGGCGCGACGGCACCCCGACCGCCGGCACCCGACTGGCTGACTCAGAACTGTCGGCCGATGATCAGACCAAATTGGATGAGTGGTATGAAACCAGCCACGATGGCCCGACCCTGCTGATCAACTGGGTAGACAAGTCCGCCGATTTCACCGCCTGTCTGGATCAGTCAGGCTACGACGATCAGGCCGCCGCGGCGATCGACAACCCGCCACCCGACCCGGAGGCTGTCCAAGCACAGGTGACCACCAACAATCGCTGGGCCGCCTGCGCTCGCGAAAATGGTCTGCCCAAGCTGGAGGATTCAGCCATCCCGACCGGCATCGAGGCCGGGGGAAGTCCCCACGTGACCGTGCCTTACGACAGCAGCCCGGAGCTGCTGCGCCAAGCCTTGGCCGCCTGCCCGGCCTTCAACGCCGAAAAGCAAGAACAGTTGGACGATTGGTATGTCGATCACAATGCCTGGGATGAACTGCCCGCCGATCTCGTGGCCGTCGATCCGTTCATCATCATCGACTCGTCGGAGCTGCGCGACCTCGACCTTTGCGGCGCCCTGACGCCGGCGCAACAGGTCATGGTTGATCAAGTCAACCAACTGACCCATGTCCTATTCGAAGGCCGGGACACGCAGATCATTGATTGGGGCGACGACTGCTGATGTGGCAGATCGGGTTGGGAGAATTGGAGGCCCGCCGACCCGCACGAGCCGAGGAGTAAACTGAACCCACCAGTTGTGGCCTGGTGATGCTGATGTGGGGCGGAGGTGCGGGGCAGTCGTGAGTTCAACCTTCTCATCGCTGTCCGTGCCCAATTATCGTCGTTATTTCACCGGCTGCCTGTCAGGCAATCTCGGCAACTGGATGTCGGCTACCGCCAAGTCATGGATGGTCCTGGTCGAATTGACCGCCAGCTCGGCCACCACCCTCGGCTGGCTGGCCACAGTCATGTTCCTGCCACAATTCGTCCTCCAGCCGGTCGGTGGCATGCTGGCCGATCGCTTCCCGAAACGCCGCATCGCCCTGATCACCCAATCGGCCCTCTGCTTGTCGGCCACCACCATGGCAATCTTGGTGCTCAGTGGGCAGATCAAACTGTGGATGGTCTTCGC
>JAITVZ010000027.1 GCA_031285505.1 Propionibacteriaceae bacterium
AGTGGCTATCCATGTTACGGCCCGGTGATCCTGCCCCAGACACAAATAGTGTTGTCAGTGTAAACATAGTGCGTCGTATGGCCCTCTCGACTGAGGAGGTTCCCTCCCTGTTGATCATATTTCCGTGCGTTTGAGACCCAGGGCCGTTACATGGATAGCCACTCCGTGGTCTAACAGAGCCTTGGGATTTGGCCTGTTTAAGGGGGGCGCTTCGCCTGCCGGTTGCTCAGTCGTTTGACGGCTCCTGCGAAGCTACTCGGCGGGGCTGTGGCAGTGCTCGGTGGCGCAGGGAGACGTTTGCGGGCGTTCTCCGCTTGAAGGTGTGGACTGCCCCGGTAGCCTGGGACAGGGACGTGACGTTGAGGCCTGATGGTGAGGCCTGACGGTGGGGCAGGCGATTGCGACCAGACGGTCGGGACGCGACATTCGAGAAAGGCAAGAGCCGATGGCGCCGTATCAGGACTTCTATCAGGCTGGCGTGCCGGCGACCATCGAGACACCGACCGATTCGTTGGTCGAGCTGATCGAACAGGCGGTGGCCTCCGGTGGCGACACGGTCGCAGTTCAATTCTTCGGCAAGACCATCAGCTATCGGCAATTGGGGGAGCGGATCGACCGCGCCGCCGAAGGTTTGCGGCGTCTGGGTGTCCAGGCGGGGGATCGGGTGGCCCTGGTCTTGCCCAACTGCCCGCAGCACGTCATCGCCTTCTATGCCATCCTCCGACTAGGGGCAATCGTCGTCGAGCACAATCCGCTTTACACAGCCCGCGAATTGCGTCATTTGTTTGAGGATCATGCCGCCCGGGTGGTCATCGCCTGGGACATCGCCATCGACCGGCTGCGCCAACAACCCGGTGACATCGCCATCGAGACGATCATCGCTGTCCGCTTGACCGACGAGTTCTCCTGGACCAAGCGCTTGGGACTGCGTCTGCCGTTGCCGCCCCTGCGGCGACTGCGGCGGCGGCTGACCACGCCAGTCAAGGGGGTGGTCACCTGGAAGGACTTGCTCCACCATCGCCCGATCAAGGCCCATCATCCCAAGCCGTCGGTCGCCGACACGGCCGTCATCATCTACACCTCGGGCACCTCTGGTGTGCCCAAAGGTGCGATGCTCAGCCACGGCAATCTCTATGCCAATGCCCGCCAGGGTGACGCCTGGATGCATGACGCGGTCCGTGGTGCTGAGACCGTCTATGCCGTCCTGCCCTTCTTCCACGCCCTCGGGCTGACCGTCGGCCTGACCTATGCCTTGATGATCAACGCCAAGCTGGTCATCTTTCCGACCTTCGACCGACCATCGATCATCAAGGAGTTGAAGCGGACGCCGCCGACCATTCTGGCGGCTGTGCCACCGATCTTTGAGGCGTTGGCCGCCGATTGCAAGCATCATCGGATCAAGTTGACGGGGACCAGGATCTGCTTGTCGGGAGCGATGTCACTGTCTGAAGAGATCCGGGCGGCCTGGCAGAAGACGGGCGCTGGGCCGCTGGTCGAGGGCTATGGCCTGACCGAGGCCTCACCGATCGCCCTGGGCAACCCCTTCGCCGCCAGTCGTAAACCGGGCACCATCGGTCTACCCTTCCCCTCGACAGTCATCAAGCTGGTCGATGTCGATGACGCCAGCAAAGAGGTCGCTCCAGGCCTTCCCGGCGAATTGTTGATCGCCGGTCCGCAGGTCTTCGCCGGCTATTGGCACAATCCCAATGAGACGGCGCAGGTGCTGTTGCCCGGGGGCTGGCTGGCTACTGGTGACATCGTCACCCAAGACGCTGATGGTTTCGTCACCATCGTCGGGCGGAAGAAGGATTTGATCATCACCGGCGGCTTCAATGTGGCCCCGGCTGAGGTCGAGCAGGTGATCCTGACCCACGCCGCCGTTGTCGATGTGGCGGTGGTCGGCCTGCCCCACGCCCACTCCGGCGAGGAGGTGGTGGCGGCGGTGGTGGTCGCGCCAGGGGAACGCCTGGACGTCAAGGAGTTGCGGGCCTATTGCCGAGCCCGCTTGGCCGCTTACAAGGTGCCGCGCCAACTGCGCTTGGTCGAGTCCTTGCCCAAGACGATGCTGGGCAAGATTCGCCACGCCGAGGTCCGCCAGCTGCTGTTGGCCGGAAGCAGTCGGCGCTCCAAATAGTCCGTGGATTCAGTACAGCACCTCGTACCCCCGCGCTCCCGCCTGCGGCGCTTGAAATAGACCGGGAGATTGCCCCTCCGCTTAGCCCGGGTGATTTGCTCCAGATCGATCGGGAGATCACCCTCACAGGTTTGCGATGGTTTTGTTTCCAATGGACCTGGGGATTTGCCATTCAAGGGATCGAAAGTTATCCCTGCGCAACCAATAATGATCAGCCAGATTGCAAGGCTATTTCACTGAGTTAATGTCGGTGATTCACATCAATGACACATCAGGGCAGCGCTTGGGCAATTGCCGCCTATTCACCTTGATGAGCTACGCAAAAACTGTCTGATCAGTGACTATTGCATCCGTATACCGTGATTGATCGGAATATTGTGTTGGCAATGGGCCGAGCCGCAAGTTGTCTCACAGCCGAGCGGCGAACCGGCTCACCCATGCCACTGGTTCAACGAAATGGCCACACTTCAACCCCCTGAGGTGTGACCGAACCAGTGGCAGGCACCTACTATCGGGGAAAAGGGGCTGATACGATCGATATTATTGACTTGATTATGCTTGTCAAAGCATGACAGCTCTCGAATGTAAACATCACTGTTGTCTCTATAAGGGAGAAGGACAATGGTAGATTTTCAGGCCTCTTTCGACCGCCTGCTTCGCTCGGAGATGCCAGATAAAGCCGTCCGGCAGCTCGTCTCGGGATCGTCGGTGGTGATGCTGGGTCTGCCCCTGTCCGGCCGTTCCTTCATGGTGGCCAGCATCCGTCGCCAGTTGTTGAACCGTGGTTATCAACCGCTGACTTTGATTGGCAACCGTCTGCTGGTCGATCAGCCGCTGTCCTGTCTGGCCTTGGCCGGTATCGACACCCCGACGATCCCGCGAGGCGCGGCATCAGGGGCCGCTCTGGTCGGGGCCGTCAACGCTCTCGATGACAAACTGTCCAAGACCGGCCCGCTGATCATCATCGACGATGGCGAGGATCTGGACTGGGGCACGGTAGCTGTCATCGCCGCTTTGCAGCACAAGCGACGAGTGGCCATGCTGATCGCTTCAGCCCGCGGCTTTCCTCTGCCTTCGACGATGGTCGACCTGATCAGTGCCGCCCAACCGGCGATTGCCATGCCCTTGCCGGATCTGCTGTTTGCTGAGATCAGTCATCTGATGGAGATGATCGTCAAAGGTCCAGTCTCAGCGGATGCGGTCGCCAAGGTGGCAGCGCTGTCAGGCGGTCTGCCCGGCATGGTCGAGTCGATCACCAGGGTCTGCGTCGAGGAAGAACGGTTGGTGGTGGTCAACGATGAGTGGACCGCCGTCAACGATCTCTATTCGCTCGGTGTCGGCGCCTCGGTCATCCCGCTGCTGTCCCACGTCGACGCCGACCAGCTGGCAGCCTTGAGTTTCATCGCCGGCGCCAAAGGCCGGGCTGTGTCTGAGGTCATGGCGAGGTTCGACAAGGCGCTGATTGATCGACTGACCCAACGGGGCATCATCAGGGTGGACAATGTGCTGGAGACACCGCGGATGTTCGTCTTTCCACTGGCCTTGAGCTTGCGCCTGCAACAAGCCTCGATCCAGGAACCGTCCGCCGTGCCGATGCACCAGCAACTGACCCCGACGATGGCCACCGTTTCCGGGGTGAACGCCCCTGCCTTGGCCCAACACATCGCCTTGCAATGGGCGGAGCGCACCGCCGAGTTGCTCCAAGCCTGGCGAGACAATCCGACGATGGCCACCGCCGTGCCGGCGTTGCATGCCCTGTTCTGCGGTGGCTCCATCGACGAGATCGAAACGGTGCTCTCCAAGACGCAAGTCAGCGACGACGGTGGCGACCTGGCCGACTTCACCATCATGCGCGCCAGCTATTTGGCGTTGTCGAACCACGATTTCGACCAAGCCAGCCAGGAGTTGACGGCTTTGCTCGGCCGTCGAGAAGCCTGGGACATGCAGATCAACGCAGAGCTGGCTCACCTGACCCTGCTCTGCCAGGCCGTGCCGCCCGAAGGCCTCTTCAATAGGGTCTTGTCGCACAGCGACTATGACTGTTTGTCGGCTCTGGCCGCGGCCGAAGTGCTGATCGCCCAAGGGCAGATCCATCGGGCCCAAAAGCAGCTGACGCAAGCCATGCCGACCAGCCGCCGACTGGCTGGCATCAAGGAAATCCTCTGGTCGCTGTCATTGATCATGGACGGTCACATCGATGACGGCATCACGATGGCGCTAGACAATATTGAAAAAGGCATTGCGGCGGCCAATCCCCAGGTGATCATCTGTTTCATCTATGTCGCCACCTTGGGCATGGCGATGCAAGGTCGCTTCACCGAGATCGAAGGCCTGGTGGAAGTTGTCTATCGCTTTGTTGAGCCAAGCATCAATGAGGGCTACTTCAAGGTCGGCGCCTTCTTCCTGGGCTCACTGATCGCTGACTGTCAGGGCCGCAGTGACTATGCTTCGGCGTTGGTGCGCCAGGCTCAATCGCTCAGCTCGGGCATTGGGCCTTTTCCGGCGATGTATGCCGGCTTGCACACCGGTTTGGATGCCTCAGACACGCCAGTGGGCACCTGGGACCAGGTCGATGCCATGCTGGATCGTGGCTTTGTCAACTGTGCGATCTTCTTGGCCATCGATGCGGCGGAACGCTCGCCGCTCTCGGCGACGATGCAGCGCTTGCGGGCCGAAAGCCGCTTGGTCGAGGGCCGCACTCTCAAATCACTGCTGGCCTACGTTGAGGCCGTCCACGGGCAGGATGCCAGTGTCTTTCCTGGAGTCATCGAGGATTTGCGAGTCAACTGCGGTGTGTTCGACGTCACCCGTGCCCAGGTCACCTATGCCTTGTTGTTGCGGCGCGACGGGCGGATCGCCGATTGGCTGGCGACCATGGGCCACGCTTGGATCAGCAGCGCCCAGCTCGGCACCAAGTCCACTGGCTTGTTCCGTCCGGCGATTGAGGCGGTCGATCTGAGTGCCCGTGAGGCTGAAGTCGCCCACATGTTCATCAGGGGCATGTCATCGGGGGCCATTTCGGCCCGTCTCAGTTTGTCGGTGCGGACCATCGAAGCCCATATGCGGGCCATCTATCGCAAGACCGGCACCAACAACCGCGAAGATCTGACTGAGCTGTTCCACTCCTGGCTGACGATCTGACCATGGTCGTTGGCCGGATTAGGCAGGCTTGATTACGCAGAACAGTGCCGAGGCTGGCTGATTGAGTGACATTTTGGTCCGACCCACCGGTGTACACACCTAGTCAGGGCACAGTTCATACCTAGCAGGCACTGCCCAGGCACTGTATTTCGGCGTGATCGACTTTTGCCTATTGGCGGATGACTAGCATCATTGTCAATGGGTGAGCGTCAGCACCGGGGCCTTGGGAAGTGATGGTTAATCATCGGTTCACTGGGGGTTGGCGCTTCCCATCAATCGGTGAGTGGGCGCCCTGGGGAGCTCACTGGCTGCTTCGCCGACAAGTCGATCGGCGTCGCCATTGGCGGAGGTGTCGAGGTCGGTTGACGCCGCCGCTCGACGGCGGGCTGGAATCGGTCAATGTCTGATCGAAGGCAGGGGCAGATCGCTGACGCGCTGTCTGGGTCGGGCAAGCGGTCCGAGACGTGGGCAGGGCAATGGGCAAAAGGGTGGCCAAGGTGGAAGGGAACAAGATGTTGGATATGTGGGGGGCCACGGATGGCCTGATGCGATCAGAGCTGCCGGACAAGGTGATCCGTCAAGCACAACTCGGTCATTCTGCCTTGATTGTTGGCTTGCCGACATCGGGCCGGTCGCGTTTGTTGACGGTTGTCGGCAAGAAGCTGCGCGAATTGAGCTATAACGTGCTGACGCTGACTGGCAGCCGAGCGGCCATCGATCAGCCCTTCTCCAGCCTGACTTTGTCGGGGATCGATGTCCCCGGCTTGCAGCCGGGTTTTCCCCGTAGTGGCGTCATGGCCAGCCTGGCCGATCAACTGATGGAACGCTTGCCGAAGCACGGCTCGGTGCTGATCATTGACGATCTGGACGAGATGGATCAGGCGACGATCAGTGTCTTGTGCGCCTTGCGCCGCCGCCATGGCACACCGATGATCCTCAGCTGCCTGAGTGGCTTCCCGCTTTCCAAGGCGACGATGGATGTGGCGGCGGTGGCGCAACCGTGTTTGCGCCTGCAGCTGCCTGATCTGCTGTTCGCTGAAGTCGGTCAGATGGTCCGGCCGCTGCTCGGGGGGCGGGTCGACCAAACAGCCATTTCGCAGATCGCCGCCCTGTCGGGAGGTTTGCCTGGCTTGGTTGAAGCCATCGTCGCCGGCGGGGTCGAAGCCGGTCGACTGGTTGAGCATCAGGGCCAGTGGATCAGTGTCGGCGATCTCTACGGTCAAAATCTTGGCGCCGCCCTCTTGCCCTTGCTGCGCACCTTGGACCAAGGGCTGATGGAGGCTCTGGTGGCCCTGGCCAAGGTCAATGGCATCGAGCCGGCCCACGCCGATCAGTTGGTCGGGCATGATGCCATCGATGCGTTGATGCGGCGGGGGTTGGTCCGCCTGCAGGTTCTGGGCCACCACCCTTGTCTCTATGTCTACCCGCTGGCTTTGGCCCGCGATCTGCAAGAGGAGCCATCTTTTGGGGCCTCAATCGAGTCGATGGGCAGCGGGCGGCCAGCGACGATCATCGACAAGGTGCAGGTGGACGCCGTGGCTTTAGTCGACAGCATGGCCCAGGCGCAGGCCGCCCGGGTGCGGCAATGGCTGGCCAACTGGCAGGAACAGCCGGATGCCAAGCGGGCCCGACCGCTGCTGGCGGCGGTCCTCGACGCCGGTGATCTGCCGATGGCCGAATCGGTGCTGGCGCAGACCGTCGTCAGCGGCAGCTCGGATGATGTCGCCAGATTCGTCGCGCTGAAGGCCAGTCATCTGGCCTTGTTCAAAGGCGACCTGCCCGCTGCCTTGGTCCTGTTGCGCGATCAGCTCGGCCAGGGCCTGGCCCTCGACGCGCTGTTACTGGCTAGCATGGCTCACTTGACCCTGCTCAGCGGGCAGATTCCCGATGATGGGCTGTTGGCGTCGCTGGCGCCGTTGGCTGAGAATCAGGCGGTGGCCACCTTGGCCCTGGCGGAGATTCAACTGGCAGCGGGCGCCATTGATCAGGCCGGTCGCACGCTGGCCGGGTTGCCAGTCATCACCGCGCACAGCGGCGCCGCCGTCAAGACTCTGGCGAGCTTGCAGCAGATCTTGACCGGTCGGCTCGACCAAGGGGTTCAGGGTGCGCTGGGGCTGGTCGAGCAGGCCATCCAATCGGCCCGCTTCGAGGCTTTGGTGGACAATGCCTATGTCGCTATTTTGGGCATGGCCCTGCAAGGGCAGTTCCATCAGGCGGAAACTCTGCTGGAGATCATCCAGCACCTGCCGGGGCGCTGCCCGGCGGCCGGTGATTTCAGGGCGGCGGCCATCTTTCTCGGCGCGGTGTTGGCCCGGTTCCAGGGTCGGGCCGATTATGCCCAAGCCTTGGTTCACCAATCCCAGGTCGGCCACGAGGCGGTCGGGCCTTTCCCCGGCATGACCACTGGGCCGCAGGCCGGCGCCACCTTGACCAGCGTCCTGTCTTCGTGGGCCCGGGTTGACGACCTGATCGACCGCGGACTGCTGACGGCAGCCGTCTTCGGGGCGGTGGAGGCGGCCGAGAAGAGCGCCGATCAAGCGGTGATGCAGCGCCTGTTGACGTTGGCAGACCGGATCGAAGGGCCGACCCTCAAGGCACTGTTGGCCTATGCCGCTGCCCTGTGCAGCCGGTCAATCAATGCCTTTCCCGAGGTGATCGCCCAATTGGCCGCCAGCGCTGGGGCGGTCGACGCCATTCGGGCTCGGGTCAGTTACGCCTTGCTGCTGCGGGAAAGCGGCGATATGGCCGCCTGGATCGCCATGATGGATCAAGCCTATGAGGCTGCCGGTCTGGTTGAGTGCCGCTGCGACGGCATCTTCAAACGGGCCATCGATGCCATCGATCTCAGCCCGCGCGAGTTGGAGATCGCTTGTCTGGTGGGGGGTGGGATGTCGCCGGCCCGGGTCAGCAATAGTCTGAGCGTCTCCGGCCGGACAGTTGAGGCCCACCTCAGCTCGGTTTATCGCAAGACCGGCGCCACTGGCCGCAGCGACCTGTCAAGGATCGTCCGCAGCTGGTTGACCCTGGCCAGCGGGACCGCGTTGACCCGACAAATGGTGCTTGCAGCAAAGGAAACCGACGCCTGATTAAATCGGTATCGGTAACACGGGCGTCGCCGTCAATAATACGCAAAGGCAATTGTTCTTGTACCTAAAGGCGGGACAAAGAACATGGCTCAACGAATGTAAACATGCGGGATGGCTATCGTTAATGCTACGGACTGTCCAATTTTGGAATGGACCAGCTGGTGCCTCATTGGGCTTCGCCCCCTTTGTATTCTCCCGTGGGCGTAGGGCAATGAGTCACCTGTCGGATATTTGGGTGATAGATCGAATCGAATACGAATAGGCGATCGAGTTTATTCGGGGCTGGTTGTGGGGAGTCTGAGGGGATGCTGTCAGCCGACAGCAACGGGGGAAGAGTTGACACATTGTGAGTGTGAAGTATGCCTATGAGTGGGTTTAACCCAGTTAACAGCAGGGAATCAGGTTTCGCCCGGCTTAAAAAACCGACGGCCATCTTTTCCGCCTTTGTTTTGTCGGTTGGAGGTGTCTTTCTCGGTCAGTCGCTCCAAGCGCCCTTAGCGACGGCAGCTGATTTCCAGGTGCCTGGTTTGGCCAACAAGGGTTTCGATCCCGATTGGACCAAGCTCGACGGCGTCACCGCCAACTGGAAAGAGGCGCTGGGCACCGAGGACTCTGTCTATTGGACCAGTGACCTGTCGACTGGCAACAGCCTGACGCCGGGCCAAGAGATACCGATGCTCGGTGAGTCCTATGACTTCAACGATGACGCCACCGAATTCAAGACCCGGATGGCGATGAGCTTCACCACCACCGGTGCGGCGCCGTTTGGGTCTTTCCTGCAGTTCTCGACCCAGGCCATGGCGCCGATGGGTGGCACCAGCTCGGGCAACGAGACCCTGTCGATGTATTTCTGGAGTCATGATGGCGCTGACTACGTCAACCAGATCGACTGTGGCACCTCCACCGGCCTTGGGGCGCTTCAGACCATCGAGGTGGTGCGGGTGACCGACGGCGACCCGAATGTCTACGGCGGCTGTATGCCCGCCCCGCCGATGGGTATCGGCACCGGTTGGAGCGGGACGAGCTCCGACGGCTTCGCCACCGGTGGCGAGGGCAACCAGATCACCGGGCGGATTTATGTCCAGGCGGACTACGGCTACCTGGACTCCGTTCAAGCGCCTTTGGGCACCGGCCCCAACACCAACTGGGTGCAGTTCCAGGTCTGGGATCCGGTGACCGGCGAGTCGTCCTGGTCCGGCCCGATCCAGCCGGCCGACACCCTCGGCGCGGCTGGGCAGGTCTCCTCTGAAAGAGCCCGCCTACAGGCGATCATCGACGCTGACTGCAAGACCGGCCTTGAGGGTCCGACGGCCTGCACCTATGGCCCAGCCGGTGTCGGCAATCCAGGCACCGGTGTGGAGGCGGCCGCCGACTTCGGCATGGACGCCCAGGGCAACATGTTCATGTTCGTCTCGGCGCCGATCATCGGTGAGTCCGACGGCGCGGCCTCGCTGGTGCGGATCAGCCCGGCCCGCGACGATGACGGCAACTTCCTCAACGGCTCACAATCCCAGCCTTGGACCTACAACGTGGTCCGCAAGCTGCACTCGGACAACCCCAACATTGTCATGGACCAGTCGGCCATTTGGTCGCCGGGCACCGGCATCATGAACGGTCACTTCTTGGCCGGTGGCTACATCAACGTCTATGACTCGACGGCCGCCTACGGCTCGACCACGGGCCCGAACCTGGGAGCCGCCCCCACCCTCAACACCTCGATCTCGGGAACGGCCAGCCGGATGATGGCGATCGACCCGCTGGCCGGCACGATGAAGATCTCGACTTCGACCGAGAACGAGAATCCGGCCTTGTCGAGCGCCATCGGCCGGATCTATCGTGACAACGCCTCACAGCAGATGTTGACCGTCATCTCCGGCCGGGTGGTCAACGACGTCAACGGTAACGGCGAGTATGAGGACGATGAGCCTGGCATCCAGGGCGTGGAGCTGCCGATCTACGATGAGAACAACGTGCTGATGGGCATCGCTTTGACGGCGGCCGACGGGCGTTATGACGCCATCGTTCCGGCCGAGGGCACCTTCCAGGTGCGGGTCTCGCAACCACGGATCAACGGCGTCAACGCCGCTATGACCTGGGGCGAGGTTAACGCCGACCAGAACGACGCCATTATCCACTGCCTGCGTGGCGACATCCAATACGGCCACGGCACCTGCTATGGCGCGCTCGACCGCCCCTACTACGCGCCGATGTATGGCGAGGTCGGTGAGCAAGGCGACAACAGCCAGTGGCCGTACTATGCCACCGTCACCATGGTGACCGATGAAGAGGTGCCGGAGGTCAACTTCGGTTTCACCACCTATGGCTCCTATGGCGACTCGGCCTCCGGCCCGGCCACCGTCACCGCCGGCGCGCCGGTGCACGTCAACGGCATCCAACCCTCCCTGTGGATGGGCGACGCCCTGGGCAGCTATAGCGGCCCCGACACCAAGGACGCCCACGTCGACACTGATGACGGCGTCTTCGTCAAGACCAACGCCGGCGCGCTGCTGCCGATGGATGATCAACTGTTGGCCGCCAGCCACGCCTACAACCTGAGCGCCACGCTCAGTGGCGACCGGGCTGATGAGGCCTTCGTCACCGGCTGGACCAGCACCAGCCCGAATGCCAGTTCCTGGAATGCCACCGCCAAGTGGACGCCGACCAACAACGGCACCAGCGCCGAGGGCAGCTTCCAGTACGGCACGAACATCCGGGTCAATGGCACCCCGACGGTGCCGTTCAGGGCTAACGCCTCGCTGGTTGAGATCACGGCGCCGACCAACGCCGACAACCAGTATCAAGCCCAGACCGGCGACACCACCGTGCCTTGGGTGACCAGCGGTGAGATTGAGGATTACCAGGTTCGGCTGGCCACAGCCGTGCTGCGCCCGGCTGTCTTGAACGCCGGTGACTCTGCCACCTTCCAGGTGCGGGCCGGCAACAACACCCAGTCGCTGACCGCTGGCCGCAATGATGCCGTGGTTTACGGCTCACCGGCTGCCTTGAGCCTGAGCTCTGGCACCACCTCGACCACCACCGTCAGCTCGACGGCGCCGGCCGGGGCGGTTTTCCGCTCGGTGACCGCCAAGGACACCACCACCGGTGCTGCTGTGCCGGTGACGACACCGACCGTCAACGGTTCGACCGTCTCGGCGGATGTCACCTACGGTGTCGGCTCGGACATCACGGTTCAGTTCAACTATGGCGCTCAACCGGATGCCAGCAAGTCGACCTTGACCCTTGATCCGGTTTCCGGCACTGCGGTGGTCAGCGGCGCTGGTGTCGAGGCCATTGCCACCATTGTTGACAAGGATGGCCAACCAGTCGAGGGTTATGTGGTCAACTTCACCCAGAAGTCGGCTGATGTGACGGCTTCGGCCAACACTTGCACGACTGATGATCAGGGTGTTTGCTCGATCACGGTCAATTCGGCCAAGCCGGGTGTCTACACCGATCAAGTGGCGGCCACGGTCAACATCGGCGGCACTGACACGGCTGTGTCGGGTTCGCCGAAGTCGGTGACTTTCACCGCTGGTGAGTTCTCTTACAGCAAGTCGACCTTCACGGTTGACCCGGTGGTGTCGGCGACTGATGCCGCCAAGACCAATTGGGTGGCCGTCTCCGATGGCAGTGCTTATTACACCGGCACTTTGACGGCGATGGATGACGCAGAGAATCGTTTGTCGGATTTGACCTTGTCGGACATCTCCTTCATGTCGAATTCGGGCCAAGTGGTCATCACCAGTGTGGTCAATGAGGGCAATGGTGTTTACACCGTGCATTACTCGTCGAAGAAGGCTGCCACTGGCACTCAAGCCACTTTGACTTATGACGGTAAGGCTGTTGGTTCGGCGTTGCCGATTCCGTTCAAGGCTGGGGCTTTCAATCCTGATCCGACTTGTTCTGATCCGACGTTGACGGGCTCGAACCTGAAGGCTGATCCGGCTTCGGTGATGGTTGGTGGTTCGTCTTCGATCAAGGCGCATGCCACTGATGAGTTCTGTAATCCGTTGCCGGACACGACGGTGAGTTTTGGGTTGGTGGGTTCGTCTGATGCGACGATCTCGGCTAACACGGCGGTGACTGATGCTAATGGTTATGCGTCGGTGACGGTGACTGATTCGACTGTTGAGTCGGTTGATGTGGCTGGTTCGGTTGATGGCACGGCTTTCAAGGAGTCGCCGGTGACGGTTGATTTCACGGCTGAGCCGATTGGTGATGTTGATCCGGCTCATTCGACGTTCACGGTGTCGCCGACGGCTGATCCGGCTGATGCTGGTAAGACTAATTGGCAGGTGGCTGATGGTGTGGCTTATTACACCGGCACCTTCACTGCTCATGATTCGAAGGATCGTGGGATCACTGGTTTGGGCAAGGATTCGATGCTGTTTGGCACGAATGCTAGTGCTTCGATTTTGAAGGTGACTGATTGGACTGAGGTTGGTGATGGTGTTTACACCGTTCACTACTCGACCACCCGGGCTGATTCGTCTTATCTGGCGAATGCGGTCAAGTACACCAACCGTGACGGTGATGTGTTGACTATTGGTTCGAACAAGCCGGTGCCGTTCAAGGCTGGTGCTTTCGATCCGGACCCGCCGGCGTGTGAGGACCCGGATTTGACTGGTTCGAACATTTCGGCTGATCCGATGTCGGTGACGGTTGGTGGCGAGTCGACGATCACTGGTCATGCGACTGACACCAATTGCAACCCGATTGAGGATGCCACGGTGACGTTCTCGCTGGGTGGTGGCACCGACGCTTCGCTGAGCCGCCTGACGGCTCAGACGAACGCTGATGGTGACGCTACGGTCACTTTGACTGATGCCACGGTTGAGACTGTGCCGGTTCATGGTGTGGTTGATGGTAAGGAGTTTGGTAACTCGCCGGTTGAGGTTGACTTTGTGGCCAAGGCTGTCGGGGATGTTGATCCGTCGAAGTCGACGTTCGTGGTGACGCCGAAGGTTGATCCGGCTGATGTCAGCATGGATGGCTGGAAGGTGGCTGACGGTGATCAGTTCTATACCGGCACCTTCACGGCGCGCGATTCGAATGATCAGGCTGTGACTGGTTTGGACGCTGATTCGATGGTCTTTGGCACGAATGCCAAGGTGATCTCGGTCTCTGCTGTTGATGAGGTCGATCCTGGTGTCTACGAGGTTGAGTATTCGACAATTCGTTCCGACTCCAGCTATCTGGCCAACGCCGTCAAGTACACCAACAAGGATGGCGACGTTTTGTCGATTGGGTCGGCCCAGCCGATTCCGTTCCAGGCTGGTGAGTTTGATCCGGATCCGACTTGTTCTGATCCGTCGTTGACTGCTTCTAACCTGAGTGCTGCGCCGACGACTGTGACGGTTGGTGGCGAGTCGACGATCACTGCTCATGCCACGGATGAGAACTGCAATCCGATCATCGGTGCCACGGTTGATTTCGGTTTGGAGTCTGGTTCGGATGCGGAGTTGTCTGACGCTTCGGCGGTGACTGATGACAATGGTGATGCGATCATCACTGTCACTGATGAGACGGCTGAAGAGGTCGGGGTCACTGGTGAGGTTGATGGCACGCCGTTCAAGCA
>JAITVZ010000072.1 GCA_031285505.1 Propionibacteriaceae bacterium
CTGGATAAAGATGATGGTGGTGCAGCTCCGGGGGTAGCCGCACCACCATCATCGAATCATCGTCGGCTCAATTGATTTGAGTCGCCGGGTCATCGTCTGTGGTGATTAGTGTCTCGCACCGGGAATTTGTTGCTGGCTTGGGACCGGGTGCAGCGCCTGGCTGCGGTGATCGCCGGGCGTCCAGGCCGCCTGCCTCTTCCACCTGACGATCCACCGCAGCCGATCCCACTTCAACCCGCAACCAATTTCCGGTGTGGGGCGCTAGTTAATGCGGCGGCGCTTGGCCGTCAGCCAGGTGGCCGCTCCCAGACCGATCAACACCGCAACGATCCAACCGATTGATTGGCCATCACTGGATTGGCCGCCGGTGGCGGCTTGCGCTCCGGGGGTGGCCGTGTTGTCCGGTGCGGTGCTGGTTGATGATGCACTGCTGGGAGTGTCAGTCGGTGATGGCGTTGGTTCGGGAGTGGGTTCGACCTGGGCGCCGCACAATTCCAACTCATCGGTTTTCTCGGGCGCCGTGCCGGCTGGGGGGGAGGCCGGATAGGTGACGACGATTTGCCGATTTTGGCCAACGGCGGCACTGACTGCAGCATCGCCGACGCCATTGATGACGTGATCAATGGTGCCAGGACCAGACAGATTGATGGTCACCATGTCGCGCATGGTCACCCCAGGAGCCAGCGGTACCTCAAGGGCATTGCTGACGTGGATGTCTGGATTGACATTGGAGTAAATGTAGGACCCGAGGCCAAGACCCTCGAAGAGGGTGACATCGTCGGCCACTTTGAAAGCCGGATAACCCAGCTGGTCATCGTGGCGATATGCCTCTTGGTTCGGCGCATCGTAGGGCAGTTCATTTTGATAGAAGATCACCTGGCCGCCGTTACCGTTCCACAAGACATTTTCCTTTTGGAAGTGTTCGACAAACAAGCCGAGGGCAATGACATTGTCGCCATTGACGACCAGGCCGTTGTCTGAGGTGTTGATTTGCCAAGAGTCATAGGCCATGTCCTGGGTGCTCCAATAGGGCTGCCCATCGCTGCCGAGGTTGGTCGGGTCGATGCCGTGATCGGCGCGCCAAATCCACAAGTGATCGAGCAGGGTCAGATCGCGATTGACTTCCAAGGCGATGGTGGCATTGCCGACGTGGGGGCCGCCGACCCGGAAGAAGACATCATGCAGTGCCGTCAAAGAAGCGGTGGTGCAACTGGAGCTCTGGCCGATTTTGATCAGTACCGGAGAGTTGATCAAACCGGCGTCAGCCGTGATGCCCGAAATGTCGATGCCGGGGACATCGCCAGTGGACAAGACGGCGTTGCCGGCGGTTGGCGTCAAGCTGGCATAGCCCATGCCGAAGACAACAGTGTTGGCTTGATTGACTTCGATGGAAGCATCAAGTTGATAGACTCCGGGGGAGAGCATCAGATTGAGACCGCTGCTGAGGGCAGCGTTGATGCTGGCGGGAGAGTCGCCAGCGTGGGCCAGATAGAACTTCGACAGAGGAATGGCCGTGCCGGGTGTGTGACCATTGCTCCAGGTTGTACCACTTGAGTTGCTGGTGGCCTCAGGCACGAAGACGTTCCATAAGCCTTGATCGTCGATGAAGAGGTAGGGCTTCTCTTTGGTCAGCGGACTGGTCTCAACGGTTGAGTAGACCCCGTCACCGTCACCATAATTATGAGCGGGAGCGTTGGTCACGCCGGTGAAGACCTGATTCCAGACGCCGTTGCTCCACATGTTGTTTCCCTGGCTGTTGGGGCCATCGAACTCAGAGTTGCGCACATAGTACTGCTGCTGAGAGCCGGAAGTGATCCCGTCGCCATCAACCACCCGAGTGAACTTCGAATCGGCGATGAATCCACCAGAGGCGTAGTTCGGGTTGTCGCAATATGGCATCAACGTTGTGTTGCCGATGACATTGACACGGCGCATCGGTGCCGCCTGGGAAGCGGCCCAAGCCTCAACATTGTTGAAGCAGCTGACATTGCCCCCCGCCGGCTTGATCGTCAGGTTGCTGACTGAGCGCCAGAAGACGGTGAGTGAGCCACTGTTGTTCGGGTTGTGAGCGGTAACGCCACCGGTGATGATGACGTCGGTTGGGTCTTGACCGACACCGGCCACCTCGGTGTAATAGCCGACACTGATCAACAGAGGATTGTCGATGGTGCCGTATTCACCGGGCTTGAACAGCAAGGAGTAGCGCTCAGTGCCCATCTCGTTTGATTGCTGTTGGCTGTAAACCTGGTCGACTTTGGCTTGGATGTCGGCCTGGGGCATCGATGGGTCAAAAATGATGACATTTGGTCCGAAATCTGGGTTGGCCGGGTCGGCGCCCAGTGATTGGTCGGCTTGGGCGTTGAGACTCAAGCCAACCAGGCTGCTGGCTGTCAAGGCGCCAACAGACAAGGCGACCAGTAGCTTGTGCGCTGGTCGTCGAGCTGTTGACGGTGGATTGGATGGATGGATTATTCGCATACAGAATCTCCTTTGATTGACGCGGCGGCAATAGAATGAACACAAATTCCCCGTAGTTTCACCGACGTGTCATTGAGGTGTCACAGAACACGCTTAATACTGGCATATTTATGCTATAAAGTCAATCAAGTTATTGGATTTTGGCCCGGTGGCCGCCAGCTGATTTCCTCATCGGTCGGCTCATCGCGTAAGATGCTGCATCGGCGCAGATAAGTGCCATGGTGGCTGTAGCTCAGTTGGTAGAGCTCCTGGTTGTGGTCCAGGCGGTCGCGGGTTCAAGTCCCGTCAGCCACCCCGAGGAAGGCCGAGAGTATAGAAAGCTTGTTTTCTATACAGCTGCCTACGCCGGGGTTGTCGGGAGAGAAGCGAGCGAATCCCCCCGAGGAAGGCAAAGAGCAATCCAAGACAATTGCCGAGGATGCGGCTTGCGGGGTTAGGGGCGGCGTGTTGTTGCGCGAAGCTAAGGCCTGGCCCAAAATTGTCAACAAACGCGGGATTGACCGCTGGTGAGAGTCGGCAGCTCCTGCCTCTTGGCGTTTGAGACAGCATTCGCAATTGCGTAGCGATGTCAAGGCTGCCACCGCGGTGCTTTATGATCATCTCGATGGTCGCGTTGAACGGTTCGCGACCGCATTAATCCGATCTTGGAGGATCGACGATGTTTGGTCATTATCTGATGTTCAATGGCGATTGCGCTGAGGCGCTCAAGGCTTATGCCGCTGCCTGGGGGGCGGAAATCAGTGAATGCCGCACTTATGGCGACATTCCCAATCCAGGTTTCCCCGTGCCCGATGAGCAGCGCAATCGGGTGCTGCATGCCCGCCTGACCTGGCAAGGTGGCGAGTTGCTTTGTGCTGACGCCGGTCGGACAGTCCAAGGTGGCTCTAACATGTACGTTTCCATCACCTTGCCCGACGAGTCAGCGGTTCGGCATGCTTGGGGCCTGCTTGCCGAGGATGCGACTGTCTACATGGAATTGGCGCCGACGTTCTTTGCGACAGCCCATGGCTCCCTTCAGGATCGTTTCGGGGTCAACTGGATGTTTACTGTGCCCAGCGAAACGGTCTGATCTTTTGGCGACCAATCGGCTTCCCAGCCATTACTCACGCCAGTGGCAAGTTGACTGTCAGCTGCGGCTCAGTCTCGCTTTGCAGTGTTCCCTCATGGAGTATTGCTCGGATTATCAAGATCTTGGTGCCGGAGTATCGCTATCGCGTGGTGTTGGCTCGCGTCGTTCTTAAGAAGTTTGCTCACTTGCCAGCCGTCCAGTAGGGCCCAACATTCAATCGTCAATGGCGAGCGAGGTTCATCAATGTCTAAGGTGGTCGGATCATCGGTAGTTGTCTGGTTCCGGGCCGAACAGAGCGCCGCTTCTCGACTGGATACCGAGTTGGAGATCTTGCTGGCCGAATATCAGAAAGCTAACTGATTTGGTGCATCGGCGTAGAGTGACACTAGGCAGTCGCCCTGATGGCTGCTTGCGAAGAGAGGTTCATTCAATGTCACAATCTATTCCCGTGCTTCAGGCTGTCCTGGTTGACCTGTTGAACTTGGGTTTGCTGGGCAAACAGGCCCACTGGAATGTTCAAGGGCCGGCATTCCGCCCGGTCCACCTGCAACTCGACGAGTTGGTCGAGCAGCTGATCAGCTGGCAGGACGAAGTGGCCGAGCGGATCACCGCTTTGGGCGGTCACCCAGACGGTCGCGCTGCCACCATCACTGGCTCGCAGGTGGTCGATTTGGCCGCCGGGCCATTGCGTGACTCGGCTGTCATTGCGGGGTTCGCTGATCGACTGACTGCCCTTTCAAGCTCGATCAGCGGACAGTTTGGCGCGGTTGAGGATGACTTGCCCAGCCAGGATGTGTTGATTGGCATTGTCGCCGGCCTGGATAAGGCTGCTTGGTTCTTCAGGGCGCAACTGGCCTGAGGCTGACCTGGCGTTCATGCTGATCTTGGTGGTTTGAGCAGGCTGGCTGGTCAGCTCAAACCACCAAGCCATCACCTGCCCATTGATGATGGCGACACTAGCCGTGGTTCAGCTATGGAATGACCAGTCCTGGCGTCTCCTGCGATTCGAGGGCGTCGATGGGAACTCGGACATCCGTTTGCGCTTCAGGCTTGGGGGGCGGCAGGCTGCTCGTATTTGACCGCAATCTGGCGGGCTTCGATCGACACTGGCCCGGGCTCAGGCACAAAGATAGCCTCACGCCAGTAGCGCAACTCATTGATGGAGTCGATGATGTCTCCCAGGGCTCGATGATTGCCGTGCTTCTCCGGGGCGGCAAAGAACGCTTTGGGATACCAACGTCGTGCCAGCTCTTTGATTGAAGACACATCGATGTTGCGATAATTGAGGAAGCCTTCGAGGGTCGGCATCTCCTTGGCCAAAAAGCTGCGGTCAGTGCCGATCGTGTTGCCAGCCAGTGGTGCCTTACCGCTTTCATGGACAAACTGCTGGATGTAATCCATGGCGATGGTCTCGGCTTGTTCCAGGGTTGTGCCGTCGGCCAACTCGTTGATCAAGCCGGAGTTGGTGTGCATCGCCGTCACGAAACTGTCCATGTGGTCAAGGGCGGCATCGCTCGGCTTGATGACCAAGTCGACCCCGTCACCGAGAATGTTGAGTTCGGAATCTGTCACTAGGACAGCGATCTCAATCAGGGTGTCCTGTGTCAAGTCGAGGCCGGTCATTTCGCAGTCGATCCAGACAATGCATTCCATGGGCGCCAGTCTAATGCTCGGCTGTATCAGCCAAGCGCTGGCGCGCCGCCGCCCGATGCATCGAGCCGATCGGTGAATGTCGGATCCAATAGCCCAGCCAGCCGGCGCCCACTAGTCCGAGGGCTCCCATGCCGATGGTCGCGGCAGTCAGAGTCAGGGCGGCAGTGATGCCCGATAGAATCAAGGGGCCAAGTGCCCCGCCGGTGTCACCAAACAGGCGCCAGCCTGATAGGAACTGGGCTCGACCGATCACTGGAGCCGAATCCGAGCCGATGGTCATGACAATGCCGGCGCCCACCCCATTGCCTAATCCCAAGACGATCGCCACAACGATGACCGCGGCGACCGAGTGGGCCAGTGACAGGCTGATCAATCCCATACCCAGCACTACCAATGAAGGCACTGCCACCCACATCCGGCCAAAACGATCCATGATGAAGCCGCCGACAAAGAACAGGCTCATGTCGACGCCCATTGACAGGGCATAGACCAATGATGTGTGGGCGGGGTCCATGTTCAACGATTCGCACCACAGCGGCAGAACCGTCTGGCGCACTGCCCGAACCATGCCGACGAACAAAACGCCGACGCCCAAGGTGAGGAAGGTGTGACGATTGGCTGCCAGGATCGCGAACAGGCGCGCAGGCTCCTTTTGGGCGGCCCGGCGCTGGCGGATGGCGTCGGGCAAATCGGGCATGACCATGGTGACAATGGCGGAGATGACGCTCATGATTGCCGCGAAGCCATAGGCGGCTTGAAGATCCCACCAGCTGATGATGGCGGAGGCGATCAATGGTCCGACGAAGCCGCCGACACGCTGGGTGCCGCCGAGGCTGGACAGGGCCCGTGCCCGAAACTTCAACGGCACGATCTCTGTGATGTAGCTTTGGCGGGCCAAGCCGAAGACGGATCCAGACAAGCCGAAACAGAAGACCGCCAGGGACAGCACTGGCAAGGAGCTGGCTAAGAAGGCGACGGTCAACCAGATGGCGTCCCACAGACAGGCCAGGGTCATTGCCTTTTTTTCACCGAATCGGGTGGCCACCCAACTGGCAGGCAGATCGCCGAGGATCATGCCGATGCCGGTCAAGGCGGCAATCAAAGCCGATAAGCCAACCGAGGCGCCGAGGCTGATGGCTGACAATGCAACCAATGGCGTGGCGGCGCCGTAGCCGATGAAGGAAAGAAAACTTGGAAGATAGGCCGAAGCGATGAACTGTGACCATTTGAATGGTAGCTGGGTTACAGTTGGTTCGGTCGGAATCTTAGGTTGGTTCGGTGCTGCGTCTGACATGTCCAGATTTATCTTACCCGCGACTATTGGTTGTCGGCATCGCCGTGCCTTCACCAGAAACGGATTGGATCGGTCGCGCTCTGAACTGGATGGCCGCAATGCAAGCTTCCATGGACTCGCCTCAATGCGCCATCGCTGTGCCCTGGAGGCCAGAGGACGTGATCGTCGCATTGCCAACCAACATGGCCTGCGAAGAAGCGCCGTTGGTTAGGTAGAATCAGAGGCAGCCCGTCAGATGAACGATCTCGATAAGTGAGCCGTCAGTCACTTTGTTGCTCGTCTGGTTGGTCTGGCCCCATTAGCTCAGTTGGATAGAGCTGCAGACTTCTAATCTGTCGGTCAGAGGTTCGAGTCCTCTATGGGGCGCCCAGTTCGGTCTGGCCAAGACCGCTATCCTTGGGGGCGTGAGTCTTGTAGTGCCGAACACTGCCAGGGTTGACGCTTATCGACGTCAGCGCACCGGCGTTGCATCCCGGTCGCCCCTGCCAACTTGGTGGCGACGTTTGCTGACGGCGCAATGGACCTGGATTGGTTTGGCCTGGTTGGCACTGACCGTCAGTTGTCTGGTTGTGCTCGGACAATCGGTGATGGCTGATGTCACCACCAGTGATGGGACGGTCACACCTGGGTTGAACTGGGATGCCTTGCGCTTGTGCGCTGGCTTGGCCTGGCCGACGCTGTTGTTCTGGTTGGCTTGTTTCGTTTTGGTGGATCGCTTCCGACCCCAAAGGCCATTGATCTGGGCAGCCGCCGTCTGCTGGGGGCTGGCCGTGGCGGTGACTGGGTCATACTTCATCAACTCCTGGGTGGGCGCCCAGATGGCGGTGATCGATGAGACATCGGGCGTGTCAGCCATCCGGGTGGCGGTCTTTGTCGCACCCTTTGTCGAGGAAGGAACCAAGGCCTGTGGCATCTTCCTGATCGCGTGGTTGGACCGGAGCCGTTTCACTTCGCGGGTGTCTGGCGCAGTCATAGGCGGTTTGATCGGCGCCGGGTTCGCCTTCACCGAGAACATCATTTATTACGCCCGAGTGGTGGTGTACGGCTCTTACACAGCCGGCGCTGGTGATGTCATGGCTTATCTCGGCGAGCTGGTTTGGCAGCGGGGGGTATTGACCTGTTTCGGACATCCGCTGTTCACTATGATGACCGGCGTCGCAGTGGGCTTTGCTTTGACCAGCCGCTCGAAGATGGTGCGGGTGATCGCCCCGTTGGCTGGATATCTGCTGGCCGCCTTCCTCCACATGTTTTTCAACCTGTGGGCGTCGGTGCTCGGCGAAGAGCAGTTGACACCAGCCCTGTTCATCATGGTGTGGATGGTCGTAGCATCGGTGGCCTGGCGCTTGGTCATGTCGAGCTTGGCGCAGAGTCGAACCATCAGCCGCCGCCTGGGTGATTACGTCATCATGGGCTGGTTGCCAGCCGACTTCACGGGTTCTTTTTCGACTCTGCGGCGGCGTGGTTGGACCCTGGCCATTTCCTTGTGGCATGGCCACCCGATCCTGACCTGGCGCCTGCAAGTGGCTGTCACCCGACTGGCGATGCTGCGCGAAGCCATCACTCGCGGCACCGTCGATGATGGTGCTGACCGCTTCGAGAGTCAATCCCTGGAGCGGATCATCGCCTTGGTGCAGGCCGGAGCCCTGGTCAGCGGTCGCGGTTTGCGACCCTATTGGCCGTGGCGGAATTGGCACTGGACATGGTTGGAAACACGCCGGCGCCGTCGAGCAGTTTTGCAATCACCGGGAGCGTCCCAAGCTTCTATGAAGTATTCTGCTGTTAGCCCGACGTGGGGACCGCCGGTGTGACCAGCTGCTGACAGCTTGGGTGAGGGGAGACGTGAGGATGTCGCAGACGCTTGCGAGCCTGCTGGCGCAACTGCGTGATGCCTTGGATCAGACCCGATTGACTTTTCCGTTGCCCGGCAGTGAACAGCAGCGTGAATGGGCGCTCGCAGCCGTGCATCAGCTCGATGACTACGTTCTTCCCCGGCTGGAGGCCATTGAAGCGCCGCTGTTGGCGGTGGTTTCTGGGTCGACTGGCGCCGGCAAGTCGACCCTGGTCAACTCCTTGGTGCGCCAGATGGTCACTTTGCCTGGTGTCATTCGACCGACGACCAAGGCTCCAGTCTTGGTGTGCCACCCAGACGATCAGGCATGGTTCGCGTCGAGCAAGTTGCTGCGCGGCTTGGCCCGAAGCGATGGGGAGGGGCCGGTGCCGCGCAGCTTGCATGTGGTCGCCACCGAGCAATTGCCCCACGGCCTGGCGTTGATCGATGCTCCCGATATCGATTCCGTTGACAGTGACAATCGACATTTGGCTGGGCAGTTGATGGCGGCTGCCGACCTCTGGCTGTTCATTACCTCGGCTACGCGCTACGCCGACGCCGTTCCTTGGGCATACCTGCTGGGCGCCAGTCGTCGAGACGCTTCGGTGGCGGTGGTCATTGACCGGGTTCCTCCGGCAGCCATGGTCTCCGTGCCGGAGCACCTGGCGGCGATGATGACCAGCGAGGGGCTTGGCGACGCGCCCCTGTTCGCAGTGCCTGAGGTCAAAACTGACGATCAGGGACTATTGCCGATCATCTCAATCCAGCCAATCAGAGATTGGTTGAACTACCTGGCCTCGAACCAGATCACCCGAGCCCATGTGGTGATGCGCACTCTGACCGGCGCCCTGGTCGATTTGGAAAACGGTGCAACCCAGTTGGCCCAATCGGTGGTTACTCAGAAGGCTGCTCTGGCCCGTTTGCGCCATGATGCACAATTGACCTTTGCACGGACGCGGGCCTCCATTGAGGCGCATGCCCAGGATGGCACCTTGCTGCGCGGCGAAGTGATGCAGCGCTGGCAGGAGTTTGTTGGAGCAGGCGAGTTCATGCGGTCGATTGAGACCAGGATTGGGCGCTTGCGTGACCGGATCACGGCTGCCTTGACCGGTCATCCCGACCAAGTCAAAGACATTGAGGTGGCTGTAAAGTCAAGCTTGGAATCGCTGGTGATCGACGCCATCGAATCGGCTCTCGACCGGGTGCAAGCGGCCTGGTTGGCTGATCCGGCGGGCCGTTTCTTGATCGATTGGTCTGAGGTCGATATCACGGCCCCACCAGCTGATTTAGCTGGAATTGTCGAGCGAGCCATTCGCGATTGGCAAAGTGATGTCATTGCCTTGATCCAACAGGAGGGTGCAGGCAAACGTAGTCGGGCGCGCCTGGCCGCTTTGGGGGTCAATGTCGCTGGAGTCGCCTTGATGTTGGTCGCTTTTGCCCACACTGCTGGTTTGGCGGGGGCTGAGGTTGGAATCGCCGGCGGCACGGCAATCGTGGCACAGAAGGTGTTGGAGTTGATTTTTGGTGACCAGACGATTCGGCACCTGACCAATGTGGCCGGGGATCAGTTGAATCAGCGACTGGGCGACATCGTTGACGATCAGCGTCAGCGACTGTTTTCCCAAACCATTGATCGCTTTCCACCCGAGACGATCGATGCCGATGGATTGGAGCGTCACATCAAGCGTATGCGTAAGGTCCGCCAGCAGGAATTGGCCAGCTTGGAACGGGGCATCATCGCTCGGGTCGAGCACAGCCTGCCGGTTGGTGATGACCTGAATGAGACAGTGGATTCGCCGCAGCCCAGGCGAGCGGAGGCCGTGTGACATGGCTGATTTGAAGGGCGACTTGGTTTGGCTGGGGGCGGCAGTTGAGGCCGTGCGCGGACGCATCACCCCGGCGGTGCTTGATGAAGCCAGCCAAGTGGTGCGCCGCGTTGACGAGCGTATCGCTTTGGGTCAGGACATCACTGTGGTTGCTATCGCCGGGCCGACCGGCGCCGGTAAGTCGACCTTATTTGACTCGTTGACTGGCACAACCATGGCAGCCACTGGTGTGCGCAGACCGATGACTGATAAAGCCATGGCGTTGAGCTACGGGGCTCGCGATGTGTCGGAGTTGTTGGATTGGTTGGGCATTGAGCGCCGCCATGTGGCCACTGATCCACTGCTGGATGGCTTGGTGCTGATCGATTTGGTGGATTATGACTCGGTGGTGACCGATCACCGTGAAGAGGTTGAGCGGCTGACAGCCGTTGTCGATGAATTCATTTGGGTGGTTGACCCGCAGAAATATGCTGATGCATCCCTGCATGATCAACACTTGCAAAGGCTGGTTGATCAGCAAGGGGCGATGACTTTCGTGCTCAATCAGATTGATCGGTTGTCCCCGGGGCAAATCGCTTCCGTCAGTGCCGATTTCCGACGCATTCTGCAATTGGATGGTCTGGCCAATCCGACCGTCATGCCAGTTTCGGCACTAGCGGGCACCGGTATCAATCATTTGCGGACCCATTTAGCGGTGATGGTGGCGGCCAGGCGCAGTCTTGGTCAACGCTGGTCGGCTGACATTGCGCATCAGGCCAAGACTTTGCAGCAGGAGTTGGGCAGTGATTCAGTGGCCTGCCTCGACCAGTCGAATCTCAACGGATTGACCCAGGCATGTTTGGAGGCTGTGGAAGCCGATCAATTGGTCGACGACGTGGCCCAACATGTGCGATTCACCGGGCAAGCCGAGACGGGCTGGCCCCTGCTCAGCTGGATTTCCCGCTTGAAAGCCCATCCACTAAGGCGCGTCTGGAACCGATTGCGCGGTCAGGGCGAACAGCCCAATCCAACTCTAGTGAGAAGCAGCTTCACGATTCATCCAGCTGATCGCGCCCACCTGGACACTGTGGTTCGTTCAATCGCCAGGCAGGCCGGTCAGGTGCTGCCCAAACGCTGGCAACTGGTTGTGGCTCGTTTGACGACCGAACAACTCGGTCGCCTGCCGGATCAACTTGATCAGGCGGTGATGGCTACCGATTTGGGCTGGAACCGACGGCGTCGATGGTGGGCCGTGGTCCGCGTCATCCAGTGGCTGCTGGTGATCCTCGGTGGTGCCAGCCTGGCATGGTTGGCGGCGAATGCCGTGGCGACTGGGTTGCTGGCCATTGATGAATTACCAATGCCTCATTGGGGGATGATCCCAGTGCCCACTGGATTGCTGGTGGCAGCAGTCGTTCTGGGGCTGTTATTGGCGGGAGTCTGCCGTCTCTTGGTTGGCTGGTCATCGAAGCGAGCTGGCATCACCGCTGATCAGCGCCTACATCAAGCCATTGCGGCAGTGGCCAACAACACCATCATCACACCGATCAACTCAGAACTGCGCCGCCATTTTGAGGCGCAGTCGGCTCTGGGGCATATTCTGCCCGGCTGAGCGATCCTGGAACTTATGCACAGATTCTCGAATTAGTAGCAAAGGCTCTGCCC
>JAITVZ010000032.1 GCA_031285505.1 Propionibacteriaceae bacterium
ATTGGTCGGGGTCAGCATATCAAAGTTGCTTGATGGGCCGGGATTGCGCCGTTTTCTAATCGAAGACGACGGTGCGCAAACCGTCGAGTAGCACTCGATGCTGACTGAATAGGCGCACGGCTTGTGTCAGCACCACAGATTCGGCGTCTTGACCGATCGATTTGAGATCGTCGACCGATTTGCTGTGATCGACGCGGGTGACTGATTGCTCGATGATCGGGCCCTCGTCGAGATCAGCCGTCACAAAATGGGCAGTGGCGCCGATCAGTTTGACGCCCCGGTTGCGGGCTTGACGATAGGGATTGGCCCCTTTGAAGCCAGGCAGGAAGGAGTGATGAATATTGATTGCCCGACCGTCGAGGAATTGGCATAGTTGTGGCGACAGAATCTGCATGTAGCGAGCCAAAACCACTAGTTCGATGTCTTGGTCGATCACCACCTGGCGGATGCGATCCTCAAAGTTGGCTTTGCTGTCGGCGCTGACTTGTCGATGTTCGAAATCCACGCCGTAAAAGCTGGTCAGGTCACGCAGCACCTCGTGGTTGGACAAAACCAGGGGAACCGTGATCGGCAACGATCCGGTTCGAGCGTGGCTGAGTAGTGCGTTGAGGCAGTGGCCGGCGGTAGAGGCCAGGATCAGACATCGTCGTCGCCGGTCCACCTGATCCACCACCAATCGGGCTTGGAAACGATCGGCGACCTCCTCAAGGCGGCGGCGCAACACTGCGGGATCGGCGCCAGTGGCCACCTGAATGCGCATGAAGAAAGTGCCTGAGTCTGGCGATGAATACTGCTGCGATTCAGTGATGTTGCCCTGAGCCGCCACGATCGCGCCGCTGATGGCATGGACGATGCCGGGTTGATCGGAGCAACTGAAGGTCAACACAAGATGGTGAGGCATGCCACAACAGTAGCCTCACCAATCGGCTGTGCTTGGTAGTCTTGTGGGCTGACACGATGGGAGAGTCATGTTCGATAATTTGCAGCAACGTCTGGCCAAAACGATGCGATCGTTGCGCGGCAAGGGGCGTCTATCGGATGCTGACATCGAAGCTACACTCAGCGAGATTCGAGTGGCCTTGCTGGAAGCGGATGTCAACCTGGAGGTCGTCAAGCAATTTGTCGAGGCAGTGCGCCAAGAGGCGCAGTCCGTCGACCTGTCGCAGGCCATCAACCCAGCACAGCAAATCGTCAAGATTGTCCACCATGAATTGGTACGGATTCTCGGTGAGCACACCAAGAATCTTCAGTTCGCCAAAACACCACCGACCGTCATTATGCTGGCCGGTCTTCAAGGCGCTGGCAAGACCACTTTGGCCGGCAAGTTGGCCAAGTGGTTACGGGCCAAGGGTAATTCGCCGTTGCTGGTGGCGGCTGATTTGCAGCGGCCCAATGCTGTGACCCAGTTGCAGGTGGTGGGTCGCCAAGCCCGCGTGGCTGTTTACGCCCCTCAACCCGGCAACGGCGTCGGCGATCCGGTGGCCGTGGCCAAGGCATCCATCGATATTGCCAAGCGGCACTTGCATGACGTCGTCATTGTCGATACCGCTGGCCGACTCGGTGTCGATCAGGAAATGATCGAGCAAGCAGCCGCCATTCGCCGAGCTGTCAATCCCGATGACACCCTCTTCGTCGTCGATGCGATGATCGGCCAGGACGCGGTCAACACAGCCAAAGCCTTCGCTCAAGGGGTCGGTTTTGACGGCGTTGTTCTGACCAAGCTCGATGGAGATGCCCGCGGTGGGGCGGCATTGTCCATCGCCACCGTCACCGGCGCGCCGATCATGTTTGCCTCAACCGGTGAGAAACTGGCTGACTTTGAGGTCTTCCACCCCGATCGAATGGCTGGTCGGATTCTCGACATGGGCGACGTCTTGACCCTGATCGAGCAAGCTGAGCGGCATTTTGATCAGCAGCAGTCGGCGGAGACCGCTGCCAAATTGCTAGGTGGGCGGGGCGCATTCACCCTGCAGGATTTCCTGACGCAGATGCAAGCCGTGCGCAAGATGGGTCCACTGGGCAAGATCATGGGCATGCTGCCGGGGATGTCGCAGATGCAGGGCCAGCTCGACGCTCTTGACGACAAGTCGATCAATCGGGTCGAGGCGATCATTTATTCGATGACCCCTGCGGAACGGGCGGACGTCGCCATCCTCAATGGTTCGCGGCGGGCTCGTATCGCCAAGGGAGCTGGCGTCGAGGTGTCGGAGGTCAACTCGCTGGTCAATCGCTTCGTGGAAGCGCGCAAGATGATGGCCCAAATGGGTCAGGGGATGATGGGCGGTATGCCTGGAATGGCAGGCATACCGGGCATGCCGGCCATCCGTCGAGTCAAAGCCACGGCGTCAAAGAAAAAGAAGTCGGGTTCGAAGGTTTCGGGTAATCCGGCCAAGAGAGCCGGCCAGACGGCGGAGCTATCAACCGCGGTAGACCCAGCAGCCGCTTTCGGGGGCATTGGACAAAACCCTGAAGAACTGGCCCAGGCGATGGCCGGTTTCGAATTGCCGCCCGATCTGGCTCGGATGCTGGATCGGCAGTGATGCTGGATCTTGTAAGCGCCGGCGCTGACGCATGATCGGTTGGACAGCTGTTGATCAGCCGGTTCACCTGCGGGGGTGCAGTCTCGAAACTGGTCAAGAGCTCGATTGTTGGTTGCTCGACGGGATCCTGATTGATGGTCCGGTCGGTGGATGTTTGACGGTCGATGACGTCACGGTGCTGCCCGGCCTGGTCGATGCCCATTGTCATGTCGGTCTGGCCGCCGCAGGTGCGGTCAGTCTGCCTCAAGCCAGCGAGCAGGCCAGACTTGATCTCCAATCCGGTGTAACGCTGATCCGTGATGCCGGCTCGCCAGTGGACACGCACCTTCTGAGCGCTGATCGCAGTTTGCCCCGAATCATCCGAGCCGGGCGACACATCGCTCGGCCAAAACGCTATATCCGTGGTTTCGCGGTTGAGGTGGAGCCGGAGGAACTGGTCGGTGAAGTTGAGCGCCAGGCCCAAGCCGGGGATGGTTGGGTGAAGTTGGTCGGTGACTGGATCGACCGGGAACGTGGCTGTTTGGCGCCTCTTTGGCCCGAGAGTGTTGCGATGGAGGCCATCGCAGCTGCTCATCGACTCGGTGCTCGCGTCACTGCCCATTGCTTTGGCGATGAGGCTCCGGCGCAGTTGGTGGCAGCTGGGATCGATTGCATTGAGCACGGCTGTGGGCTGGATGCAAGCAGCATCGAGCAGATGGCACGCCAGGGGGTGGCGCTGGTGCCCACCCTGGATAATCTGAACATCTTTCCCGGCATCGCCGCTTTGGCCGATGACCGATACCCCGCCTATGCCCGGCAGATGCGTGGTCTCTACGCCCGCCGGTTCGACGTGATCCGCATGGCAAGCGAAGCTGGTGTGGACATCTATGCCGGCACTGATGCCGGCGGCAATCGAGCTCACGGCACGTTGATGGCCGAAATCGCAGCTTTGAGCCAGGTCATCGGCCGGCATCGCGCTTGGGCGTCGGCTTCTTGGGCGGCACGCGCCTGGCTTGGGGTGACTGCGCCGCACTTGGGTGAACCAGCCGACTGCATTGCCTTCAAGCAGGCGGACATGGCCGCGATGGTAGTAGGCAACGACCATCCACAGCCTTGCCTGCTGGCCCATGGCGGTCGGGTTTGGTTAGCGAAATAGCGCTTTCCATTGAGATCTGGCACAATTGGCAGCGTATCTGTGTCGGCTGGTGCCCTCTAACCCCATCGGCGCAGTTCCATTGGACTTCGAGCTTTCGGGTTCCCCACTCGGATCTCACAACTCCACCAACCGCCCTCAAGGCACAACAACAGGAGATTACAGACAAGTGGCTGTCAAGATTCGTTTGAAGAAACTCGGCAAGATTCGCTCACCCCATTACCGCATCGTCGTCATGGATTCCCGTCAGAAGCGTGACGGTCGAGCCATCGAAGAGATCGGTTTGTATCACCCGAAGAATGATCCGTCGTTCATCCGGGTCGATTCGCCCCGAGCGCAGTACTGGCTCGGTGTCGGCGCTCAGCCGACTGAAGCAGTCATCGCTTTGTTCAAGCGCTCTGGTGACTGGCAAAAGTTCACCGGTGATGATTCGATTCCCTCTGGCATCGACGAGCAGAAGCCGCGTCCCGACAAGCTGGCGCGCTATAACGCGGCAGTGGCCGAATCCGATGGCATGACTGAAGCGGTCACGGTCAAGAAGACCAAGAAGACGTCGGAAGCTGTCGCCGAAGAGGCGCCGGTGGCTGGCGACGAGGCGGAGAAGGTCGAGGCCTGACATGCTGTCTGAGGCGCTGGAACACTTGGTGCGCGGTATTGTCGCTCATCCCACCGATGTGCGTGTGCGCGATCTCGATCTGCGCCGTGGACGGATGCTGGAAGTCCGGGTCAACCCGGAGGACATTGGCAAAGTCATTGGGCGCCAGGGGCGGACCGCTTCGGCGATTCGCACGGTGGTCACCGCGTTGGCCGGTCGTGAGCAGGTGCGGGTCGACTTCCTCGACACCGATCGCCGCTCAGGGCGAGGCGTTGGACGCCATCACTGATTCAAGAGACAATGGCACCCGTTTCCAATGGAGGCGGGTGCCATTGCTTTTTGGCATTGGATGCAGAGCAGTGGTGACCAAGAAAGGATGGCCATGGGCCGATTGACTTTGACGATTGGCCGGCTGGGCCGGGCCCGCGGCCTGGTAGGGGAGGCCTTTGTGTCGCTGAGCACCGATTCGCCAGAATTGCGCTTCCGCCCTGGTCAGCGGTTGCGGGTCGGTGACCAATGGTTGACTGTGGCGGCCTTTAGGCTCAACGGCGATCGCGGATTGATTCGCTTCGATGGGCTGACCAGTCGTGAGGCGGTTGAAGCCTTGACAGGTTCTGAGTTGATCATCGAGGTGGATGAGGCCGAGCAGAGCGCCGAAGCAGACAGTTACTTTGATCACCAGTTGATTGGTCTGAGCGTGGTCTATCCAGATGGCCACCAGATCGGCCGAATCAGCCGCGTCGATCACTTAGGGTTTCAGGATCTGTTGGCGGTAGAGACAGTCTCAGGTGAGCGGTTGGTGCCCTTCGTTGACGCGTTGGTGCCGCAAGTGGATTTGGCAGCCGAGCAGGTGACGGTGATTGATCTGCCGGGTTTGTTGGAGGACATTGATGAGACTTGATTATCTGACAATCTTTCCTGACTATTTTGACGCCTTGCAGCTGTCATTGGTCGGCAAGGCGATTGCCTCCGGTTTGATTGATGTTGGTGTGCATGACCTGCGGCAATGGACCCGTGATCCGCATCGCACCGTCGATGACACACCGTTCGGTGGTGGCGCCGGCATGGTGATGAAACCAGAGCCTTGGGGTGAGGCGATTGACGCTTTGCTGGCCGAACCTGACCCGACCAGTGTTTTTGTGGTGCCAAGCCCGAGTGGCTTTCCCCTGCAGCAGGGGTTGGTCCAAGAGCTGGCCACTTACCGTCGCTTGGTTTTCGCCTGTGGCCGCTATGAGGGGATTGACGCACGGGTCATGGATTACGCCGCCACCAAACTGCGAGTCTTGCCGCTGTCTTTGGGTGATTATGTGCTCAATGGTGGTGAGGTGGCTGCCTTGGCCATCACCGAGGCGGTGGTACGCCTTTTGCCCGGTGTGATAGGCAATCCCCAATCGTTGTCGGAGGAGTCCTTCTCTGATGGCACCAGCGGTTTGCTGGAGTATCCGATGTTCACCAAGCCTGCTTCGTGGCGCGGTCTGGATGTGCCAGCGGTTTTGTTGTCCGGTCACCATGGCCGGGTGGAGCAGTGGCGGCGCGAGCAGTCCGTCGCCTTGACGAAAGCCCGTCGTCCGGATCTGATCGCGCAAGAACAGTACTGAGTCTGCGGTCGACAGCATCGGCAATGAAAGTCGCACACTACCGGTGACCGACGCTGCGGCGTTTGTAGACCGTTAACGTTGCCTCGGCCTGATGTCCCCAACGTTAACGGTCAAAGGGTACGGGTCGGACGGTCCGACCAATGGGTAATATCAGTAAGACTCAGGCTTGACTGATGATGGTTGGGATGCTGAACGGGCGGCTGCCAAAACTGGACTGCCCGGCAGACTGGAGATTGTGCCGGTCTTGAGACGGTCAAGAGCTTCATCGACTAAATCGCCAACGCCCATTCCCAGTGCTCGAGAGATGGCGTAGGCGTCATCTATCGGCATTTCTCGCTTGCAGTAAAGGATTTTGGACAGCCGAGACTGTTCAATTCCGGTTGCGCGGACCAGATCAACTTGTTTCATCATCTTGCGGGCCATGCGTTCTCGCATGAGCGCGGTGACTTCCTGGCCGATCCGTCCGGGGGTGTTCTTTCCACGAGGTGACATGTAATCAGAATAGTGACAACAGATCGGTTTAGTCAATTGCACATATTTGTCATGGAGATATAGCTGCTAGTCGATGCACGTTCAGTCATGACTGGGGCAGGGGCGCTGCGGCAGGATCGACGATCGATTTCCCTTGCAGGTAAATATCACTAAGCAGTGCGCATGATCTTGGTCAAGGCCTTCCCTTTGGCCAATTCGTCGACGATTTTGTCCAGTTGGCGGATTTGGCGCATCAGTGGATCGGTGATCGTCTCGACTCGGCAGCCACAGATGACACCAGTGATCAGTTCAGCGTTGGGGTTGTAAGAAGGGGCTTGCTCAAAGAACTGTGCCAGGCTGCGTTGCTCAGAAATGACGGCGTCCAATCCGGCGGCGTCGTAACCGGTCAGCCAATGGATCAACTCGTCCAATTCAGTGTGGCTATGTCCTTTGCGCTCGACCTTGGCGACATAGAGTGGATAGATGGTGGCGAAGCTCATTTCGCTCAGGGATCGTGCTGGCATGGCGCCTCCTCAATTGATTCTAAGCAGTATAGGACTGTGACATCACCGATCAGCGGTTCGACCCGACGGCGTCAAGGGTTATTTGGTGCTGGCTTGGTCAACGATAATCCTTCGATGTCACTTGGATGGTAACCTTGGCCGGTTGCCAGACTTGACAATGGACCAGCCGAGGGGGATGTGCCCAATGAGTGAAGAACACGCCGTTATCTCTGATGTAGGGGCATCTGCTGCGTCTACTGGCGCTGACACGCCAACCACACCGTCGCGACCAGGTTGGCGCCGGGACACTGTCTTGTTCATGGCAGGACAGTTCGCGTCGATGTTCGGCTCGTCAGTGGTGGCTTATGCCATCATCTGGCACATCACACTCAAGACTGGTTCTGGTGCTCAATACGCTTGGTTGCTGATCGCTGCTCAGTTGCCGATGGCTTTGACGACGATTCCGGGGGGTGTTTGGGCTGACCGCTATTGGCGCAAGGCCTTGATGATTGGTGCCGATACTGCTGTCGCTGTGATCACGGTGTTGTTGGCGCTCATCATGTTGGCAGGCCATGAGGAGCTTTGGCTGATCGCTGTCGCCTTGATGCTGCGTGGCTTGTTTGGCGGCATCCAGCAACCAGCCGCCGGGGCCGCACTGCCCCAGATCGTGCCAACAGAGCATTTGCTACGCGTCAACTCCCTCAATCAATCACTCATGGCAGTTATCTTCATCGCTGCGCCGGCCTTGTCGGCGGTGCTGCTGCAATATGTGCCGTTGGGGATGATCCTCTTCGTCGATGTAACGACCGCGGTCATCGGCATCGGCCTCACGCTACTGGTGGCCATTCCAAGACTCTCAGCCGAGTCGATCGTTGTCCCACAAGGAGTTACGGGCTATTTCCGCCATGTTGGCGAGGCAGCGCGAACCCTCTTCAGTCACCCCGGATTGCGGCGCCTGACCATCCTCTTCGCCTTCATCATCGTCATCGTGATTCCCTTTGCGCAGATGACCCCAGTCTTTGTCGTGCGCTTGTTTGGTCGCGAGTCCTGGAAGCTGGCGGGGGTCGAGATTCTCTGGAGCGTCGGTATGATCGTCGGTGGTCTGGCTCTGGCCGCCTGGGGCGGTTTCAAGAACCGAATGTCGATGATGTTGCTGGCCTGTGGCGTCATCTCAGTCATGACAATGGTGATGGGGTTCACACCAAACATCTGGTGCTTCTTCGTGGTGATGTTCATCTGTGGCTTCGCCTTGACCATGATGAACACGCCAGCGACCACGGCCATTCAGGAAATCATTCCCGAAGCGATGATGGGCCGAGTGATGAGCCTGATCACCTTGATGAACACCCTGGGTGGCCCAATCGGCATGGCCATCGTCGGGCCCTTGTCCGATCGGCTGAACATAGCCTGGATGGCGTTGGTTGGCGGTGGTGCTGGATTGTTGTTCACGCTGTTCTGGCTGCTGCGTGGCGGTCCAGGTGCCAAATTGGTGGCTTTGGATAAGTAGTTGGTACCCCCACTGGGACTCGAACCCAGGACACGCGGATTAAGAGTCCGCTGCTCTAACCAACTGAGCTATGGAGGCGTTGCCCGCCACACTTTACCGGATAGGCGGGCGTAAAACCAATCAGGCCTTGCTGCTGGTCAACACTGCTTGGGCCAACTGACTGGGCATGACCTCATATCCATGGAATGACCGGGTGAAGGAGCCAGACCCCCGGGCCAGACCGCGCAAGTCGATGGCGTATTGACTGAGCTCGGATTGGGGGATCAAGGCATGGATGATGGCATGATGCGCCTCATCGGCGTCAGTTCCCACCAGCTGGCCGCGCCGCCCGGAGACGTCAGTCATGATTTGGCCCATGTACTGTTCATCGACGGTGACGGTGACCTCGTCGATTGGCTCCAACAGGGCGGTGACGCCGGGTTTGGCTGCGGCCTCACGCAGCGCCTGGGCGCCCGCCATTTGAAAAGCCATGTCGGATGAATCGACCGGGTGGTACTTGCCGAAGACCAGCGAAACGCGGATATCGACCATCGGGTAGCCGGCGACGACGCCCTTTTCCAGCTGAGCCCGGATGCCTTTTTCGACAGAGGGGATGAACTGACGTGGGACCACGCCGCCGACGATCTTGTCGACGAATTCGAATCCTGCGCCACGTTCCAATGGCTCCACTTCGATGGTGCACTTGGCATATTGACCGTGACCACCGGATTGCTTGACATGGGCGCCGTCGGCTTTGGCCGGAGCGATGAAGGTCTCGCGCAATGCCACGCGGATCGGCTCCGAAACGACATTTACACCGTAACGATCCTTCAACCTGGCCAACAATAGATCGGCATGGGCCTGTCCCATTGTCCAGAGGATGGTTTGCTTGGTTTCCGGGTCTGTTTCCACTCGCACGGTCGTGTCTTCGGCCGCCAGGCGGTTGAGGGCGACCGGCAGCTTGTCCTCGTCGTTGCGACTAGCGGCTTTGATAGCAACGGGCAGGAGCGGTTCCGGCAGGTGCCAGGGATTGACCAGTAACGGGTTGTCCTTGTCGGACAGCGTGTCGGAGGTGTCGGCCTTGGTCATTTTGGTGACGAAGACGATCTGACCGGGTCCAGCCTCGGGGGTGGGTTTCGACTCGCCGACTCCGGCGACGGACATCGGCCCAACCTTGTCAGTGTCACTGTGATCGGGATGGGCCGGATCTTCGCGTCCACTGAACAAGGAGCGGTAGCCGCTGACGGTCACTGGCGCATCGACCTGCAGACGCCCGTTGAAGACCCGAACCAAAGCGCCCCGTCCAGCGAATTGATCAGAGGTGGTGCGGATGACTTCAGCGATCAGCGGCCCGTCTGGGTCGCCGATCTCGGCGATGACCGTCTCGATTTGCCCGGACTTGACCCTCGACACCTGCAGATGGTGGCGTGACGGGTTAGGGAAGGCGTTCTTGATGACAGTCAGCAGCTCTTCGGTGCCAACCCCGTTGAGGGAGTTGACTGGCACCACTGGGAAGAAACGACCGGTGTAGATCGCTTTGGTCAGATCCTCGACCAATTCCTCTTCCTTGAGCACGTCGCCTTCCAGATAGCGATCCATCAAACCGGCGTCCTCGGACTCCTCAATGATGCCCTCAATCAGGGAGGAGCGATATTCCTCGATGGTTGACAGCTCATCAACGGTGGCTGGTCGCCGGGTGCGAGTCCCCGAGGCGTAATCGTGGACTGATTGGGAAACCAACGACAGATTGCCGGTGATGGCCTCGCCGACCTTGATCGGCGCGTAAGCCGGTTGAACTGCTTGGCCCCAGAGGTCCTGGATTGATGCCAGAGCTTGATCGAAATCACTGCGTCCGTCGTCCAACTTGGTCATGGCAATACCACGCGGCATGCCGACGGCGGCACATTCGTGCCACAGCGCTTCGGTAGCTGCATCGACGCCGTCAGCGGCGGAGATGACGAAGATCGCCCCATCGGCGCCGCGCAGGCCGGCCCGCAGCTCACCCACGAAATCAGGGTGTCCTGGAGCGTCCAACAAGGTCACTGTGACCGATCCAACCTTGATCGAAGCCACCGTCAAGGCCGCCGATCGTTCTGGATCCATCTTCTCGCCGCGATAGGCGGGCTGTCTGGATTTGAGCAGGTGCTCGTACAGAGTCGTCTTTCCGGAACCGGCCGAGCCGACCAGCACCACGTTTCGAATCTCTGACACGGCCTGCGTAATGTTCGCCTGTGAACTCATGGATGGAACTCTGCCCTATCAACGAAAGCGATGCAAGGTCTTGGGCCGCATGTCGTCGTCGGCTGGTCTTGGCTGGGCAGAGAAGATAGAATGGTTGGCGGCTCTGCAATGAGCTGATGAATCAATCATCAATTCGCGCATTGACTGTCTGTTCCAAGGTTCGTGGTCTGCAGATGTGATCGGCTTTTCCGGTCAGATCAGCAGTGGATTTTGGTGTCAGTGCCAGGGGTGGCAGATCGCCCGATCAGCCACCAAACAACTCAAGGGCATAAGTCGCTGCGGCGTCTCGCCCACCGGAAGGACCATCATGGCCGTTATCACTGCCCGTCAAATGTTGGATGCTGGTGTCCACTTCGGTCACCAGACCCGTCGCTGGAACCCGAAGATGAAGCGCTTCATCTTCACTGAGCGCAATGGCATCTACATCCTCGACCTTCACAAGTCGATCAAGGAGATCGACAAGGCCTACAACTATGTCAGGAACCTGGTGGCCAGTGGCGGTCAGATCCTGTTCGTCGGCACCAAGAAACAAGCCCAGGAGACCATCGCCGAACAGGCCACTCGTGTGGGCATGCCCTATGTGAATCAGCGTTGGCTCGGCGGCATGTTGACCAACTTCCCGACCATGGTCAAGCGCATCCAGCGCCTCAAGGAGCTTGAGGCCATGGACTTGAACAATGTGGCCGCCTCAGCTTTGACCAAGAAGGAATTGCTTGGTTTGAGCCGCGAGCGCGACAAGTTGTCGAAGTCCCTGGGTGGCATTCGCGACATGGCCAAGGTGCCTTCGGCTGTCTGGATCGTCGACACCAACAAAGAGCATCTGGCCGTCGATGAGGCTCGCAAGCTGGGTATTCCGGTGGTGGCCATCCTGGACACCAATTGCGATCCTGATCTGGTCGACTATCCGATCCCGGGCAATGACGACGCCATTCGCTCAGTCACCCTGCTGACGCGGGTGATCGCAGACGCAGTGGCAGATGGCCTGATGTCCCGCTCGGCGGCGCCGGTCACTGGCGCTGAGGAAGAGCCGGCTGAGCCGATGCCCGACTGGGAGCGTGAGTTGTTGGGCGGGGCCGAGACCCCGGCAGCGGCGGCTGACGAGGTCATCGAAGCGGTGGCAGAAGCCGACGCAGCCCAAGACGCCGCGGTCGAAACCGATGAGTCGGTCGAGCCGATGGCCAACCGCGCCGAGTGAATCCCGCCGGCATTCAATCAAAATACCGTTAGAAAAGAGCAATTATGGCAATCACAGCCGCAGATGTGAAGAAACTGCGTGATCAAACTGGCGCCGGCATGATGGATGCCAAGAAGGCGCTGACTGAAGCTGAGGGCGACTTCGACAAGGCCATTGAGCTGTTGCGCATCTCTGGCGCCACCAAGGTGGCCAAGCGGGCCGAGCGCGAGGCCTCCAACGGTCTGGTCGCGGCCACTGGCAAGACGATGATCCAGCTGGGCGCCGAGACCGACTTCGTCGCCAAGAATGACGAGTTCATGCAACTGGCCACCGATGTGGCCGCTGCCATTGAGGCGTCCGACGCCAGCAACGTCGAGCAAGCCAAGGCCCTGAAGCTGGCTGACGGTCAGACTGTCGAGGAAGCCATCGCTGCGCTCAGCGCCAAGATTGGTGAGAAGCTTGAATTGACCAATGTCGCCCACTTCAGTGGGGAGACGCACACCTACTTGCATCGTCGTTCGTCAGACTTGCCGCCGCAGGTGGGCGTGATGGTCGAATTCACTGGCAAGACTGATGATGACCTGATCCATACCGTGGCACTGCAGATCGCCTCGATGAGCCCGCGTTATGTGCATCAGGGCGAAATCGATGATGAGACCATCGAGAACGAGAAACGCATCGCTGAGGCGACTGCTCGCGAGGAAGGCAAGCCTGAAGCGATCATCGGCCGAATCGTCGCTGGCCGAATCAATGACTTCTTCAAGGACGTCTGCCTGCACGATCAGCCCGCCATCTCCGATGACAAGGCAACGGTCGGCAAATTGCTGGATCAGGCTGGTGTGGTCATCACGCGTTTCGCTCGTTTCTCAGCTGGCGCCTGAAGGTTCAGCTGCCCCTTGGCATGGTGGCATGACCGCAGTGCGGTCAGCTGATCAGCCAATCAATGCGATAAACTGTGCGCTGGAGCAAGTTGCTCCAGCGCACAGTCGCATTTGGCGTCCATGATCATCGAGGGGATTGCATCTCATGCCCAAGTACTCCCGCGTGCTTTTGAAATTGTCTGGTGAAGCCTTCGGTGGAGGGGCGCTCGGTGTCGATCCCGATGTGGTCGCCGCCGTCGCCGAACAAATCGCCGCAGTCGTCGCCGCCGGCACACAAGTGGCGATTGTCGTCGGAGGTGGCAATTTCTTCCGCGGCGCCGAATTGCAGAATCGTGGCATGGACCGCGCCAGGGCAGACTACATCGGCATGCTTGGCACCGTGATGAATTGTTTGGCCTTGCAGGATTTCTGCGAAAAGGCGGGCGTTGAAACTCGAGTTCAAACGGCCATCACCATGGGCCAGGTGGCTGAGCCCTACATTCCCCGGCGAGCGATTCGCCATCTGGAGAAAGGACGGGTGGTCATCTTCGGAGCCGGATCGGGCATGCCGTATTTTTCAACTGACACCGTCGCCGCCCAACGGGCGCTTGAGGTCGACTGTGAGGTCATCTTGATGGGCAAACAAGGCACAGACGGGGTTTACAACGCCGATCCGAAGACTCACCCAGATGCCACCATGTACCACGATCTCAGCTATGACGATTTCCTGGCCCAGAACCTGAAGGTGGCTGATGCCGCTGCGGTGTCAATGGCCCGTGACAATGGCCTGCCGATGCTGTTCTTCAATTTGGATGATCCGGCCAACATCGCTCGCGTGATCGCTGGTGAGCCCTTGGGAACGACCGTTCACGCCTAATTCGCTCTTGTCGGCAGTGGGTGCCTGGTGGGGGGATTAGGATAGGAGACAAGAAGTGCAGTCCTAACAAGGAGCCCCAGTGATCGCCGACATCATCAGCACCGCTGACCACAAAATGGATCAAGCCGTCGAGTTCTCGCGGGAGGAGTTTGCGGCTATCCGCACTGGCCGGGCCCACCCAGCGATGTTCTCTAAGCTGACTGCCGAATATTACGGCACCCCAACACCCCTGCAACAACTGGCCGGTTTCCAGGTGCCAGAGGCCCGGACTGTCATTATCGCGCCCTACGACCAATCAGCGCTGCCGGCCATCGAGCGGGCGATTCGTGACTCCGACTTGGGTGTCAACCCGAGCAACGACGGCCACACGATTCGGGTGGTTCTGCCGACTCTCACCGAGGAACGCCGTAAGGAATACACCAAGCTGGCCCGCGCCAAGGCCGAGGAAGGTCGTGTGGCGGTGCGCAACGCTCGGCGCCATGGCGTTGATGCTGCCAAGAAATTGGAGAAAGACAAGGAAGTCGGCGAGGACGACGTCACCCGCGCCGAGAAGAAGCTCGACGAGATCACCAAGAAGCACATCGACGCCATCGACGAATTGTTGAAGCGCAAAGAAGCTGAACTAATGGAAGTGTGATGGCGAAAGATCCGCAGGGCAACGAGTCGTCGCAGCAACGCCATCACCCGAGCGACGCTCAGGAGGCGTTGGCTGAGCTGGCTGATGCCGGCCATCAGGCGGTCGAAGCCGTCAACCGCCGGGCCGGGCGTGACATCTTCGCAGCCACTGGTGTGGCGGTGGTGCTGCTTGGTTTGATGGCCTTGTGCTTGATGTTCTTTCACTGGGGTGTGGTCATCTTGGTGCTGGCAGCAGCCGTAGGCGGCCAGATTGAGGTTGGCCGCCAGGTCAGCGCCCATCGGCGCGTCAAAATGGACTACCTGCCGTTGATCATCGGCAGCGTCGCTCTGAGCTCTGGGGCGTTCTTGTTGGCGCAGACCGGTTGGTTCTCAGCCAGCCTGTGGGTGCTAGGACTGACGGGCTTGGAGGCTGTGGTCATTCTTGGGATTCGCCTGCGTGGCGCATTTGAGGGCTACCTCGGCGATGTCCAGGCCAACTTGTTGGTGATGATTTATCCCGGGCTGATGGTGGTGCCGGTGATTTTCATGCTCACCGAGTCGGCCGGACCGGCCTGGATCGCCACCTTTGTGCTGGTGATTGCCGCTTCCGACACTGGCGGATACCTCTTGGGCTTGATGATTGGGCGTCACCCCTTAGCTCCCCACATTTCGCCGAAAAAGACCTGGGAGGGTGTGCTCGGTTCATTGATCCTCGCCACAGTGGTGACCGAACTGATGGTCGTATTGGTCTTGGATGAACACTGGTGGAAGGGCTTGGTCCTGGCGGTGGTCTTGGTCGCCGCCGGCATAGCCGGTGACTTGGTCGAGTCAGTGATCAAGCGTGACCTGGGGGTCAAGGACATGGGTAGCATCCTGCCTGGCCATGGCGGCATCATGGACCGGATCGACTCCTACGTCTTTGCCGCCTTTCCAGCCTGGTGTTTGATGGGCATACTATTCGGGTGACAGGCATGCCAGCAATCGGTCAAACCGCTGATGACGTCGATCTGATTGACGACATCGGGCAAACTCTCGACCGATCTGCGCCAGATGGGCGGTCAGTGAAGACCGGCACCGGCATCGAGATGACCGGAGCCAGGATTGAGAAGGGAATGACCAGCAACGCTAGCCCGCGACGGCTGATCACTCGTCCGCCCCGGCACTGGGCCGATCTTGATGCCGCCGGACGCCGTGACGCGATCAAGCAAGTCGGGCTGCCGCCTTTTCGGGCCGATCAGGTGTCCCGCCACTATTTTGAGCGTTGCGAGACTGACCCTGGTCTTTGGTCCGATCTGCCAGCGACCGGCCGAGCCAGCATCAAGGGGTTCTTCCCGCTGCTGTTGACACAGCTGCGGCGCGGTATCGGCGACCATGGCCTGACTGCCAAGTCTCTCTACCGGCTGCACGACAACGTGTTGGTTGAAGCCGTGCTGATGCGTTATCCCAAGTCTGTGCCCAATCCCGATAGTGATGAGCCAATTGATCAGGCTCGAAGCACCCTGTGCCTGTCCACTCAAGCCGGCTGCGGCATCGGCTGCCCTTTTTGCGCCACTGGGCAGGCCGGCCTGACCCGGAATCTTTCAGCCGCTGAAATGGTCGAGCAGGTGCGCTTGGCCAAAATGGATCTCAAAGCCGGTGGACTTGAAGGCGGATCCGGCGGACTGAACAATCTGGTGTTGATGGGCATGGGTGAGCCACTGGCCAACTATCAATCGGTGATGACGGCCATCGCAGCTATCACCGATGCCTCGCCGAATGGGTTCGGCCTATCCGCTCGGGGTGTGACGGTGTCGACGTCGGGCCTGGTGCCGCGCATCGCGGATTTAGCCGGTGAGGGTCGGCCGTTGACTTTGGCGGTGTCGTTGCATGCTCCAGACGACGCCTTGAGGGACGAATTGGTGCCACTCAATCGTCGTTTTCCCGTGGCTAGCTTGCTCGACGCTGCCAGGGATTATTTTGAGGCGACCGGCCGTCGCGTGTCGATCGAATACGCCTTGATGCGCGATATCAATGACCAAGTTGGTCGCGCCGTTGAGCTGGCCAGGCAGCTCAACCGCCGCGGCCGAGGCTGGGTCCATGTCAATTTGATCCCGCTCAATCCCACTCCCGGCTCTGTCTGGACGGCGTCGCGGCATCGCGATCAACAAGCATTTATCACTGCTCTCGAGCAGGCTCGGGTGCCGGTGACATTACGGCACACCAGGGGAGCCGATATCGATGGGGCTTGTGGGCAGCTGGCGGCACGCTACCGCCGTGACGGCGCCGCACCGTCATGAAGGCGTCGGCAACCCTCAAGTAACTTGAAAGCTGAGACTGCGCAATTCATCCTCCGCAGTCGGCATGAGAGGATGAGCCCGTGAAGAGTGTCCTTGTTTTGGGATCGACTGGGTCGATCGGGTCGCAGGCGATTGAGCTGATTCGTCGCCACGCCAATCGGTTCAAGGTCATCGGATTGTCAGCTGCCGGCAGCAATATCAAGCGGTTGGCCGAGCAGATCACCCTGGTCAATCCGCCCCGTATCGCCTTGGCAGATGAGCGCAAGGTGCCGGAGTTGCGGCGAGCCTTAGCCCGTAAACGCCTGCCAATGCCATCAGTCCTGACTGGTCCAGAGGCAGCCAGCGATTTAGCCAGATTAGGGGCCGACATCGTCCTCAACGCCATCAGCGGTTACGCTGGCTTGGAGTCGACCGTCGTGGCTCTGCAGTCCGGATCGCGTCTGGCACTGGCCAACAAGGAGTCTCTTGTGGTTGGCGGCACCTTGGTCAAATCGTTGGCCAGTCCCGGGCAAATCGTGCCAGTGGATTCCGAGCATTCGGCCATTGCCCAGTGTCTTCGAACTGGCCGGTCTTCTGAGGTGTCCCGCTTGATTTTGACGGCGTCCGGGGGACCCTTCCGTGGCTGGAACCGAAAATCTCTGTCCAAGGTGACAGTGGAGCAGGCCTTGTCGCATCCCACCTGGAACATGGGGCGGGTCATCACCATCAATTCGGCCACGATGGTCAACAAGGGCATGGAGTTGATTGAGGCTGGAGTCCTCTTCGGTGTCGATTGGGACGCAATCGATGTCGTTGTCCATCCGCAATCGGTGGTCCACTCGATGGTCGAATTCATCGACGGTGCCACCGTAGCCCAGTGCTCGCCACCCGATATGGCACTGCCGATCGCTTTGGGATTGAGTTGGCCGAAGCGGCTGTCGGATGTGTCGAACACCTTCGATTGGACCCGATCGGCCAGTTGGACCTTTGAGCCAGTCGACAATCAGACCTTTCCGGCGGTCGAACTGGCCAGGAAGGTCGGTCGGGCCGGGTGGACCGTGCCGGCAGTCTTCAATGCTGCCAACGAGGTGCTGGTGGAGGCTTTCTGTGAGCATCGTATTCCCTTTTTGGCGATCAGTGATGGTCTGAGCATCGTCGTTGAGCGTTACCTCGCATCGGCAGACTGGGCTGCGACACAGGCTTTCGCCCACACGCCGGCCGGGCGCAGTCGCCTCAGCCGGTTGACTGTGGCAGACATCGCCCAAGCTGACGATTGGGGTCGAGCCGCCGCCAACTCATTGGTCAACCAGGTGGCCGAGGAAGACATCCAAGACTCTTTGCCAGGCATGACTGGGCCGATGCTTCGAGCCAGTCGCCTGTCAGGTTGATCATTTCCGGTCGTCTGGCTCGTCCCAACCTGTCATGATGGAACTGCCAAGTGAAAGGAGCGCCATGTCAGCCACAGCTGGGTCAACGCCTGAGAATCGCCCAATCCTTGCCGCGAGGCGCCTGACTCGGCGGGTGCCGGTCGGTACCATCGCTGTCGGTGGTGACGCGCCAATCACTGTTCAAACGATGACGACCACACCGACCCATGATGTTGACGCCACCTTGCAACAGATTGCTGAGGTGTCGGCTGCCGGTTGTGACATCGTCAGAGTGGCCTGCCCGCGTTTCGAAGACGCGGAAGCTTTGCCTTTGCTGGTGGCGGCGTCGCCCCTGCCGGTCATCGCTGACATCCACTTCCAACCCAAGCTGGTCTTGGCGGCGATTGAAGCCGGCTGTGCCGGGGTAAGAGTCAATCCAGGAAACATCAAGGCTTTCGACGATCAAATCGCCGCTATCGCCGCCGCCGCCCGCAGCCACGGCACGTCGTTGCGCATTGGTATCAATGCCGGCAGCCTGGACGCTCGTTTGATGGCCAAGCACGGTGGAGCCACACCTGAGGCCTTGGTCGAGTCGGCCCTCAATGAGGCCCATCTCTTCGAAGCGGTCGACTTTTATGATTTCGGTATTTCGGTGAAGCATCATGATGTCGTCACTACGGTTGAGGCTTATCGCCAGCTGTCGGCTGCGTGTGACTACCCCTTGCACTTGGGGGTGACTGAAGCTGGGCCCTTGATGCAAGGCACTGTCAAATCAGCTGCCGCCTTCGCTATTCTGTTGGGTCAGGGCATTGGCGACACCATCCGGGTGTCCTTGTCGGCCCCACCGGTCGAAGAGGTCAAGGTCGGCTGCCAATTGTTGGAAGCTTTGCATTTGCGCCCCAGAACCCTGGAGATCATTTCCTGTCCGACTTGTGGGCGTTGCCAAGTTGATGCCTTCAGCCTAGCGGAACAGGTGACTGCCGGACTGAAAGATATCAAAGCGCCGTTGCGGGTGGCAGTGATGGGCTGTGTGGTCAATGGGCCGGGAGAGGCCCGGGAGGCTGACTTGGGTGTGGCCGCCGGCAACGGTAAGGGTCAGATCTTCGTCCATGGCCAGGTGGTGGCCACGGTCAGCGAAGCCGAAATCGTGCCAACCCTCTTGTCCTATGCTCGGCAACTTGCGGCTGAAACTGCGTCTGATTAGCTACCCAGCCAGAGCAGTGCCTGGCCAGATAAGCCCACTTGTGATACAACTATGCACGAGTGTTCATTGGTGAATGTCGTTGGGGCGCAAGGGAGCCGGATGGGACAGATGGCCCTGATTCGAGAGGCCGATCGGCCCGACGTTGGCCGTTTCCTGGCTCGTCAACCGATCGACAATATTGCATTGGCGTCGCGCTTCGCGGCGTCGGGTCGCTTGGATCCCGGCCTTGGCGGTCATTTGTGGGGCTATTGGTCACACCGTCAGCTCAAGGCTGTCCTCTATGACGGGATGACGATCTACCCAGTCAGTGATGGACCGGCCATTTTGGCGGCGTTCGCGCGTCACTTGAATGCGAAGCAAGCCCACCCGGCAGCTATTGTCGGTCGCCGTGGCCCGACCATGGGGCTGTGGCGGTTACTGTCTGATCAGCGTCCCGGGGTTTGGGGCCAGCCGCGGTTGTTGCGTGACCACCAGCAGGTGATGGCTATTGACTGCAGGCCAGCGATCGAGCCAGCCACATCACTGGAGATCGTCGGCTTGCGTCAGCTCAATGTCTACCATCAGGCGTCGCGGTTGATGTATATCGAGGAGTTGGAACAGAATCCGTCCGATCTTCACGGGGCTTACCGTGACCATGTCGCCTCCTTGATCAACCGACAATGCGCTTTGGCAGTGATTCGAGCCGATCAGGTGATGTTCAAAGCCGACATCGTCGCGTCGGCCGATGACATCTGTCAGATTGGTGGCGTCTGGCTGGCGCCACCTTGGCGGGGCAAGGGCTGGTCGGCGCCGTTGATGGCGGGCGTGGTGGCTCATTGTTTGCAGCGTTTTCGCCGAGTCTGTCTCTACGTCAATCAGCACAACAGACCAGCCTTGGCCTGTTACCGACGCGTTGGTTTCACGCTGGTCGGAGAATGTGCCAGCATCGTTTACTGAGTATTGAGCCGATAGACTGACGAAGTTGACCGCAAACACCTTCGAAGAAGGAATCCCATGTCCTATACCCTGATGTCGCAATTGTTTGTCCGCACCTTGCGCGAGGACCCAGCTGACGCCGAGATGCCGAGCCACAAGTGGTTGATCCGGGCTGGATACATCCGCCGGGTCGCTCCGGGCATCTACACTTGGTTACCTCTGGGGCTGAGGGTCCTAGCCAAAGTTGAGTCGATCATTCGCGATGAGATGGCGGCCATCGGCGCTCAAGAGGTCCATTTCCCGGCCTTGTTGCCCAGGGAACCCTACGAGCAAACCCATCGTTGGACTGAGTATGGGCCGAGTCTGTTCCGTCTGAAGGATCGTAAAGGGGCGGATTTACTGCTTGGGCCAACACATGAGGAGATGTTCACCATATTGGTCAAGGATCTGTGTTCTTCCTACAAGGACCTGCCCTTGATCCTCTTCCAGATCCAGACCAAATATCGTGATGAGGCTCGCCCGCGGGCTGGTGTGATTCGCGGTCGTGAGTTCATCATGAAGGATTCCTACAGCTTCAACGTCGATGACCAAGGCTTGGCGCAGGCCTACGACCAACACCGCAAGGCCTATCAGGCCGTGATGGAGCGTCTGGGTTTGGAATATGTCATCGTCCAAGCGATGTCGGGAGCCATGGGCGGCTCGCGCTCCGAGGAGTTCTTGGCAGTGACGCCCTTCGGAGAGGACACCTTTGTTCGATCAGCCGGTGGCTACGCCGCCAATGTCGAAGCCGTCCGGGTGGCGCCGGCCCCCGAATGTAATTGCGCGAATGCTCCGGCGCCGCGGCTTGTCGCCACACCTGGAGCGTCGACCATCGCCAGTCTGGTCGACGCCGTCAACCGGGTGGCACCGCGCCCTGACCGCGAGTGGCAGGCCAGCGACACTTTGAAGAACGTTGTTTTCATGCGCAGTGATCCAACTGGCCAGCGCCACCCCCTGGTGATTGGTTTGCCTGGTGATCGTGACGTTGATCCCAAGCGCCTCGAAGCGGCCATCAGCCCTGACACCATCGAGCCCTTCACCGCCAGTGATTTCCTGAATTACCCCCAGTTGGTGGCTGGGTACATTGGCCCGGTGCGCCTGGACGATCCGCCAACCAAGATCCTTGGGCCCGGTTCGGTTGATGACCTGACCTATTTGACCGACCCGCGCGTGTCGAAGGGCTCATCGTGGATCAGCGGCGCCAATTTGGCAGATCATCACCTGGTGGGCTTGGTGACGGGCCGAGACTTCGTGTCTGATGGCAGCATCGATGTGGCTGAAGTGCGCAGTGGTGACCCAGCCCCGGATGGCTCTGGTCCGTTGGAACTGGCTCGCGGTGTCGAAATGGGTCACATCTTCCAACTGGGTCGAAAATACGCCGACGCTTTGGGGCTGAAGGTGCTCGATGCCAATGGCAAGTTGGTGACGGTGACGATGGGTTCATATGGCATCGGCGTCACACGGGCGGTGGCGATGGTGGCGGAGACCACCTGCGACGAGCGGGGATTGGCCTGGCCGAAGAACATCGCACCGTATGACCTGGTGATTGTCGTGGCGGGCAAGGGCGCCGACTTGATGGAGGCGGCGATGATGCTAGCCAACGATCTGGCGGTCGAGGGGGTCGATCTGGTGGTTGATGATCGCCTGGTCTCGCCGGGGGTCAAGTTCGCTGATGCTGAGTTGATCGGCTTTCCGACATCGGTCGTGGTTGGGCGCGGTCTGAAGGACGGCTTGATAGAGCTGCGAGATAGAGCCAGCGGCGACGCACGATCGGTGCCATTGACAGAAGCGGTGGCGGCCATCCTGCAACAGGTGCAGTCTTAGGAGAGTCAGCCAGGACGCACGCAGGTGAGGCGCCACCAGTTGGCTGCGCCTGCGCAAACTGGGATCAGGCGGGATCCGGCCAGCCTGGCCAGGTGCTGCTTCCTTGTCCGAGGGCAGCGGCCAAGCTGGCAGCGGCGATCAAGCGACTCGAGTCGGCTCCCGGCTGCTCTTGAGCGGCCAGCCATTGGGCTTCAGTTTGGGTCAGACCGCGACTGACCACCACCAACAATTGACCGGCAGCAGCTGCGTCACGACCGGCGGGCAACTGAAAAATGACAGCCGGGTCTGACACCGAATCCTGGGTATCCGGGGAAATGGGCGCACTGGCCAGGTTGGCGGCGACCTGGCTGCGAGCTGCAGCGATGGCTTGGCCGGTGGTCGAGTCAGGATCGGCGAAGCCGGTGGCGCTGCGCAGAGCGAAATCGGCGGCGGCGTAGGCTTGCGCCAGCGCCGTGTCGGCTTGCTCGACAGTCACTGTGTCGATGGTCACCGTTGGATCGACGGGGCCGGATGGGGCGAAGCCGAATTGGATGCCTTGGCGCATTTGTTCCGCCGATGCCGCCAGACCGGCCCAGAAAACAGCTTCGACACCTTGGTAGTGACTGGCTCGTTGCCGATTGGCGGTCGACCAGTTGTGTAGCGCCGCTTCGGCGCCGGTTGACCAATCACTGTCAGCCAGCGCTCCACAGGCCTCCAAGGAACTATCGGCTGCGGGCATTCGATTGACTGGGGCTGGGCCAGCCAGCACCGCGGCTTGTGCCGTCATTGTTTGCTTGATGGCGTCAATTGTGGCCGCCTGTTCAGCGGGTGCGTCGCAAATGGCCAGCCAGGTATGGTTGATCTCGGCGGCGGCCTGGCGCTGGTCGGCGGCCAGCTGACTTGCCGGGCCGCTGCTGGGGGCGCTGGCGGTGATCGTCGGATCGACACCGGTGCAGCTCGTCAAACCCCAGAGGAGGCCGGCGCTCAGCGTCGCCACGGCCAAATGCCTGTTTCGAATCACAAGCCGATCTTACCGGCCGTCGTCGACCAAGACTCCAGTGAACACCGCTCTAAGCTGTGTCTCCATGGATCGAGGCAGGGGAATGAGGCGGTGTCCTGCAGCGTTGATTCGTTGCTGGGTTCAACCTGGGTGCGGCGCCTGGCGGCGTTGTCGTTGGTCGACGGGGTCCAGCCCTCCTGATTCCTCCGTCTGGCGATCGACTGCCCCCGGTCCCACCCGCGCACACAAGCATTTTCCGGTCGGGAACACCAGTCGTCTTGGCTGGTTGGGCTAGAGTTAATCCGCCTGATCTTGTTCAGGCGTAATCGAATAGCGAGCAAGGAGACCGCGGTGTCAACACTGGAAGACGTGGTCGAAAGGGCCTTGTCTGGCCTGGGATTGGAACTCGAAACTGTCCAACGCCGCAGTGCTGGCTCGCGAATGCTGGTCAACATTGTTATCGACGGCGATGGCGTCGGCGGATCTGGCTTGACACTCGACGAGGTGGCAGCCGCCTCGAAGGTGGTCGGCGCCGCCTTGGATGAGACCGATGTCATGGGCGAGCAGCCTTACGTTTTGGAAGTCGGCACTCGTGGCGTCGAGCGGCCATTGACTAAACCGGCTCACTGGCGGCGCAACGTCGGACGCTTGGTCAAGATAACTGACCAGGCTGGCCAATCACTGATTGATCGAATTGCCGGCAACGACGACGACGCTGTGGTGTTGGACGGGGGACAACAAATACCCTTCACCGACATCAAACAGGCTCGTGTTCAAGTGGAAATGCGTTCGATTAGCGACGAAGAAGAGGAGTGATCATGGACATCGATGTGGCGGCGTTACGACAGCTGGAGCAAGACCGCGGGGTCAAGGTGTCGGTGATGATCGAGACACTGCAGGACGCCTTGTTGCACGCCTATGAGAAGGTGCCAGGCCACCAATCCATGGCGGAAGTGTCAGTCGACCAGCGCAGTGGCAAAGTCGTAGTTTGGGTCCCGGAGCTCAATGAAGCCGGTGAGGTGGTTGGTCGCGTCGATGGCACACCCAAGGACTTCGGGCGGGTGGCCGCAACCACGGCTCGCCAGATCATGATGGGTCGTCTGCGTGAGGTCGAGGACGAGCAGAAGTATGGACAGTTGTTGACCAAAGAAGGTGCGGTGGTGCTGGGCACCGTCCAGCAGGACCGCGATTCACGCACCGTCCGAGTCGATTTGGGCTCGATCGAAGCCCTGATGCCTCTGGCTGAGCAGGTTCCAGGCGAGGTGTATAACCACGGGCGACGTTTGCGGGTATTGGTGGTGGCGGTTCGCAAGGAATTGCGTGGCCCGCAGGTGATCGTTTCGCGGACTCATCCGGCCTTGGTTGAGAAGCTCTTCCGCAGTGAGGTGCCCGAAATCGCCGATGGCGTGGTGGAGATCAAGGCCCTGGCTCGCGAATCGGGCCATCGCAGCAAGATCGCCGTGCGCTCCAAGTCGCCCGATGTCTCCGCCAAAGGGGCTTTGATTGGCCCGATGGGAGCACGGGTGCGGGCGGTGATGAACGAGCTGAATGGCGAAAAGATCGACATCATCGATTGGTCGGAAGATCCGGCCGAGTTCATCGCCCAGGCCTTGTCGCCGGCCCGTGTCAAAGAGGTGACCATTATTGATCCAGCGGCCCGATCTGCCCGAGTGGTGGTACCCGATTATCAATTGAGTCTGGCTATTGGTCGTGACGGGCAAAATGCCCGATTGGCCGCTCGCCTGACAGGCTGGCGCATAGATATTCGATCGGACACCGCCGCGGAGGGCTGATGGTCGCCTCACCAATTCGCAGCTGTGTCGGCTGCCGCCAGCGGGCGCCTCAGTCGCTTTTGCGGCGAGCAGTGGCAGCCGACGGGAGTCTGGTGTTCTCCAGGCAGGCCAGCGGTCGCGGCGCCTGGATACATCCGGTTGAGGCCTGTCTGGTCAAAGCTCAACGCAGCCGTGCCTGGTCGCGGGCTTTGCGAGCCAGCCTGACCCCGCCGTCGATCGACCAGTTGGTCCAAGTCTTGGCTATTGATCAGGCGGATCAGATCAATTCTCCAGCAGTTGTGCCTGCGTCTGGTCAAATCTGACAATTGACCAGTTGGGGCTCAATTTCTAGGCGGATGGCGAAATGATCGAAGACTGCTTGACGCACGTTGCGGGCCAGGTCGATGATCTGGGAGGCCGAGGCGCCGCCCCGGTTGGTCAAAGCCAAAACGTGCTTATGGCTGAGAGTGGCTGGTTCCCGGCCCCAACCGCGGCCGCAACCAGCGTGCTCGATCAACCAAGCGGCTGACGTCTTGACCCCGTCCTCGCCGACTGGGAAGCGGGGCGCATCCAGCGGCAGTTGCTCGGCCATCTCAGCGCTGATGGTCGGATTGATGAAAAAGGAGCCAGCGCTCCACGAGTCATGATCAGCCAGATTGAAGACCATGCCTTTGCTGTCCCGCACCGCCAGAACCGCCGATCGCACGGCGCTGACCCTGGCCGTCTGCCCGGGATCAACACCTAGACGGCGTGCCAGTTCAGCGTAAGCGATGGGTGCCGAGTTGGCGTCGTCCTGAAGAGCGAAATCAACTGCCAAGACGACATAGCGATCTTTGGATTGTTTGAGTAGTGATTGGCGGTAGCCAAACTGACATTGTTGGCCGGTCAGGTAGGTCAGTATTTGGGTTTGTCGGTCCCAGGCGACCAGACCAGCGATGACCCGGGAGGCCTCGGCGCCATAAGCGCCAATGTTTTGCACGGGAGCTGCACCGACCAATCCAGGGATGCCACTGAGAGCCTCCAAACCACTCCACCTGTGGTCGACGCTGGCTGCCACCAGATGGTCCCAAACAACACCGGCGGCCACGCGCAGCTTGATGGTCGCAGCTGCTGGCGGCGTCATAGTTGGTGGTTGGGCCGTGGTTGAACCGGGAAGGGTGCCCCAAGCCTCGCTCCAAGCAACCGGTAAATCTGTGAAGTTGACGATCAGCACCAGGCCGGGGAAGCCGGAGTCACCCACCAGCAGGTTGGACCCACCGGAGATGATCAGTAGCGGTGTCTTGCTGTCATCGGCCTGGCGGGTCCAGGTGATCATCTCATCGACGCTGTTGACCACGATCAATCGGTCCGCCAGACCGCCGACATGCATGGTGGTGAAGTCAGCCAAGAGTCGGCTAGCCGGCAGGGATCTGGGATGGAAAACCAGGGAAGCGGTGGTCGATTGCTGGGCCGGGGAAGTCATGGTCACTAGGTTACTGGCCCTTGCAGGGTTCAAGCCCATAT
>JAITVZ010000124.1 GCA_031285505.1 Propionibacteriaceae bacterium
GATCGAGGAAATGGATCAAATTCTGGTGAGCCAAGGCTTGGCCAAGGTCGGTGACAAGGTGGTGGTGGTTTACGGTGTGCCCATGGGGGTGCCCAATAAGACCAATACGGTCTATGTGCACAAGGTTCAGGCAGCCTGATCCTGTCGCCCGATCGCAACTCTTGGGGGCAAGATGCGCATCGCTTCATTGGTTAACTTGGTTGGCCCAACCCGTGGTGGCATTGACCGGGTCATGGACCAGTTGGGCAGAGGTTACATCGACGCTGGTCACCAGCGCCTGCTGGTGATGCCAGGCACGGAAGATCGCGTCCGTAGCAGTCGGGCTGGCACCGTCTTGACCATCGCCTCTCCGGCCCTGTCTGCCAGCACCCGTCTGATCCTCTCTCCGGGCAAGGTGATTGCTGCCCTGAAGCGTTTCCGGGCGACCAACCTGGAAGTGTCCGACAAGTTGACTTTGACTGGCGTGACCGCTTGGGCGAAAAAGCAGCGACTGCCAACCATGCTGTTGTCACATGCTCGGTTGGACAATGCCGCATCTGCCTATCTCGATATGGAAATGGCCCCATTGATTCGGATTTGGAACCGCCGTCTGGGCAGGCTTTATCAGAAGGTTGTCGTCACCAGTGCTTATTCAGCCGATGAATGGCTGACCACGCACGCCAGATTGGCGATTGTGCCCCTCGGTGTCGATCTGAAGGCTTTTCGGCTGCCGTCACCAAGGCCACAAGGGGAGCGCTTGGAGCTGCTGTTCGTCGGGCGCCTGGCGCGCGACAAGGGAGCGCCACTGGCGGTGGCCACTACCGTGGAGTTGGTGCGGCGGGGTATCGATGTCGCTCTGCATATGCATGGCACCGGCCCGCTATTGGACGAGCTTAAAGCCATGGCCGGTGATGTGCCGGTCTATTTCCACGGATTCACCGGATCACAACACAGTTTGCGCGACGCTTACCAGGGTGCGGACATCAGCCTGTCTCCCTCTCCGACTGAGTCATTCGGCTTGGCGGCTTTGGAATCACTGGCCTGTGGCACGCCGGTGGTCTGCGCTAATCGTGGTGGTGTCCGCGAGCTGGTCGATGCCAATTGTGCTGAATGGGCCTCGCCGGATCCGGTCTTCCTGGCCGATGCGGTCCTGCGCCTTGATCAACGACGTCGTCTCAATGGAGCGGCTCTGCAACTGGCGGCGCGACAACGTGCTCAGCAGTATCCGTGGGCTTCGACGGTGGAACGCATGTTGACCATCCACCAACAATTGCTCGACGAGCTTGTTTGATTTGCTTTTTGACACCAGGCCTTTGGAGCGGCTCTGTTGGCTCAGCGATGACATGGCTCCAACAATGATCAGTGGAGCGAGGGCTGACGGCATCAGCCACCAAACATGCACGCACCACCAGGCCGGCGTGTCAATCGCGGTCCAATTGAGCCCTATCGAGTAATCCTTAGGCGTTCAGGCCTTCGTTCGCTCCAGAGATTGGCGGGCGAACGAAGGCCTGAACATCAACATTAGGGAAGAATTAGATCAAATCGGTGGGCAGGCTGTGTGCTCGGTCCAATCGTTGACTGACATCGTCCCAATTGACCACATTCCACCAAGCCTTGACATAATCGGCTTTGACGTTGCGGTATTGCAGATAGAAGGCGTGCTCCCACATGTCAAGTTGTAGCAAGGGAATCTGGGCAGCCGGCAGATTGTTCTGCTGGTCATATAACTGGTAAAGGCCCAAGCGACCGCCGAGGCAGTCCCAGGCCAGAACGGCCCAGCCGGACCCTTGCAGACTGAGGGCGACTTCACTGAAGGATCGTTGAAATGCCTCCCAACCGCCGAAGGTCGAATCCAACTCTGTGGCCAAAGGGCCTGTTGGCTGACCGCCACCGTCAGGCGACATGTTCCTCCAGAAGATGGAGTGGTTGATGTGGCCACCGAGGTTGAAAGCCAGATCCTTCTCCAGTTTGCTGATGGTCCCATAGTCCGCGCTGGTGCGAGCCTCAGCCAACTTGTCGAGGGCAGTATTGGCGCCGGTGACATAAGCCTGATGATGCTTTGAGAAGTGCAACTCCATGATTTCCGCGGAAATGAAGGGTTCGAGGGCGGCATAGCCATAGTCGAGGGTGGGCAGTGAGTAAACAGTCATGAGCGAGTCCTTTATTGAATCAGTGATGAGTTGATATTGATGGTCCGGTAGGCGATCGACCGCTGCATGTCGGTCCACCGCCTACCGGAAGATGGTATTAGTTGCTGGTTTGCTCGGTCGCCGAGCTGATGTTATCAGCGGCTTGTTGAGCGGCTTGCTTGGCTCCGTCGGCGATGCCAGCTGCCTGGTCGGCTGCCCCGCCGGCAGCGTTTTGCACTTTGCCGCTGACATCACCAGCCATGTCCTTGGCCTTGTCGACCAGTCCGCCAGCAGCGGATTGTGCCTTGCCAGTCAGGTCGCCGACCTTGTCTTGGGCAGCGTTGACCACATCACCGACCTTGTCTTGGGCAGCGTCGACCACATCACCGACCTTGTCCTGAACCTGGTCAAAGGCGCCCTTAGCGTCGTCGAGCAGATCGGAAGCCTTAGCCTTGAGGTCATCCATGAAACTCATGTTTTCTCCTTAGAAACACCGGATCACAAGGCAACATGCGTCTGTGATCACTTCATTCACACTATCACTGAGTCGTCGCCGGTGCTGTCAAAAACAAACACACAAGCAACAATAAGAAATCATATATGACAAGAGCCTGGCTGGCTAATGATTGGGTAGCTGGTCTTGAAAGCCTGGCTCTGTTGTGCAGTCAAATGGCCGTCGAACCGACAGGACGCGGTAGCCTTTGGATGATCCCAGCCGTGTGACCAGCCAACCGGCTTCGATCAGCCAGTTTTGGAGCGAGTCGCTACCAAGGTTCTTGGCGACGACCAGATTGGCCACACCACTGTCGGTCAATCTGGTCAACCAAGCGTTCAGGAGCTGGTGAAGGGCTGGTTTGCCGATGCGGATGGGAGGATTGGACCAGATTTGATCGTAGCGGCGTGTCGATGGAATGGCATCGGCGGTCGTGGCGATCAAACGGTCGCCCACTCCTAGGTCTTTGGCATTGAGATTGGTTAGATCGATCGCTTGTTGATTGATGTCGATAGCGTCGATGCTGGCCTGAGGGCAAGCCAGGGCCAAAGCGATGCCAATCGCGCCGGCGCCACAGCCCAAGTCCAATAGGCGCAGCGGCTGATCGGCCGGCGGCGGCTGGGTCAAGTGCAGCAAGGTAGCAGTTCCCAAGTCGAGTCGATGGGCGGAGAAGACACCGTCGCTGCTGGTCAGTTTGACGCGTCGGCCCCACAGATGCGCCCAATAGCGATGGGTCTGGCCAGGAGCGGCCGGGGTTTCGAAATAATGACTCATAGGTGTTCTTCCTCAGGTTTGTCGCGGCGTTGACGCGCTTGACGATTTCGATCGGCCCATTGATCGGCGCTGGGGTACGAGACCTCTTCCAGGGTCAGCCCTTTGGCTGGCATGACCGGCGTGTCATTCGATCGACCGGGCAGTTGCCATTGGCGATCAAGCCAGTCAAGATCACGATGACCTCGGCCGATGGTGGTCATCGCTCCAACCAGGGAGCGCACCATCGCCTGGCAAAAGGCGTCGGCGACCAAAGTCACCTCAATCAGACGCGATGCCTTGTTTGAGTGAGACGTGTTTGAAATGGCAGCGCCGATCCAAAGTCCCGCCAAATGCGAGGTGCGTTCCTTCATACGATTTCTCAACACATCATTCCAGAAGTGTCTAAGACCACAATTCATGAAGCTGTGACAGAAAAAT
>JAITVZ010000173.1 GCA_031285505.1 Propionibacteriaceae bacterium
GATCAGCAGCATGGCGCGCAACTGGCGCTTTTGGGCGCCGACCGCCCGGAGGATGGCCGACTCACGGCGGCGCTCAATCACCGACAGGGTCAAAGTGTTGGACACGCCGACCAAGGCGATGATCACAGCCACACCCAGCAGCACGGTGACGGTGCCGACCACAATATCCATGGCCTGTTCGACCATGTATTGCTGGCCCATCGATCCGGAGATGTTCAAGGGAACAGCCGAATTCTCGGTCAGGGCGGCGGTGGCGTTGTAAAGCGACAATACGTCAACATCCTTGGTTATGCCCGCCAAGACGACAGCGCCATCCAAGTTTTGACCGGCTAATTGCTGATAGATGTTCGGCGAGGCGAACCACCAGCCGTTGTTGTAGACCGCGCTGCTGCCCTCGGCACCGGTGGAGTAACCCGACGCTGCCACGTTTTGGGCGACGGCCTTGAGCGGTAGATCGGGCCCAGCGGCGCTCGGTAGGCTGATGTCGCGGCCAGGCAACTCGTAGCCGGTCTGACCGCCATCAGTGCCGATCTCGTAGATGCTGTCCCACTGGCCCACCCAGATCTCGGAATCCGGCATGGTTTGGGGGAAGGCGGTGGCGATGCTGACCACGCTGGGATCGTAACGGCAGACCCTAAAGAATTGGTCGGCGGCCGCCGAGCCGCCAAGCTCGACCCACTTGCAGCTGAGGGACACCACGCGGTCGATACCTCTCAGGTCATCCAGCTCCGTTTTGACGGTTTCGGGGACTGCCACCGGCTCCTCGGGCCCATTGCGCGAGACATCGACGGTCAAGGGCAGGGGATAGTCGCTGTCGATCTTGTGGATCAGCGTTTGGCTGATCGACGCCGAGCCGACCTGCAAGGTGATGATCAGGCCGACCGCCAGCATCAAAGCCGTAGCCGTGGCTGAGGCCCGACGCGGATCGCGAACCACGTTCTTGGCGGCGACGTCGGCCGAAGGGCCCCAACGCTTGATCACCCAGCCGAGCGCTTTGAGGATGGCCGGGGTGAACAGACGCGATCCGAAGAGCACCGCCACCGCCACCAACAAGGCGCCAATGACGGAAAGCATCAGTGGATCGTCGCTGCTCATCCCCATGTAGATGACCACGGCTCCGGCAGCGGCCAGCAGAGCACAGACGATCAGTCGCGTCAAGGAGTACTGGCGGGTGACTACTGCCGCTGACACCGGTTGCAGGGCCTCGATCGGTGACACCCGGGTGGCGCGCCGTGCTGGCTGGACACAGGCGACCAAGGTGATGATCACGCCGATGACCACGGCCATGATGGTCTCGGTCAGGGGCACGGCCAGCCCGTAAGCCACTGAGCCGGTATAGAGTCCGAGCAGGGCCGTCAGTCCGCAGGCCAAGCCGATGCCCAACAGCCCGCCGACCACTCCGACGATGGCCGCCTCAGCCCAAATGGCATGCCGCACCTGTTTGCCGGTGGCGCCGATGGCGCGGATCAAGCCGATTTGGCGTTGACGACCGGTCAACAAGATGGTGAAAGTGTTGGCGATGGTGATCAGGCCGACCACCATGGCGATGCCAGCGAAGATCCACAGCAGATACTTCATGGTGTCGATGTCGCCGGTATAAGACTTGGCGGCGTCCGCCAGCAACTGCTGATGGTCGATCAGATCGGCCTTCAGCTGGGTGCCAGCCAGCTGATCGGTCAGGGCTTGGTCGATCGCTGACTTGACGCTGTTCAAATCAGCGCCGGGGGTGATCTTGATCAGCCAAGAACTGATGGTGGCGATCGGGTCGCCACCTTTGGTGAAATAGTCCGGGCTGACGTAGGCGGTGTTGGCGAACAGGCGACTGCCCGGGTCAGTCGACACCCCCGAAACCGTCAAATCAGAGTTGTCAATGCTGATGCTTTGCCCGATGGCAGTGTTTAAGGCCTCCAGCGACCGTTGATTGAGCAGGATCTCGCCCGGTTCGGGCCACTGGCCGCTCTTCAGGTCAGTGGAGCGCAGTTGGTCCGATGGCAGGCTGATGATATTGATCGGGGTGGTGGTCTCACCGGTCGTCACATAAACCTGGGTCATCCACATCGGCTCGGCCAAGGCCACACCGGGGACAGCCTGGATGGTGGCGGTGATGGCACTGCTGGCCGGCACATCCTCGGTCGGGTCGATGTAACCGCCTTGATCGTCAAAGCTCCTCTCGTGGTTCAGTGACCGGATCACCAAGTCAGCCTGGCTCATCGGCGCGGCGTCTTGCATCGCCAGGGCGCGCGATTCGGTGCCGGTGATGATCGACGAAGCGGCCAAGAAGGCCACGGAGATGGCGATCGCCAGTAGCGTGGCGATATAGCGCCCGGGGTGAAACTTCAGTTCTTTTATGGCAGTCGACCACATGTCAGAGCGCTCCCAGGGTGCGGGCGGTGCCGTGATCGAGCAACTGGTCGGGGCTGTCCAGGTCATTGACGATCTGGCCATCAGCCAGGATCAGCACCCGGTCGGAGTAGGAGGCAGCCGTGGCGTCATGGGTGACCATGATGATCGTCTGGCCGGCGTCGGTCGCTTGACGCAGATATTCCAGCAGGCGAGTGGAGTTGGTCGAGTCGAGCGCCCCGGTCGGCTCATCGGCGAAAACCACTTTCGGACGACCGATCAGCGCCCGGGCGATGGCGACGCGTTGCTGCTCGCCGCCGGACATCTGTGAGGGCAGGTGGTTGAGGCGCTTGGTCAGGCCGAGCGATTCGACCAACTGCTGCAAATGAGCTTTGTCGGCGCGACGTCCGGCCAGGCTGAGCGGCAGGAGGATGTTCTCTTTGGCGGTGTGGGTCGGCAAGAGATTGAAGGATTGGAAGATGAAGCCCATCTCATCGCGACGCAGGCGGGTCAGCTCATTGTCATTGAGGGAGTCAAGGCGATTGCCATCCAGCCAGACTTGCCCAGCCGAGGCGTTGTCCAGGCCCGCCAGGCAGTGCATCAGCGTGGATTTGCCAGAGCCGGACGGCCCCATGATGGCGGTGAAGGTGCCAGCAGTGAATTCGGCGTTGACATGGTCGAGCGCTTTGACCAGGGTCTCTTTCTCGCCGTAGGTCTTGACCACGTCGATAGCGGCGATCAACGGTGGCAGGGGGGCGGCCATGCCAGCGGGGTTGGCACTGGCGGTTGCTCCAGTCCAGCGAAGGTTGGATGGCGCAGTGTTGGCTGCTGGGAGGGTCGATTCGGTGTTCATGCTGGTCAGCCTAGGGCGCTGTCGTCGCGCATTGGCGGGGAATGGCTGGTCTGTGGGGATAGTTGGGGGATTGATCAGTCAGCTTCGACTGTTGGGTGGATCGAT
>JAITVZ010000012.1 GCA_031285505.1 Propionibacteriaceae bacterium
ATGATGATGCAGGCCACTTCGAAATTCTCCTTGATGAAGCTGACCCGTCCCAAGAAGTAGCCGGCGGTGGTGACCAGCAGCACCCAGGCGACACCACCAATGGCGGTGTAGGCGATGAAGGAGCGGAAAGACATCTTCGACACGCCGGCGATCAGAGTGACGAAGGTGCGCACCAGGGGCACGAAGCGCGCCAGGATCAAAGCCCTCGAGCCGTACTTGGCAAAGAAGGCGTGCGTCTTGTCGATGTGCTTGGGGTCGAAGATCCGGCCGGCCAACCCATCACGGGGTTTGAACAGTGCCGGTCCGATCAGGTGGCCCAGCCAGTAGCCGGCGACATTGCCGCCGATGGCCGCCACCAACAGGATCAGGTAGACCAAGGGGATGGTCAGCCAAGGGCTACCCCCGAAGGTGATGGTGCCCATCGCCGTGAACATACCGACAGCGAAGAGCAGGGAATCGCCCGGTAGAACCGGGAAAATGGCGCATTCGATGAAGATGATCAGCGCCACGCCCCACAGCGCCCAATCGCCCAGCGAAGTGATGATCACCTCTGGGTCGAGCCAGGAGGGCATGAGCAGGGGCGTCAGAGCAGTCAGAATCACCGCTCCATGATACAGGAGGGCGGTGTCATGCTTTAGCGGCGCTGACTCGACCCGTGTCTCGCTCCGGAAATTCGCCGCTGGGCTGGGACCGGGTGTGGCGCCTGGCTGCGTTGCCGTTGACCGACGAGTGTCCAGGCTGTCTGCCTTCTCCGCTTGGCGATCCACCACACCCAACCCCGCCTCAACACGCAACCAATTACCAGTGCGGGGCACAAGCCGCTGATTTGGGGATGATTGGGAGACTCATGAGCCGCCCAGGCTGGGTCGATAATAAGCCGCAACATTTGTGATTGTTATGTTAATCTGAATGCATGGGGACAACGACTGGTGGTGAGGAGCATGACAATTTGGTCATGGAGGTGGCCAGGGCCCATTATTTCCGGGGTGAGTCGCAAGTCAGAATTGCCGAGGCCACCGGTTTGTCTCGTTTCCAAGTCTCCCGCTTGCTCAGCGAGGCTTGGGACCGGGGAGCCGTCAGGGTGTCACTGCATCGGCCGATGCGCCGTTGGTCATCCATGGAGCAAGAGCTGAAGAGTCGCTATGGTCTTCAGGAAGTGTCAGTCACTTCCTGCTCATCGACCAGCCAGCGGGCTATTCGAGCGGTCATTGGCCGTCAAGGAGCATTGCTGCTCCAGCAGCGACTGACGCGTCATGACGTCCTGGGCATTGGTTGGGGCCGCACGGTCAAGTGCCTGGCGGATGCCCTGCGCTATTTACCAGCCTGCGAGGTGGTGCAGTTAGCCGGCCAAGCCGGCTTGCCGACCGACAACCTGACCGACTTGGTGGGCACTTTTGCCCAGATCACCGGTCGTCAGCCCCACGCTTTCAAGGCGCCCATGCTGGTCGCCAGTGATCGGGCGGCTGACGATTTGCTGGCGAGCACGGCTGTCAAGGAAACCATCGGCTGGGTCGATCGAGTTTCGTTGGCGGTGGTGGCAGTCGGCAGCTGGGATCCCCCCAATTCACAGTTGCGGATGATGATGACTCCGCCTGAACGGTCGGCTCTGGAGCGGGCTGGTGTGGTCGCCGAGGTTTGTGGGGCGCTGTTGGACCGATCAGGCCAGGTCATTTCGCATCCTTTGGACCACCGCATCATGGCGGCGGGGATGCATCATTTCAAGCGAATCCCGACGGTGATGACAGTCGCTGGTCATGTCAGCAAAGCCAGCGCCATTGAAGCTGCCCTGCTCAGCGGCATGATCGAGATACTGGTGACCGATCACACGGTTGCCCGGGCACTGCTGGCTGATCGGTCTACTGATCCGACTTAGAGCGTTGGCTGGTCTCTGACTCCCAGAGGGACAGTTGCTGCTCCAGAGCCTTCATCAGTTCAAACACTTGGCTTGGTGGAATGCGCACTCGTGAGACAACGGTCGACTGTTGAATGACATCTTCATGCGCTTCGTCGCGCACTGGCGGTTCGGTGTAGGCCGAGAAGTCCAGGATGAAACTGTCCCTGGTGTGCCAGGCTCGAACGAAATCGGAGAAGACTCCGGCTAATTGATCCTGGGGTAGCGCCAACTGTATGCGGGGCATGGACCCTCCTTTTTGCTAAAGCATAATCCATTTGCCGGAATCATTTGATTGTCGGCAAGCAGGTCTTTGGCAGCTATTCTCGCCAGGCCGCGTGCTAATGTCGGTGGTGAAATTACCTTCAATTGTGGCTAGCCAAAGGAGTCAATCATGAGTAAAGCCCCTGTCAAGGTGGCAGTGACCGGCGCTGCCGGTCAAATTTGCTATAGCTTGTTGTTCCGCATCGCCAGTGGTTCGTTGCTCGGTCCGGATCAGCCGGTCGAGTTGCGACTGCTGGAAATCACCCCGGCCCTCAAGGCACTTGAGGGTGTGGTCATGGAGTTGGATGACTGTGCTTTCCCGCTGCTGAGCAAGGTGGTCATTGGTGACGACCCCAATCAGGTGTTCGACGGCGTCAATGTGGCGATGCTGGTCGGGGCTCGCCCACGCTCGGCGGGAATGGAACGCAGCGATCTGCTCAGCGCCAACGGCGCCATCTTCTCCGTCCAAGGCAAGGCCCTCAATGCGGTGGCTGCTGACGATGTTCGCATCTGTGTCACCGGCAATCCGGCCAACACCAACGCTTTGATCTGCATGGACAACGCCCCTGACATCCCCAAGACCCGCTTCTCGGCGCTGACCCGTTTGGATCACAATCGAGCCATCTCCCAGCTGGCCAAGAAGCTCGATGTGGCCGTGTCTGAGATCACCAAGATGACCATCTGGGGCAATCACTCCACCACTCAGTTCCCCGACCTTTATCATTGCCAGGTGGCAGGGCAAAATGCCGCCGATCTGGTCAATGACCAGGCTTGGATCGAGGACAACTACATCCCGACGGTGGCCAAGCGCGGCGCGGCTGTCATCGCCG
>JAITVZ010000104.1 GCA_031285505.1 Propionibacteriaceae bacterium
AAAGCAGTGCCATCAACCGAACCAGCCACATCAACCGACTCAACAGTCGAATCAGTCACCGTCACCGACGCATCACCATTGGCATCAGTCACCGCCGTGTTAGCCGAGATCGTCGCATCAGACGAACCCACCAACCCAAAACTCACCGTGGTGTTCGGCAACGGATTACAGAACTCATCAGTGGCATGCGCCTTGATCGAAGACGAACCACCAACCATCACCGAAGCCGGATCAGCCTTCAAATTCGAGCCCGTCAACGTCGGATCAGAACAAGTCGGATCAGGATTGAAAGCACCCGCCTTGAACGGAATCGGCAACGCCGAACCAACAGCCTTACCGTCATAAGTCAACGAAGCGGTCGTCGAAGCATCAGCTTTCTGTGACGAATACTGAACGGTGTAAACACCATTGCCCTCATTGACCACGCTGGTGATCTTGACCTGGCCAGAATTGGTCATGAAAGAAATATCAGCCAAGTCCAGCTCCGACAAACGATTCTCTGCGTCATCCATCGCCGTCAAAGTGCCGGTGTAGTAAGCACTGCCATCGGAGACGGCCACCCAATTGGTCTTGGCGGCATCAGTCGCCGACACCACCGGATCAACCGTGAAGGTCGACTTGGTGTAAGAGAACTCACCAGCAGTGAAAGTCACCGACTTCGGCGAACCCGACACAGCCGTGTCCACGCCATTGACAATCACCGTGGCGGCGATTTGATCGGTGTAAACACCCGGCTTGGCCGAATTCACCGTGATCGAGCAAACACCCTGATCATCAGTCGTGCAGGTGTTGGCATCAGCCGTCACATCAGCCGACTTCTGCGAGAAGTTGACCACATAACCTGAAATCGGCAGGCCATCCTTGTCCACAATCGTGGCAATGGCCTTGATGCCGTCACCGCTGACCACCGCAGAACCCGAAGCCGGGTCCAAGGTCAGAGTCGACTTGCTGGCATCCGGCACGGCGCCATAGTTGAACTGAACCGTGACATCGTCACCAACATTGACCGGGAAGGTGACCGTGCTGGTCATGCCGCTGGTCGTCGGGGTGACGGCCACATCGGCGCCAGTGGTGGAATCCTTGACCGTGACGCTGCGCAGGACCGCGCCGTTGGGAGCCGTCGAGGAGACAGTGGCGTTTGAACCAGCTGAGGTGGCGACTGGCTTGCCGAAGACGACAGCCGAATCACGACCGGCGGTCAGCGACTCGCTGGTCGAACCATTCTTGATCTGGAAGGTGCCCGTGTCACCGGCGTTCAAGACAGCGGCGCGAACAACCGCGTCGGCCACCTTGAACGAGTAATCCTCGACCTCACCACTGGTCACCCAAGGTGAGGTCGAAGCCCCGGTCTTGGCCTGGTACTCATTGGCGGCGTTGGTCGCCTGAGTGGTGGCCGAGGTCGAGGCGTTGGCCCGGAACTGAACTGTCGGGGTGCCCGAGACCTTGTTGCCGGATTGCATCACCTGGAAGGCGCCGTCGGCGGTGTTGCCCGCGACGGTCGGAGTCCAATTGGCAGCGGACACCCAGTTGTCATTGCCCGCGCCGGTCGTCCAACCGGAGACGGTCGCGTTGGCGGCCTGGTCACCATTGACGGTGGCAGTCAGGTTGTACTGATGAGTGGCGGCCAAAATCTGGTCGGTCGTCAGCGGCACATTGCCGGAGTTCAACTTCAGCGAAACGCCATCATCGGTGGCGGTGTGATCATCCTTGGTGGAGACGCCGGTGTAAGAACCGAGCGCTGAACCCAACCAGAGATCCTCTTGACCGGCGATGCCATTGGCATGCACCGGCGCGCCAGCGGCGACGTTGGCCGGACCGGCCTTGGCGTCGCCATAAGAACCGAGGGTGGAGATGCCAAAGTTGACCTCGGCCACCTCCTCGTTGGTGCTCATCGACACTGAGGCATAGATCGGCCAGGTGCCGGGGTCGTCGGCGGCGTTGACGGCGCCGACAGCCGGATCAGCATATGGCCGAGCCAAAGCGCCAGCGCACTGCGCCAAGCCGCTGGTGATGTCGCCGTCGACGCAATGCATGGTGGCATCGTTCATCGAAGCGACGATCTCGCCCCAAGTCTGAGCGGCGTTGACACCGGCGATCTGCGGCTGGTTGACCCGGACCTGATAATCACCGTCACCGGAGACCACCAGCGAATAGGAGCCATCGACAGCCGTCAGCTGAGTGCCGATCAGTTCGTTGTCACCGTTGTAGACGGCGATGCGCACTCCCTGAACACCGGGCTCATCAGTGGCGTAAGCGCCATCAGCGTTGACGTCATTGATCACCTTGCCGGCGATGACAGTCAACATCTGCGGAGAAGCATTGTCGCGGTAGACGCGACCAATCTGATTCGACATTGGGATGGTCGACAGATAGGTGCCACCAGTCACCATTTGATTATCGGTCGAGCCGGACAAGGACATCGAGCCGGACAGGGGGTCGATGGCCAACATGCGAGAGGCCGTGCCCGCCACCGAACCGGCGGTCGCAGCACCCATGTTTGCCGGATAGAGCGAGGCTTGAGTGGTCGAATAGGCATTGACATAGCCGCCAGCCAGGAACTTGCCATCGTGGATACCAGTGCCGACCGACCAAATGGCCGATTCTGCCATGACCATGCCGGGATCAGTCTTGGCCAGCTTGCGAACGACGTTATACACCCAAGGGTTGCTGGCCGAGCCATTGGTGTAAGCCCCGTTCTCATCCTTTGACGGGCTGATCCGCACCAGGGCGGCGGTGCCATTTTGGCCAGCGCCGGTGGCGATCGGCGTCGACACGAAGATGTACATGTTGCCCTGCGCGTCAAGACCGAAGTCGGCTGCTGTCTCAACGCCAGCTCCAGAACTACCAGCACCCATCGGCCCATAGGTGCAGCCGGCCTCCAGACCGGTCGGGCAGGTCGGTGTGATGTAGGCAGCCAAACGCATACGTTCGAGAGACTTGCCCATCGAGCTCTTGGTGTCAGCCGGTTGGATTGGACCTGACCAGGAAGACTCACCGGTCACCGGATCCCAGATCTGGAACTGGGCCCAGGAAGCATTGATGGCCGAACCGTTGCCGTCAGCCACGTTGGAGTCGAGGAAACCGTAGTCAGCCTGGACGTAAACCTGACCAGTCAGTTGGTTGCCCTCACCACCAGTGGCGTAACCCCAGCCATTGGAGGCGCCGCCGTCATAGAGGCCAGCCTGGTTCATCGGCGGAGCGGGCATGCAGCCGCCATATACCTTGGAGTCACCGTCGGTCACCCGAACAACCTCAATGGTCTTGATGGCACCCAAGCCGGTAGAAGCGCCGCAATCGATTTGATTGACATAGTCGCCGCCCTCGTGACTCCAGAAGTAAACCGACATGGCATTGCCGGAATCCTTGCCGCCGATCGGCGCCATCGCCTGGGTCGAGAACTGCACGAAGCTGCCGAAGGCAGCACCGCTGGTGGTGAAGCTCATCACCTCACGAGTCTTGTAAGAAGTGGCGTCGGCGGAGAAGTCATAAGACTCACCGAGCATCGGCACCTCGGCGCCGGCCAAAGAGTTGCCGGTCGACATGTCGCTGGTCCAGTAGACGGACTCATCGCTCAACGGAGCGCCATCGTTTTTCCAGTTGGCGGTGACGCCGGTCAGCTCGGTCCACTGGGGATCGAACCCCTCGTTGGCCAGACCCGGAATCTCGACCGCCTGAGCCAAGGGTGCCTGGAGCGACTGCCCGAGGAAGACACCCCCAATCGCCAATACAAATGAGGCAGTCCAGGCGATCGGTTTCCGCAACCGCGGACCGCTCAAACCCTTTCCTGTCTGCGAAGAGTTGCCCAAAGCTATAGGCATTATTTCCCCCAATATTCGTATATCTTTGCCCCACACTGCGCTTCGGCAGCACAAAGACCAGGGCATGATCGTCCTGGCATAAGTAAGTCTGGCACCAAGCTCGACCAAAAACAAGCTAAATACAACTGCTCATGTTACTTAATATCGCCTTGTCAGCCCTGTGAATTCTCGGAATAGACAAGCCATGACAGTCACCGTCATCAGCGCAGCGACCGAATTGGATCGGCCAATCTTTCCTTTTCGCTTGCCGGAGCCCAGTTCGACAGAGTAGACCGCAGCATGATCGACCATCAGAAAGCGCAAAGATCGGTCCAATGACAGATGCACTGCACTGTCCATCAACTACATCTCTAGTCAGAGAAACTTTCGCAAAACCTGACCAGGGTGTGACGAGTGCGTCCGTCCTGGGTCTGGCGGCTATTCGTGTTCAATCAGTTTGAGTTGTCGGGCTTGACCGGCTGGATGAGCCTTCTTGGACAAGGCCACTTGCTTGCCAAGGCGTTGCGACCAGGAGCGTGGCATCAACATCAATTTCTCGCGCAGGGGTGATCCCAGGAAAACGCCAAGACTGGCACCGGCGGCGATGGCCAAGGCGACTGAGGCGGCCAATCCTAGAGTGGCGCCGCCCTGCCCCGGATCGGCCGCCGCCGAGGTTGAGCCGACCAGTTGCAGCAGCCCCAAGTAGAGCATCAATCCGGGAACGAAGGGAATGCCAACAGCGTTGATCACGCCGAAAGCCGGAATCTTCGTCTCCTTGCTGACCACCACCGTCACCGCCATGGCGGCCAGTAGTGGGCCAAGGAAGTTGGCAGCGATCACACCGAGGCTAAAATGGACGCACAACAGATACATTCCCCAACCCAGGGCTGCTGCGACCGCCGTCAGGGCGATGGTCCGCCGATTGGCGAAGAATGACACTGCCGAAAAGACAGCAGTGCCGACCGCCGCCAGCACTTGGCCCCAAACAGCACCGAAAACCGGTGAATTGGAGGCGATATAGACATTCATCCCCAGCCGGCGGGCCAGGTCCAGCCCGGAGACCAGACCGACCACCAGACCAGCCGTCAGGATCACCACCGCCATGATCCGGGCGGCGGCAGTCACATAGAAACCGTCGATGGCGTCTTGGATGCCGGAGACGAAGCGGGCGCCCATCACCAGTTGGAAGACACAGCCAACGGCGATGATCGTCGGTGAGACATAGCCAACGGTGTGAAACCAGGTCTGACCGTTCAACCAGGTGAACAAGGCGGCGAAGGCGACAATCATCCATGAGCCGAACAATTGCTGGAAGAAAGGCGGCAGACCGGTGCGGCCCAAAGCGTAAACGAAGCGGTTCAACAGGTAGCCGGTGATGAAGGCCAGGATCAGCATCCGCGGATTGGTGGTGTAGAACAATTGGACGCTCATCGAGATGCCGCCACCGGCCAAGCCGGCCAGCCAGGCCGGATAGGGATAAGCCTGTCGGCGAATCACGTCAAAGCGGCGCGTGGCGCGGCCCAAACCCAAGCCGGTGCTGATCTGATCTACCAAAGCATTGACGGCGTAAATCATCGACAGGTTGGGAGCGGTCGGTGAGACCGTCCTGAAGGATGACACCGGCGGCATGCCTTCGCCGGGATAATAGCTCGCCTGAATGACATTGGCGGTGACGTCGAGCTGAGCCCGCTCCAGACCGTAGGCCTGACAGACGCGGCGCATCACCAAGACGGTGTCTTTGGCCCCGGCGCCCGAGGCGGCCAAAAGATCCCCGACCCGCAAGACCAACTCGATGGCCAAGCCCTCCTTGGTCGATGGCAGTTCACCGCGGGAGCGCAACTCACGCATCGAAGCATGAGGAATCTCGATGGTCTGGGAGTCGTCGGTCACGTCAAGAGAGTCTAGACGACAAGGCCAGATGCCCTTGATCGACAGGCGATGCCAGCGCCTTTAATACCTAGGTTCACTGCACTCTCACCAATCTGGGGGCACTGCCTCCGCCGGCTGCTCACCGGGCTTGTCATCGGTTACGAGCCCGCAAAGCCCGTTGGGCTTCAAGCTTGGCGTCGCGTTCGGCGATAGCAGCCCGTTTATCCCATTCGCGTTTACCGGTGGCCACCGCGATCTCCACCTTGGCGAAACCATCCTCGAAATAGAGTTGCAGGGCGACGATGGTGCGACCACTGGCCTGCGTCTCACGGTCCAATTTATTGATCTCTTTGCGATGCAACAGCAGTTTCCGTGAGCGTTTGGGAGCGTGGTTGGTCCAAGAGCCGTTGATGTACTCCGGGATGTTGGCGTTGCGCAGCCAGACTTCACCGCCATCGACTGTCACGTAGGCGTCAGCCAGCGACGCTCGACCGGCCCGCAGGGTCTTGACCTCGGTGCCAGTCAAAACCAGGCCGGCCTCGAAGGTGTCATGGAGAAAATAGTCATGACGGGCCTTCTTGTTTTGGGCGATCAACTTATGCCCGCGCTCCTTGACCATTAGCGCCTCCTTCCGCCTCGACTGGCAATCAGTCACCGACCACTGTAGCCGCTTGGTTCATTGATTGGCCGCGAGGCCAGAGCAACGTCCCACCAGCTCGACCAAGACATCAGGCTGGCGGTCGGTTACGGCACCAGCGCCCCGTTTATCCCGACCAACGCATAGCACCGCCGCTGCTCATCACCAGACTTGGCTAAACACCAGGCACTGCGGTCGCCATGCTCCAACTGTCGGCTTGCCTCCAGAGCGGACTAGTCGGCTCAGGGCAGATAGTTGACCGGATTGACCAAGCCACCGTTGACCCAGAGCATCAAGTGGAGATGACAACCGGTCGAAGCGCCAGTGGTGCCGACATAACCGATGATCTGGCCCTGGCTGACCCAGGTGCCGGTCTTCAAGGCATATCCCGACAGGTGGTTGTAGGCAGTGACCATATGCTTGCCGCCAACGAAACCATGATCGACGAAGATTCGGTTGCCGTAGCCCGAGTGGTAATACTGCTGGGTGATCTGCCCGGCGGCGGCGGCCTTGATCGGTGTGCCACAACCGACACCGAAGTCGGTGCCATCATGGAAGCGCCAGGTGCCGTAGATCGGGTGGATACGCCAGCCATAGCTGGAGGTCATCGATCCGCCGCCGATCGGCCGGATCAGACCAGCCGAAGAGGTCGGCGTGCTGGGCGCCCCACCGACACCGTTGCCGGCCGGCTTGTTGGCGGCGGCTTGCCGCTCGGCCTCAGCCCGGGCATACTCAGCGGCGATGCGCCGATCGACATCGGCCTGTTCAGCCTCCAATGCAGCCAGCTCAGCCTGCTCGGTCTCCAAACCGACCCGCGCCGTGGCCTCAGCTGCCTGCTGATTGCTCAGCGCCTGGGTTTGACTGGCCACAGCCGCCTGCTGGTTGACCAAAGCTCGCTGCTGGGCGTCATAAGCGGCCTGCACTTGATTCTTGGCAGTTTGAGCAGCTTCAGCGGCCGATGCGGTCTGATTGACCTGCTCAGTGGCGGCTTGCTTGGCGGCGTCGGCCATCGCCCGGGCGTCATCAGCCGCCTTCTTGGCCTTTTCCAGCTGGATCTGCAAGTCTTCGAGGGCGTCAAGATCGACCTGGTTGGTGCCGAGCACCGTGTCGCCCCACTGCACCCGGTTGGACAGATCAGCCGAGGTGTCACCATTGAGCAACACCGCCACATTCACCAGAGGCATCGAATCCTGCATGATCGACATCGCATAAGCCTTGATGGCTTCCTTTTGGGCGGTGATGGCAGCCTCGCCGTCACGGACCTTCTGCTCCGCGGCGGCCACGACCTGATTGGCCGCATCCAATTCCGCGGCTTTGGTCAGCTCTTCAGCTTGAGCATCGGCCAAGGCCTGCTCAGCAGCTGCTAAAAGCTGCTTGGCGCCATCAAGATCGCGACCCGCTTGCTCGGCGTCAGCTTTGGCTTGACTAAGAGCCTGTTCGGCCACGCCGACCGCTGTGGCGGCGTCGGTGACAGCCTGCTGGGCGGCCGTGACACTGACCTGGGCTTGGGCGACACTCGACTGCTGGGTGCTGACGGCCTGTTTCAGCCCGCTGCTGGTGTTGTTCAAGACATTGATGTCTTCAGCGTGCGCCGGCACCATCAACACCAGGCTGAACACCAAGGCTGAAACGGCCACACTGGCCCGTTTGATCGCCTGTCGACTCATAGTCACACCTCTCCGTCCTCCGACGGTGGAGGGAGACTAAACGCGCAGATACCTTCGCGCCGAGATAACCGTCGGAATAACTGAGAAGACAATAGCCGCGACCACTACAAAAGCCGCAGAAATACCAAACTCATGCCATCCCACCCAGCGGAAACTCTCAAGGGATTGTTGAACATTAGCTTTGATAATGAACTCGATACCCAAAGCCAATGTGCCGATGGCCAAAGCCGCTCCTATAAGGGCAGCAATCAAGGATTCCAGCAAGAACGGGCCCATGATGTAGAAGTTCGAGGCGCCCACCAGGCGCATGATGCCTATCTCTCGTCCACGGGTGAAGGTGGCCATTCGAATGGCTGTGCCAATCTGGAAAGCCGCCGCCAACAACAACAAGACACTCAGGCCAATTGTCCCCCACTGCAACGCGCCCAACCATTTGAAAACCGGATCAAGAATCTGATGCAAATCCTGAATCTTCTGGACGCCAAGCATCGATTGGATCTGTGACGTCAAACTATCATATTTCTTGGGATCGACCAGTTTCACCCGGAAGGAATCCTGCATCTCATCGGCTGACAGAGCATCGCGAATCGTGGCGTTGTCCTTGAAGACATCGAGGAATTGTTGATAGGCCTCTTCCTTGGATTGATAGAAGACCTCTTGGACTTGGGGGTTGGACTCGATGGCCGCCCGGATCTGGTCCTTCTGCTCCTGAGTGGCGTCCTGGCCAGGATCACAGGCGCCATCGGTTTGGAACTTGGCGGTGCAGAGATAGACGGTGATTTCAATGCGGTCGTACCACTCATCCTTCAACAGATTGACCTGCTGAGCGGCGATCATACCGGCGCCGAACAGCGACAAAGACACCCACATGGTCATGACCACAGCCATGGTCAAACCGAGATTGCGTTTCAGACCCGACCAGGTCTCCGTTAAAGCGTGTCGCATCAGCGTTCCTCTCAGGCTCTAGCGCCGTAGATGCCGCGTTCTTGGTCTCGAACCACATGGCCTTGCTCCAACTCGATGACGCGCTTACGCATCTGATCGACCATCGCCCAATCATGGGTCGCCATCACCACCGTGGTGTCCGACTGGTTGATCCGGTCAAGCAGCCGCATGATGCCGACGGATGTCTCCGGGTCGAGGTTGCCAGTCGGCTCATCGGCCAACAGGATCTTCGGCTGATTGACGAAGGCCCGAGCGATGGCAACGCGTTGTTGCTCACCACCGGACAGCTCATCGGGGCGACGGTCACGCTTGTCCCCCAAGCCGACCAGTTCCAAGGTGTCGGGCACAACCTTGCGGATCAACGACCGCGGCTTGCCGATGACCTGCAGGGCGAAGGCGACGTTTTCGAAGACAGTCTTGCCAGGCAGCAGACGAAAATCCTGACTGACCATGCCGATCTCGCGGCGCAGGGCCGGAATCTTCCGCTCCGGCAAGGTGGCGACATTGCGTCCAGCCACGTAGATCCGGCCTGTGGTCGGCCGGAACTCGCGCAAGACCAGTTTGAGCATGGTCGACTTGCCGGAGCCTGAGCCACCGACCAAGAAGACAAACTCACCCTTGTCGATGTCGATGTTGATGTTGGCCAGGGCCGCTCGGGTCTGCCCGTCGTAAATCCGGGAGACCTCCTCAAACTTGATCACACTCGCACCTCTCGTCGTTCCCTCACGCTACCCCAATTCGCCAAAACGATGACCGGGGCTCGCCGATATCGTCACCCGATTGGCTAACTGATCGCGAGCCTGCCCCGGGCTCCCTCACCCCGATCAGGCAGCGGCCTGTTCTTGTTGCCGACGCCAACGGATCCCGGCATCAATGAAGCCGTCGAGATCACCATCGAAGACTGCCGTGGTGTTGCCGGTCTCATAATCGGTGCGCAGGTCCTTGACCATTTGATAGGGATGTAACACATAGGAGCGCATCTGCGACCCCCAGGAATTGCCGCCATCGCCCTTGAGCTGTTTCATCTCGGCTTCACGCTCAGCCCTGGCTCGTTCCAACAGTCGCGACTGCAGCACCTTCAAAGCCGCCACTTTGTTTTGCAGCTGGGACTTCTCGTTCTGACAGGAGACCACCAGCCCGGTCGGCAGGTGGGTGATGCGCACCGCTGAGTCGGTGGTGTTGACCGACTGGCCGCCGGGACCAGACGAGCGGAAGACATCGACCCGGATATCTGACTCCGGGATGTCGATATGGTCAGCCTCCTCGGTCACGGGCAAGACCTCGACCCCAGCGAAAGAGGTCTGGCGACGGCCCTGGTTGTCGAAGGGTGAGATCCGCACCAAACGATGCGTTCCCTGCTCGACTGACAAGGTGCCATAAGCAAACGGCGCTTTGACTTGGAAAGTGGCCGATTTGATGCCGGCCTCCTCGGCATAAGAGGTGTCAAAGACCTCGGCTGAATAACCGTGGCGATCTGACCAGCGCAAATACATGCGCAAGAGCATTTCAGCGAAATCGGCGGCGTCAACCCCTCCAGCCTCGGAACGGATGGTCACCAAGGCGTCCCGGTCGTCATATTCCCCAGACAGCAGG
>JAITVZ010000109.1 GCA_031285505.1 Propionibacteriaceae bacterium
ATACGCGCAGGGCGACCGGCCCACCCAGCCTGCCAAAACCGACCGATCCGGCTGGGGACTGCCGCTGGTCTGGGATTACGTCATCGATCGAATTGCCGGTCACGACACCTTGTTTGTCAGTCATCAAGTCGACGAGCAGCGGGCCTTCGATGGCCTGACCCTGGACTTGTGATTGAGGAATGTGGCTGGGGCAGCCCAGCCCAAGAGGTTCCGCCGATAGGCGCTTGGGATTAGGTGATGGGTTCAGAGGCCGATCTGGCAAGGCGGAGGAGGAAGGCGGGCTGGATGCCCGTCGACTGACGACAACGCAGTCCAGATTGGTTCCCGGGACCATCACCGCAAATGGCCTATCGGCGGAACCTCTAAGTTCGATCGGTGTGGCTGATCAATCGACCGAATCGGCGAGGGAATGGAAAATGTTGACGGGGTATTACTTCATTGATTCCAGATCACTATAATGTTCCGGGTCACAGCAAGGTGACATTGGTCACGTGTCGACAGGGAATCGATCTGCCGACTCAAGCGATTGGATTCAACAAGTGAAGAAGTATGCAAGTGCGGCGGTCTTGGTCGCCGCTGCCGCTTTAGCCCTGAGCGGTTGCGGCGCCGCGCCGACCGACTCGTCCACCAATACGGCATCGACTGGATCGTCAACTGCCGCCAGCAATTCCACGGACTTTTTGGCCTGCATGGTCTCGGATGCCGGTGGCTTCGACGACAAGTCGTTCAACCAGTCCGGGGCGGCTGGCTTGGAGCAGGCGGTCACCGATCTCGGCATCACCACCAAACTGGTCGAGTCGGATGATGGCTCTGATTTTGCCCCCAACCTGACTTCACTCAAGGCCCAGAACTGCGGCCTAACCGTGACTGTCGGTTTCAATCTGTCGGATGCCACCAAGGCAATGGCTGAGGCCAACCCTGACATCAAATACGCCATCGTCGATGATGCGGCGATCGAGCTGCCCAACGTCAAGTCTTTGGTTTTCAAGACCTCTGATGCCTCATTCTTGGCGGGTTATGCCGCCGCGGCTTACTCCAAGACTGGCACCGTGGCGACCTTCGGCGGCATGAACATCCCGACGGTCACCATCTTCATGGATGGCTTCGTCGATGGCGTCGCCCGCTACAACGAAGATTTCAGCAAGGATGTCAAGGTGCTCGGCTGGGACAAGGCCAGCCAAAACGGCACCTTCACCGGTGACTTCGACGACCTGTCCAAGGGGCAGAACACCGCCACCAGCTTCATCGATCAAGGGGCTGACGTCATCATGCCGGTGGCTGGCCCGGTCGGTGGTGGCGCTGCCGTGGCCGCCCAATCCCATGATGGTGTGGCCATCATCTGGGTCGACACTGACGGCTATGTGTCGGCGCCAGAATACAAGGACCTCTTCTTGACCTCGGTGGTCAAGGAGATCCCGGTGGCTGTCTATGACACCGTCAAGGCGACCGTCGACGGTCAGTTCTCGGCTGATCCTTACATTGGCACCTTGGCCAATGAGGGTGTGGGTATCGCACCCTTCCATGACTATGAGGATCAGATTTCGCAAGAGGTCAAGGACAAGCTGGACCAATTGAAGGCCGACATCGCTGATGGCACCCTCGAGGTGACTTCGATCAGTGATCCGGCGGCCTGACCGCAATTGACGATCTGAGCCGTGGCGGGTGGCCGAAGGGGTCATCCGCCACGGCTCAAGTCAAGCTAAGCTCGGTCAAGGACGACCAGCGACGAAGGAGCGGCGATGAGGCTGGAGTTACGCGGCATCACCAAACGTTTCGGTGATTTTGTGGCCAACGACGCCATCGATCTGGTGGTTGAGCCCGGATCGATCCATGCCCTGCTGGGGGAGAACGGCGCCGGCAAATCAACCCTGATGAATGTGCTTTACGGCCTATACCAGCCCGACGGCGGTCAAATCATCATCGATGGCCGCCCGGTCAGTTTCGCCGGTCCCGGTCAAGCGATGGCGGCCGGCATCGGCATGGTCCATCAACACTTCATGCTGATCCCGGTGTTCTCAGTGGCGGAGAACGTGGTTTTGGGCCATGAGCCGGTGGCGGGATTCGACCTGATCAATGTCAAACAAGCTCGAGCCTTGGTCAAGAACATTTCCGACCAGTTCGACTTCGAAGTCGATCCGGACGCCCTGGTCGAAACCTTGCCGGTCGGTGTGCAGCAGCGCGTTGAGATCATCAAAGCCTTGTCCCGCCAAGCTGGCATCCTGATCCTCGATGAGCCGACGGCGGTGTTGACTCCCCAGGAGACCGATGAGCTGATGGCGACGATGCGTCAGTTGAAGGCTCAGGGCACCTCGATCATCTTCATCACCCACAAACTGCGTGAGGTCCAGGCGGTGGCCGACACCATCACCGTCATTCGCTCCGGCAAGGTTGTCGGCCAGGTTGATCCGAGCGCCAGTCAGGCTGAGTTGGCGGCGATGATGGTCGGGCGGTCGGTCGATTTGGGGGTGACCAAGGATCTCCACCTGGGCGGTCGGGTGGCTTTGACGGTCGCCGGGGTGTCGCTGGTCGACAAACAGGGGCTGATCCTGCTCGACGACCTCAGTTTCCAGGTCCATGCCGGGGAGATTCTGACCATCGCCGGTGTCCAAGGCAATGGGCAAACTGAGTTGACGCAGGTGTTGCTTGGTCGCCGCCATCCGACCAGCGGCAGCATAACCTTGATGACCGAGGAAGAGGGCGTCGACACCCATCACGATCTGACCCGCAGTTCAACCAGAGCCATCCTCGATCATGGGGTTGGTTTCATCCCCGAGGACCGGTCGAAGGATGGCATGGTGGCCGACTTCTCCGTGGCGGAGAATCTGATCCTGGACACGGCCGGTCAGCCACCCTTTTCCACCGCCGGTCGGCTCCATCCGCACGCCATCGAGCAGTTCGCCGTCAAGCAGGTGGCCGAATTCGACATCCGAACGGCCAGTGTCGAACAGGCGATGGGCGCCTTGTCGGGTGGCAATCAGCAAAAGGTGGTGGTGGCCCGCGAGTTGGCTCGCCCTTTGGCCTTGCTGGTGGCTGCCCAGCCGACCCGCGGTGTCGATGTCGGTTCGATTGAGTTCATCCACGCCCAGTTGGTGGCCCTGCGCGACCGGGGCGCCGCGGTCGTCCTGGTGTCGACCGAGCTGAACGAGGTGACCGCTCTGGCCGATCGGATCGCCGTGATGTATCGCGGTCGGATCGTCGGAGTGGTGCCCCATGACACCCCCCGCGAGGTTCTGGGCTTGATGATGGCCGGCGTCAGTTATCAAGAGGCCCTGACCCAAGCCGGGGCGGCCGATGACATGAAGGGGGAGCAACGATGAATCAAGCCAACCCGGCCGCCAGCCGTGACTGGCGGGCCACTTGGTCCAAGGTCACCGCCTCCAACCCGGTGACCGTCCTGTTCGCCATCATCTTCGCTTTGATCATCGGTGCGGTGCTGATCGCCGCCGCCAATCCCCAGGTTCAGACCACTGCTGGCTACTTGTTCGCCCGCCCCGGTGATTTCTTCAAGGCCCTGGGCCAATCGATCGGCGGAGCTTACGCCGCTCTCTTCCAAGGGTCGATCATCAACTTCCAGGCGGGCACGCTGGGAGGGGCGATCTCGCCGTTGGGTGAGACCATCGCCTATTCGGTGCCACTGATTTTTGCCGGCCTGGCTTTGGGCATCGGTTTTCGGGCCGGGCTGTTCAACATCGGTGGGCAGGGGCAGATCATGATCGGCGCGGTCCTTTGCGCCTGGATCGGCTTCGGCCTGCATCTGCCCGCCGGCGCGCACCTGCTGGTCGCCCTGCTCGGGGCGATCATCGGTGGGGCGGTCTGGGGTTTCATCCCTGGCATCCTCAAGGCCACCACTGGCGCCAATGAGGTGATCGTCACCATCATGCTCAACTCGATCGCCGGTTTCCTGGTGGCTTGGCTGTTGACTTTGGACGCCTTCCAAGTGCCCGGCTCGAACAACCCGATCTCACCCTTGGTTGACTCCTCGGCCCGATACCCCAATATCTTGGGCCAGTCGATCAATCTCGGCATCATCTTGGCCTTGGCCTGTGCGGTCGGTGTCTGGTGGTTGATGGAGCGCAGCACTTTGGGCTTCCAGATCAGGGCGGTCGGTGACAACCCCGATGCCGCCCGCAGCGCCGGCATGAATGTCCGAGGCACTTACGTCTGGGTGATGCTGATCGGTGGGGCCTTATGTGGCCTGGCCGCCACCACGCCCTTGTTGTCCAACCCGCCGCAGGCCCTGTCGCTCGACATCGCCTCGACCTTCGGCTTCGACGCCATCACCGTGGCTTTGTTGGGCCGCTCCAGGCCTTTGGGCACCGTCTTGGCCGGTCTGCTCTTCGGTGGGCTGCGGGCTGGTGGCTACATGATGCAAGCGGCCACCGACACGCCGATCGACATCGTCTTGGTCCTCCAGTCGGTCATTGTCTTGGCGATCGCCGCTCCGCCGCTGGTCCGCACCATCTTCCATCTGCCCGACCCCGACCGCCGATCCAGGCCGCCGCGCCGCCAACCCCTGGCGACCAGCGCTGTCGCTGGGGTGGCGACAAGCACTGCGATCCCCTTGGCGAGCACCAGTGACCCTACTCTGGTCGCCGTGTCAGGCAGTGCCGCCGCAGCGTCCAGCCCGGCAACTCCGGCCGCCACTGCGCCGGCCACCCCGGCTGGCCCGTCCGGAGTCATCCGGCGCAGTGATCAAGGTCCGGCTTTGGGGGTGACGCTATGACCGCTCAGCTGAGCCTCAACGATCCGCAAGTCGTGGCCCGTCCCCGCTCCTTCAAGATCCCGGTCATCTTGACACTGCTGACGCTGATCAGCCTCGGAGCTTTCTGGCTGACCACTGGCGGCGGCGATGCCTTCGGCCTGTCGATCCGCACCGGCACTCCGGGACTGGGCGATCTGGCCTGGCGCCTGCCCAGTCACAGCTCGCTGACCGTCCTGGTGGCCATCGAATTGGTCTTGACTGTCCTCGCCTGGGCCTTCCTGGCTATTCGCCGCCCGACACCGGCCTGGTTGTCGGCGCTGGTCGGCACGGCCTTCGTCGCCAGTTTCCTGATCTGGGCGGTCACCAATCAATCGAACCCCTTGCAATTGACCTCCCTGCTCAGTGGCGCGCTGTTCTTGTCGGTGCCGCTGATCTTCGGGGCGATGGCCGGGGCAGTTTGTGAGCATGTCGGTGTGATCAATGTCTCGATTGAGGGCCAACTTCTGGCCGGCGCTTTCCTCGGTGCGGTGGTTGGCTCACTGACCGGCAACCCCTGGATCGGCCTGCTGGCGGCGCCGATCGCTGGGGCCGTAGTCGGTGCTCTGCTGGCTTTGTTCGCGGTGCGCTATTGGGTCGATCACATCATTGCTGGCGTGGTCTTGAACGTGCTGGTGGCCGGGTTGACCAGCTACCTGTTCTCGACGGTGCTGCGCAACAATTCTCAGACCTTTTCAGTGGCGGTCAAACTGCCTTACTGGCGGATTCCGCTGCTGGCAGACATTCCGGTGATCGGCACGGTGCTGTTCAATCAGTCTTGCCTGGTCTATCTGATGTTCGCCGGTGTGATCGTCTTGCAGGTGATGCTCTTCCGCTCGCGCTGGGGCCTGCGGATGCGGGCCTGTGGCGAGCACCCGAGGGCGGCCGACACGGTGGGCATCAAGGTCAATCGCACCCGGACGATCAACACCATCATCGGTGGCGCCATCGCCGGTTTGGGCGGCGCTTTCTTCACCTTGGCGAATGGTTTGGCCTTCCAGAAGGATATGAGCGCCGGGCGGGGCTACATCGCCCTGGCGGCGATGATCCTCGGTGGTTGGAAACCGAAGGGCGCCCTGGTGGCCGCCTTGCTTTTCGGTTTCGCTGACAATCTCCAAAACGCCCTGAGTGTGGTCGGCATCGCTGTGCCCAGCCAATTCATGACCATGGCTCCATATATCGTCACCATATTGGCGGTCGCCGGGGTGGTCGGCCAGGTGCGGGCTCCGGCCCAGGAAGGGCAGGCTTACAAAGGATGACAGACATGACAACCGAGTTAACCCCGGGTGACGATTGGCTGGAGCTGCGCCAAGCGGCAGTGGCCAGCGCCGGTCTGGCCTATGCCCCTTACTCGAACTATCCAGTGGGCGCCGCCGCCCGCACCAGCGACGGGCGCATGCTCAGCGGTTGCAACGTTGAGAACGCCAGCTATGGTCTGACGTTGTGCGCCGAGGCCGGCCTGATCTCGGCTCTGTTCGCCGCCGGCGGCGGCCGACTGGCCCAATTCTGTTGTGTCGATGGGGCAGGCCACTTGATCACCCCCTGCGGGCGCTGCCGGCAATTGCTCTGGGAGCACGGGGGGCCGGACCTGATTGTATGGTCGCCGGCGGGATTGCTGCCGATGACTGAATTGTTACCCCAGGCTTGGGGCTTCGATGACTGATCCGGCAGCCGAGCGGAGCTTCGCCACGGTCGATTTGATCGCCGCCAAGCGCGATCATCACGACTTGTCCGATCCGGCTATCGCCTGGTTGATCGACGGCTATACCGCCGGTCGGGTGGCCGATGAGCAGATGGCGGCGATGGCCATGGCCATCTACCTCAATGGTTTGAATGACCGTGAGTTGCGTGCATGGACCGCCGCGATGTTGGCCTCGGGCGAACGACTCGATTTTTCCGATCTGGCCAAACCGACCGCTGACAAGCATTCGACCGGGGGTGTCGGCGACAAGATCACCTTGATTCTGACCCCCTTGGTGTCATGTTTCGGGGTGGCCGTGCCCCAATTGAGCGGTCGCGGGTTGGGTTACACCGGCGGCACCCTGGACAAGATGGAATCGATTCCGGGCTGGCAAGCCCAATTGACCAACGATCAGATGCGCCGCCAACTGAGTGAAGTCGGCGCGGTCATCTGTGCGGCTGGCGCTGGCTTGGCTCCGGCCGACCGCAAGCTCTACGCCTTGCGCGATGTCACTGGCACGGTCTCCTGCCGACCGTTGATCGCCTCGTCGATCATCAGCAAGAAACTGGCCGAGGGCACGGGCGTCTTGGCGCTGGACGTCAAGTGTGGTTCCGGTGCCTTCATGGCCGATCTGGTGTCGGCGCAAGCCCTGGCGGCCACCTTGGTCGACCTCGGTCAAGCTGGCGGAGTCGACACCGTGGCGCTGATCACGGATATGTCGACTCCTCTGGGCTTGACGGTGGGCAATGCTCTGGAGGTGCGCGAGGCCGTCGAGGTGCTGGCCGGCGGTGGCCCGAGCGATGTCATCGCCTTGACTGTCAAACTGGCCGAAGCGATGCTCCATGGGGTGGCTGATCGGGCCGAGCGTCTCGGGGTGCCCGGGGCTGGTCTGGCTCCAGGCTCGCCGGTGCTGGCCCGGCTGGTGGCCGGCTGGCGCGAGGCCGATCCAGCCCTGGCGCTGCGCGACGGTCGGGCGATGGATCAGTGGCGGGCGATGGTCACGGCCCAAGGCGGCGATCCACAGGCCAGCTTGCCCAAGGCCCACGATCAGCTGGTCATCCGAGCCGAGCAGACCGGATATGTCAACCGCTTGGACGCCTTGGCCGTCGGTGTGGCCGCCTGGCGTTTGGGGGCCGGTCGGGCCAAGCAAGGCGATCCCTTGTTGTTGGCCGCCGGTGTTGAGCTCCATGCCCAGCGCGGCGATTGGGCCGAGGTTGGAACCCCTTTGTTGACCCTGCACAGTGACGACCCGGACCGACTGCCGGCGGCGTTGGCCGCCTTGGACGCTGCCATCGGCATCGATGATCAGCCAGCCGCGACAAGTGACATGGTTTTGGAGACGATCGTCAAATGACACCGTTAGGATTAGACCATGCTATTGACCCGTGACGAACTGGCGTCGATCATTGATCACACCCTGCTCAAGCCCGAAACCACCCACCACCAGGCGATGGATTTCGTCGATCAAGGGGTCGATCTGGGGGTGCACAGTGTCTGCCTCAGCCCGTCATTGTTGCCGATCAACCCCCGTGGCTTGAAGCTGACGGTGGTCTGCGGCTTCCCCAGCGGCGCCCACGCCACCTCGATCAAAGCGGCTGAAGCGGCCAAGGCGCGGGCTTTGGGGGCTGATGAGATCGACATGGTCATCAACCTTGGTCGGGCCAAGGCCCATGATTGGGCCTTCATCCGTTCCGAGATCGCCGTCATCCGGGTGGGGGTGCCTGCGCCGACGGTGTTGAAGGTGATCATTGAGTCGGCGGCTTTGACTGATGAGGAGATCGTCGCCGCCTGTCATTGCGCCGCTGAGGCGGGCGCAGATTTCGTCAAGACCTCGACTGGTTTCCACCCGGCCGGTGGCGCCAGCACCCATGCTGTCGCCTTGATGCGCCGCACCGTCGGTGATGACCTGGGGGTCAAAGCCTCTGGGGGCATTCGCACGCTGGTTCAGGCTGAGGCGATGATCGAAGCCGGGGCGACCCGCTTGGGTTTGTCGGCTTCAGCTTCCATCCTGGCCGAGGCGGAGGCCCAGATGGCCGCGCCCGATTACACCGCTGGCGTCAGCTTGGCCAGCCAATCCGTTGATCCACAGCCGAGCGCCCAAGTCGCCCCGCCAGCACCCGGGTCTGGATCAGCAGAAAACGACGCCGAGACCGCTGGTCGGTCGGCTGATCAGCCTTCAACTGATTCAATGGACCTCTTCGCCGAGCCAACTGACGATGCCGCTTGGGTCGAGACTGACGACCCCTTGGATCGCCTGGTTGAAGCCGGTGAGGCCGAATTGGCGGCCAGTCGGGCCAGCGAACCGGCGGAATCACTAGCCGAAACAGTGGATGAGGGACTTTCGGAATCCGTTGCTGGCGCGCCGGCGGCAACGGAGCGCCGACCAGCAGCCGCATTGGTTGATCTGGTTGAAGCCGTTGATTGGATTGAAGCTCCGGTTGACCCGGCCTCTGCGACCGACGTCGCCGCCCCTGAAGCCGTTCCATCCGACTCGACTGACGCCGCTGTGCCGATGGCTGAACCCGACCAATCTTCCGCCCGGCCCGCTGTGAACGCTGATTGGTTGGATGGCCTCGGCGATCTGGCCGATCAACTCACCCCCGAAGAACTGAACGAGATCGCCGCGATGATGGCTGAAGAAGACGATCGGCTGCAAGCTCAAGCCTTCATTTCCGATCTGTCGGCACAGTCAGCCGATCTGTCGTCGCAAGCAGTCAGCCCGGCGGACGGATCGACTGGGGCATTGGCGGAGCCAATCTTGGCCACGGCTGCGGAGATTTCTGAACCAGCGCCAGCCGCCCTGGAACCGCCGGCCGGCTGGACCGGATCGACAGAACTGTCGCTGGAACTCGACGAGTTGGCCTTCAGCCAGCCAGTACGGGACCAGTCCGACGGCCCGACCGAACAGGCTGGCGGCGCGCCAGCCGCGACACTTGATCCAGATGGAGGCGCCACAGGCCGTCAATTGGCCAGCGCTGGGCTGAATCCCGAACAAACTGACTGGGAAGCCGACCCGACCATGGCTGACACAGCCAGTGCAGATCAACCGATGGTCGACCCAGCAGGCGAATCTGGCCAGACGGTCGATCCAGATCAAGCAGGCGAATCCGTCCCGGTGACCGAGTCAGTATCGGAGTCTGGTTTGGGCATGCCGGCGACTCCGCCGAACATTCCGGACCTGCCTTTGGCCGCCGCTCGCGCCCGGGCCAACGCCGCCACCCGGGCAGCGGCTTTTCATCGCCGCTCGTCACTGGTCGATCGGGCCCGGCAGCGGTCGGGTGCTGGCCAAGCAATCCCGAGCCCAGCGAAATCCCAGCCGGAAGGCAACCCCAGCCTGCCGATCCCGAGCGCAGACGCGCCCGCCAGTGAATCCGACGCCGAATGACCAGCGGACAGGCATTGCCAGCGGCGCTCGACTTGATCGCCCAGGTCAACGACTGGATCGCTCATGATCCGGATCCTGACGACCGCGCCGAGCTTGGCTGGCTGCTCCAACGGTCCAGGGGTGAGGTAGGGTCGGTTTTGGCCACTGGTGAGGGCTCAAGCCCGCTGGCTGACGGTCCCAGCCTGACGCCCGAGCAAGCCAGTGCCGAGCTGGCGGATCGTTTCAGCGGGTCCCTGCAGTTCGGCACCGCCGGTCTGCGGGGGGCCATGGCCCCGGGCCCCAACCGGATGAATCGCGCCGTGGTGATGCGGGCTGCAGCAGGGCTGATCGCCTATCTGTCGACGCTCTGCCAGCGGCCGATTGTCGTCATCGGCAATGACGCTCGCCATCATTCGCGCCAGTTCGCCCTCGACACCGCTGCCATCATCACCGCCGCTGGAGGCCAGGCTCTGTTGCTGCCCGATGCCCAGCCGACCCCCTTGCTGGCTTATGCTGTCAAGGCGTTGACCGCCGACGCCGGTGTGATGGTGACCGCTTCGCACAACCCAGCGGCTGACAACGGCTACAAGGTCTATCTCGGTGGTCGGGCTGTGTCGGCAGGGGAGCAGGGAGCGCAGATCGTGCCGCCCTATGACGCAGCCATCGCCGCCCAGATCGGTCTGGCGCCGCCAGCCGATCAGATTCCGCGAGCAGAGAGCGGATGGACCGAGCTGGGCGCGGACCTGCTCGACGCTTATCTCCGGGCGATCGCCGCCGATCCGGGGGCCGTTTTGGCCAACCTGGCCCCGGAGCAGGCCCAGCCGGCCCGCAGCGGTGAAGCCAGGCCCGTTCCCGGGCGGCCATCCGCCGCCCCCGCCTCACTGCTGAGCCCTGTCGGCGAAAGCAGGCCCATGCCCGACCGGTCATCCGCCGCCGCGTCGCCGTTGCGGATCGTCCACACCGCCATGCATGGGGTCGGATCACTGCCGGCGCTGCGGGCGCTGCATTTGGCCGGCTTCGATGATGTCATCAGTGTGGCCGCCCAGGCTCAGCCGGATCCTGATTTTCCGACTGTGGCTTTTCCCAATCCCGAGGAACCTGGCGCCATTGATCTGGCTTTGTCTTTGGCAGCCGAGGTCGGCGCCGATCTGGTGATCGCCAACGATCCGGACGCCGATCGTTGCGCGGTGGCGGTCGATGATCGCCGCTTCGGCTGGCGGATGCTCTCCGGTGACGAGTTGGGCAGTCTGCTTGGCTCCTCGGTGGCTCAGCGCTTGGCTGGCGACGAGCATCTGGCCAAGCAAGACGCGGTGCTGGCCAATTCAATTGTCTCTTCGCGTCTGCTTGCCGCCATCGCCCAAAGCTATGGTATCGGTCATCGGCAGACGCTGACCGGTTTCAAGTGGATCGGCCGTGTGCCCGACCTGGCCTTCGGCTATGAAGAGGCCATCGGTTTCTGCTGCCGACCCGATCTCGTCCGCGACAAGGACGGTTTATCCACGGCCGTGGCCGTGGCCCGCTTGGCGGCGGCGGTCAAGGCCACCGGGCGCAGTCTGGTCGACCTGCTGGACGATCTGGCCAGGCAGCACGGCCTTTATCTGACCAGCCAACTATCTGTCCGACTGCCTTCGACGGAGGCGATCAACGCCGTCATGGCCCGCTTGCGGCGGCGTCCCCCAGCCAAGTTGCTCGACTCGCCGGTTGAAGCCAGCCTCGATCTGAATGACGGTTATCTCGGTTTGTTGCCCACTGACGGCTGGCTGATGCTGTCAGCCGCCGACGACCGAGTGATCATCCGACCCTCCGGCACTGAGCCGAAGGTCAAGTGCTACTTGGAAGTGGTCGCGCCGGTCGATCCTCAAGCTTCCTTCAATAGGTTGACTGCGGATCGGGCCAAGGCCGCCGACCGCCTGAACGCCATCAAAGCGCAACTGCTCGCCGAAGTCTTCGCCTGATCCGAAGCACCTATCGCCGGAAATCCGCTGCTGGGTCGGGTCCGGGGGTGTCGCCTGGCGCCGTTGTCGGATCAGCCCCTGAAGCCATCCGCTGATCCGAAGCACCTATCGCCGGAATCTCCAAGTGACGATCAGGTTACTGTCAGATAACAACTGACCATCTAGATGACTGGCAGTTTGCTTGACCTGATTTTGCCATGCAAGATAAGAGACGCTCAAAGACATCATGGAGGCACGTATGAGTATCTCAAAGAAATTGGCATTGTCACTGGCTAGCGGCGCCCTATTGCTGGCTGGATTGACCGCCTGCGGCGCCGGCGACAACCCAGACGGCGTCAGCACCGGCGCTGATGGCGCCGCCTTGACCAGCGTGACGGTGCGCGGCTGCACCCCGCAGCACCCGCTGTTGCCAGCCTCGACCAACGAGGTCTGTGGTGGCAACGTCCTCGATGCCTCTGAAGCCAAGCTGATCCACTACGACGCCGACACCGCCGCGCCGTCGCTGGACATCGCCGAGTCGATCGAATCGCCCGACGCCATCACCTGGACGGTCAAGCTCAAGCCTGGCTACCTCTTCCAAGACGGCAGTGAAGTGTTGGCCCGCAACTTCGTCGATGCCTGGAACTGGGCGGCCTATGGCCCCAACGGCCAGGTCAGCGCCTACTTCTTCGAGGTCATTGACGGCTATGCCGACCTGCAGTGCGGCGAATCGGGCGATTGTGAGGCTGAACCGCCCGCCAAGGAGGCGATGAGCGGCTTGACCGTGGTTGACGACCACACGTTCACCATCAAGACGGTCTCGGCCACGTCCAACCTCAAGGTTCGTTTGGGCTACACCGCTTTCGCTCCCCAGCCCGACGCCTTTTTCGCTGACGAGTCTGAGGGTAAGGCCGATTTCGCCGCCAAGCCGATCGCCGCTGGTCCCTACACCATCACCGCCGTCACCGACACCGAGATCGTCCTCGATCGCTTCGCTGATTACTCCGGCGATTTCCCCGGCACTGTCGACAAGGTGACCTTCCCGGTGTACAACGACCTGACGGCGGCCTATCAAGATGTGGTGGCCAACAACCTCGACATGACCGACACTCTGCCGGCTGGTTCTCTGGTCGGCGATCTGTGGAAGTCGGACGCTCCCGATCGTTGGGGTGAGAAAGAGACCGGTGTTTTCCAGGCGCTGTCCTTCGCCCCGGCCACTGTCGATCCCGGCTTGGCCGACATCAAGATGCGCCAGGCCATCTCCATGGCTGTTGATCGCGACGAGATCACAAAGGTCGTCTTCAATGGGGCCCGTGTCACCGCCACCGGCTGGGTCTCACCGGTGGTTGATGGTTACAAAGCCGGCGCCTGCAGCAATTGCGTCTTCGATCCGGTCAAAGCCAAGCAGCTCTACGACGAAGCCGGTGGTTATCCCGGCACCCTTGACATCTGGGTCAACGGCGACGGTGGCCACGGTGAATGGGCCGAGGCTGTCTGCAATCAATTGGTCAACAACCTTGGCTTGGCCTGCTCGGTCCAAACCACACCGAACTTCGCCACCCTGCGTGACAAGATCAACAATCGGGAGATGACCGGGCTGTATCGGGCCGGTTGGCAGATGGATTATCCGTCCATCGAGAATTTCTTGGCGCCGCTCTATGCCACTGGCGCGCCGAGCAACGACACCGACTACTCCAACCCGGAGTTCGACGTTTTGCTCAGCCAGGCTGCTGCCGCCACCGATGACGCCGCCGCCAACGCCCTTTACCAACAGGCCGAGGATTTGCTCAACGTCGACATGCCGGTCATGCCGTTGTGGTATCAGCAAAGCCAGTTCATTTACTCGGATCGGATCGCCCAGGTCAAAATGACCCCGTTCTCGACCTTCGACTTCGGCTCGGTCGAACTGGCCTGAGCCGACAGCGGCCAGGACCACTGGCAGTCATTCGGCTGATTCTTAGAGGGGAGTTGTGATGGGCAAGTATCTGCTGCGCCGAGTGCTGCAAATGGTGCCGACCCTGATCGGCGCCACCTTGCTGATCTACTGGTTGAATTTCGCCCTGCCCGGCGACCCGACCGCCGGGCGGTGTGGCGATCGCCCCTGTTCGCCGACTTACATCGCCTGGTTCAACCATGAATATCATCTCGACCAACCGTTCATCGTCCAATACGTCCTCTATCTGGGACGGCTGTTGCACGGCGACCTCGGCACTGATTTCTACTCCCACCAAGTGCTGCACGAGTTAGCCATTCGCTATCCGACGACCATCAAACTGGCACTGATCGCCGTCGTTTTCGAGGCGTTCTTCGGCTTGCTGGCCGGGGTTTGGGCCGGTGTGCGCCAGGGCCAATTCGCTGACTCAGCCGTCACCGTCGCCACCTTGCTGCTGATCTCGATGCCGGTGTTCGTTTTGGGGTCCCTGGCCCAGCTGGGCATCGGCATTCGTCTGGGCTGGTTGCCGGTGACGGTCAGTTCGAGAGCCACCGTCATCGAATTGCTGATGCCCGGGATCGTCTTGGGGGCCTTGTCCTTGGCTTATGCCGCGCGCTTGACCCGAACATCATTGGTCGAGAACCTGCGGGCCGATTACGTTCGCACCGCCAGGGCCAAGGGCCTGTCGCCAGCGCGGGTGGTGGTGGTCCACACCCTGCGCAATTCGCTGCTGCCGGTGGTCACCTACATCGGTGGATCCTTGGGGGCGATGATGGGTGGCGCCATCGTCACCGAAAAGATTTTCAACATCAACGGCATCGGCGCCTACATCTATCGAGCGATCAATCAAAAGGACGGTGTTGGCTTGGTCGGAGCAGTCGCCTGTCTGGTGTTGATCTACCTGCTGGTCAATCTGTTGGTCGATCTGCTCTATTCCCTTTTGGACCCGAGGATCAGCCATGAGTGAGACAGTGCTGGCCAGGCCCGCCCGGCGGATCGATCGGCCCCGCTCTTTGGGTGGCGACGCTTGGCGGATCATGCGCCGCCGGGTGCTCTTCTGGGCATCGGCAGCCTTGATCATCGTCTTTGTGGCCATGGCCATCGCCCCACAGGCCTTCACCAGCGTCGATCCACGGTTGTGCGATCTGGCCTTGGCCAGGCGCACTCCGAGCAGCTCGGCCATTTTCGGCTACGACTCCCAAGGCTGTGACGTTTGGGCCAGAACTGTCTATGGCTCACGGGCCTCCATCCTGGTCGGTCTGTTGACGGCTGCCGTGACTGCGCTGGTCGGTGGCCTGCTGGGCTTGTTGGCCGGTTACCTCGGTGGCTGGGTAGACGCGATCTTGTCGCGACTGGCTGACATCTTCTTCGCCATTCCGATGCTGCTGGGCGCGATCGTGCTGATGTATTCGATCCCTTCCTCGTCGTCGTCGCCGATGATTTGGCTGGTGGCCAAGGTGGTCTTGGCGATGGTGTTGTTTGGTTGGCCGAGTGTCTTCCGCCTGATGCGCTCCAGTGTCATTCAGGTCAAACCGAACGAGTATGTCTTGGCCGCCAAGGCCTTGGGCGCCAGCCCCTGGCGGATCGTCAGCTCCCATTTGCTGCCCAACTCCTTGACGCCGGTGATCGTTGTGTCGACCATCGACCTGGGCGGCTACATCGTCACCGAGTCGACGCTCAGCTTCCTCGGTGTCGGCCTGCCCGACACGGTCATGTCGTGGGGCCGGGCCATCGCCAGAGCCAGCGATCTTGGCCTGATTCGCCAGGTGCCGCACATGTTGATCTTTCCGTCACTGTTCCTCTGTTTGACGGTCCTCTCCTTCATCTTGATGGGTGAAGTGGTCCGCGACGCCCTGGATCCGAAGCTGAGGTGAGCCATGTCTGACTGGTATGAACCCCATTTGGCCCAGGTCGAGGCCGAGGGCAAGGGCACGATCGACTTGGAGCAGTCCGACGCCCGTCTGCCCGATCCGCCGTCGCCCCGCTCGATCAAGCGCCGACCC
>JAITVZ010000167.1 GCA_031285505.1 Propionibacteriaceae bacterium
CGTGGCACGCCACCGGCCGTCATCGAGACCGATGCGGCCACCTTTATGGAAATGATCAATGGCCAACTCAGTTGGAAAGCCGCCGTTGGTGGCCACCGGGTGGCGGCATCCGGCGCCCACGCCGACCTCAGCGACTTGTTTCCCGAACCAGCAGCACAAGCTGACGGCACATGATTGATCATCGGTTCCTTAGAGGATGGCCAGGAGTTGATCGCGCTCCCACGGGGTGACATGCCGGCGATACTCCTCAAATTCAGCCCGTTTGTTGGCCAGGAAATAGTTGAAGACATGCTCACCCAAGGTCTCGGCCACCAGTTCTGAGCCCTCCATCAGGTCAATCGCTTCATTCAGCCCCTTGGGCAAAGCGGTGATGCCCATAGCTTTACGCTCACGATCAGTCAGGCTCCAGACATCGTCCTCAGCGCCCGGGGGCAAAACCAGGCCCCGCTCGATGCCATCAAGACCAGCCGACAGCATCAAAGCGTAAGCCAAATATGGGTTGGCCCCCGAATCGATCGACCGCAGTTCCACCCGGACCGACTGCCCCTTGTTCGGCTTGTAAGCCGGCACCCGAACCAAGGCCGAGCGATTGTTGCGACCCCAGCAAACATAAGCTGGGGCTTCGGCCCCATCGGCCAGGCGGGTGTAAGAGTTGACCCACTGGTTGGTGACAGCGGTGATCTCGGCGGCATGGGCCAACAGGCCAGTGACAAATTGCTGGCCGACGCTCGACAGTTGGTACTGATCTGAAGCGTCAAAGAAGGCGTTGCGGTCGCCAGTGAACAATGACATATGAGTGTGCATGCCCGAACCAGGCTGCCCACTCAGCGGTTTGGGCATGAATGAGGCGTAGATGCCCAAAGCAGCCGCCACCTCCTTGACGGCCACCTTGAAAGTGGTGATGTTGTCGGCGGTCGTCAGGGCGTCGGCGTAGCGCAGGTCGATCTCATGCTGGCCAGGTCCGGCTTCGTGGTGGGAGAACTCCACTGAAATGCCCATTTCTTCCAACATGTCGATGGTCCGCCGTCGGAAGTCTGATCCCTGCCCCATGCTGGTGTGATCGAAATATCCGGCCGTGTCCAACGGCCGCGGTCGGCCGAGCTTGTCCGCCTGCTCATGGAAGAGATAAAACTCAATCTCCGGGTGGGTATAGAAGGTGAACCCCTTGTCTTTGGCGCGCTTCAAAGCCCGCTTCAGCACGAAACGGGGATCAGCGAACGATGGCGAACCATCCGGCAAAGAGATGTCGCAGAACATCCGCGCCGTCGCCCGCTCCTGATCGCGCCAGGGCAGGGTCTGGAAGGTCGTCGGATCAGGCCGAACGATCATGTCTGACTCATAGACCCTGGCGAAGCCCTCAATGGCTGAGCCGTCAAAGCCGACCCCTTCGGCGAAAGCTGACTCGACCTCGGCTGGCGAGATTGACACCGATTTGAGAAAGCCCAGCACATCAGTGAACCAGAGGCGCACGAAGCGGATGTTGCGCTCTTCCATGGCGCGCAACACGAAATCAGTCTGCTTATCCATGTGGTCATTGTTCTGCCTGCGTGTTACGGCGAAGTGACACCTGATCAGCGATTTAAGTAAACTCACCAACCGTGAATCCGATCCAGCCCTTTCCCATCACTGCCCGCCTGCCGGTGCCTGCCAGAATTGCGCGCCCACCCTATGTCGACAAGCCCAATTACCGTGAGCATGGTGGTTCCGACATTCAGGACGAGGCCACCATCGCTGCCATGCGCGAAGCTGGTCGGGTGGCCCACCTGGCCATTCTCGAAGGTGCGGCCGCCCTGGCTCCGGGTGTCACCACCGATATGATCGACCGGATCATTCACCAGTTCATCTGCGACAACGGTGGCTACCCATCGACTCTGGGCTACCGCAATTTCCCGAAGTCCTGCTGCACTTCGGTCAATGAGGTCATTTGTCACGGGATTCCTGACTTGCGACCGCTGGAAGAGGGCGACTTGATCAAGATTGATGTCACGGTCTTCAAGGATGGCGTCCACGGTGACAACTGCATGACCTTTGGCGTCGGTCAGCTCGATCAAGCGTCGACGGATTTGATGATCCGCACCAAAGAGGCAATGAACCGGGCGATCGCCGCCGTCCGCCCGGGCCGCCAGATCAACATCATCGGTCGGATCATTGAGAATTACGCCAAGCGCTTCGGTTATGGCGTGGTCCGCGACTACATCGGTCACGGCATCAATCAGGTGTTCCATTCCGACTTGGCGATCCTGCATTACGATCAGCCCGCCTTGAAGACGGTCATGGAAGAGGGCATGACCTTCACCATTGAGCCGATGCTGACGCTCGGCGATTTTCACTCGCATGTTTGGGACGATGATTGGACAGTGGTGACCAACGACCATTCACGCTGCGCCCAATGGGAGCAAACGCTAGTTGTTCGTCCCCATGGCGCCGAAATCCTGACTGCGCCCTGATCAATGGTCCAGTGCCAACACCGCAGCCTGGCAGCCTATAATCGCCATCATGGAGGGAACTGAGGCTGCGTCTGTCACCGCAAGACGGCGCTTCCCGACTGTGCCTGCGCTGGGCTTGGTTGGCCTGGTGGCGATGGCTTGGGCAGCCAGGTCTTCGCTGTCATGGCAGTGGGCCTTGCCCAATTGGTCACTGACCCTGCCCCATCTGGCTCTTCCGTCAATGGTCGCTTCACAAAACAACGGCAGCTCTCAGACTGACCAGGTCAATTCCAACCCACCGCTGTGGCTCCATCAGCTGTTGATCGCATTGGCCCTGCTGGCGGGCCTGATCCTGGCAATCGCCATCATCCGACTGATCGTCAAAGCCCTTCGTGGTCTGGCCATCGCCCACATCGACCCGCTGCCCGCAGGCACCACCTGGCCCGTCGGTCAAGCCAGGACTTTGGCGCCGGCCCAAGTCGACCAAGCCATTGATCAAGCCATCACCCGTCTCCAAGAGGCAGCTTCGCCCAGTGACGCCATCATCGGCGCTTGGCTGGCGCTTGAGGAAGCAGCCAGCCGACATGGCGTCGTTCGCCAGGTGTGGCAAACACCTACCGAATTCACCCGGACCGTCTTTCGTTTGGGCGATCGAGTAGGCCAGCCACTCGACAACCTGCGCCGACTCTATGCTCGAGCTCGCTTCTCCGATCAGCCCAGCAGCAGCGCTGATGTCGATGCCGCGCAGCAGGCATTGACCGAAATCCGCCGAAGTTGGTCCAGCCAGACGGGTCAATCATGAGACGGCGCCTGCTTCGACTGATCCCGCTGGCCATAGCCACCGTGGCCGTGACCCTTTCCGGCATCCTCGACCCCGCCCACGTTCTGCTGCTGGCTGGCGCACTGGCGTTGCCGATCATCGTTTGGCCCCAGTCAGTTGTTGACTTGAATCCGTTGCCAGAACTGCCCCATCACCAGCGCGCTGGCGCTCGCGGCGAGCCAGCTGCCTTGTCTTGGTCGGCCTTCGAGCGCGATGGTCAGGCCACTCCAGCCACTCGCCAGCGGATCGACGTTCTGTTGACCTGCGTCGGCCGACCTCGACTGGCTTCCGGGCGCGACCTACGTCCACTGTCGGCCTTGACTGTGTTGGATCAAATCGACCACGACATCAACCTGGGTAAGGAGCAAAAATGACTGACGCCAGCCCCGCCAGCGAAATCGCTAGGCAGTCCGCGGCTATTCTCCAGGAAGTGGGCCGGGCAGTGGTCGGCATGGATGAGCCCTTGAACTTGGCCTGGGCGACCATCCTGGCTGGCGGCAATATTCTCTTCGAAGATGTGCCAGGTGTCGGCAAAACGCTGGCAGCAGCGTCTCTGGCCACCGCCATCGGTTTACGCTTCACCCGCCTGCAGTGCACTCCCGATCTACTGCCGGGCGACATCACTGGATCGATGATTTTTGATCCGCGCAGTCAACGGTTTGACTTTCACCCCGGGCCAATTTTCACTGGAGTGCTGCTGGCCGATGAAATCAACCGAACCGGACCGAAGACCCAATCCGCCCTCTTGGAGGCCATGGCTGAGCATCAGGTGTCGATCGATGGCAGCAGCCACCCACTGCCCCGGCCCTTTCACTTGATCGCCACCGCCAACCCGGTGGAGTATGAAGGCACTTATCCCCTGCCCGAGGCGCAATTGGACCGCTTCATGACCCGATTGAGTGTTGGCTACCCGCGGGCCGATCAGGAAGTTGTGGTCCTAAGCAAACGGCTGGCTCGCCAGGCGGAGGCGAACCCGGTCAATCAAGTGATCGACGCGCAGCAGCTGATCGGTTTGCAGAAGAGCGTGGAAAGCATCAAGGTCGACCAGGACATCCTGACCTACTGTGTCGATCTGGTGCGGGCCACCAGGGCCGATCCCCGGGTCGATGTTGGCGCTTCCCCGCGAGGCTCATTGGCTTTGATGCTGTTGGGCAGAGCCATCGCCGCCATCGATGGCCGCAGCTTCGTTCAACCTGAGGATGTCAAACGCGTCGCCCAGGCCGGACTGGCCCATCGCCTGGTGTTGACCCCGCTGGCTTGGGCCGATGGCACGGCTCCGTCTTCGATCATCGCCGATGCTCTGGAGCGAGTGCCCGGCCCCGGTGTCGACCGCTAATGCGTCTGCGTTCACGCCAGGTCAGTTCCTGGATCTGGCCGACAGCCATCCTGGTGCTGGTGGCGGGCTTCTTGCTTGGGCGAGTCGAACTGCTGGTGCTGGCAGCACCGCTGGTGATCGCTGGGTTGGCCAGTCCAGCTTGGCCAAATCACCAACAAGTCGCCCCATCGGTTGATCTGGCCAAAAGGCAGATCAACCTGACAATTGGCCCAGGTGTCCGCTTGGTTCGCCTACGACTGGCCAGTGAAGGTTTTCGGCCCACCACTGTTTTACTGTCACCGCAAAGCAAGCCGTGGACCTATGCGCTCGACTGGCGACGCACCGGCCTGACCAATCCGTTGGTCGTCGACGCCGATGGTTTCGATGATCTTCTGGTCCAACAAACCCCTGCCGGCGCCTTGATCAGCGACACCGAGCTGGTATTGCCGAACTGGCAACCGATCGGTCATCCGCCACTGGCAATCCAGCCGCGCGGTCTGACCGGGCCAGCCCCGTCACGACGAGCAGGTGATGGTTTCGATTTCCGCGACAGTCATCGCCTGGAGATTGGCGAGTCTGGTCGGCGCATCGCCTGGCGCTCGTGGGCCCGCAACGGTGGTGATGTCCCCTGGGTCATCGGCACCCAAGCCAGCGGTGAGCCGGTGGCTATGCTGCTGATCGATTCGCGTGACGAAGTCGGCCCTGATTTGCACACATGGTCCGGATTACGCCCGCTGCGTGTCGACGAGCCCACCTCTTTGGACATTGCTCGTGGGGTCTCCGCCAGTCTGGCTCATGCCCTGCTGGCGCAATCCAGCCGCGTCGGGCTGATTGATCTGGCATCGGGGCGCCGCAGCCTTTCTCCGTCAACCGGGCGACGCCATTACCAGCGTCTGGTCCAATCATTGGCCATCACCAGGCCAGTTGGACCGGCCACAGCCCGTTTGCGCCCACCCCAATTACCGACCGATGCCGATGTCTACTTATTATCAAGCCTCTTGGATGCCACCACGGTCGACCTGATCACCAGCTTGCGCCAAGCGGGTCATCGCTTGGTGGTCATCGATTGTCTGCCGGACATCCGGCCGGTGCCAGAACTCAACCTGGAAGTGGCCTGGCGCTTGTTGCGCGCCGAGCGTGGGCAGCGCCTTCACAGGTTGCGTCAGTCTGGTCTGACCCTTGTTCATTGGAGCGATGCTGGATCAGAAGGCTTGGCCAGAGCCTTGGATCTATTGGGTCATGTTCGCCCGTCGATCGGCAGGCGTCCATGACCTGGCTCGATCGCTTGATCTACCGCTATCGCCAATGGCGCTACCGCCAACCACCGCTGCCGCAGATCAGTCTCAATGCCGGCGCCACTTTCCCCGCCTGGCTGATGCGTTTGGCCGCCGCGGTGGCAATTGCCGCAGCCATCCTGCCGGTTGGCTGGGATGGGGTCATTCCCCGTGCTGCCTTTGTGGTGGCGGTCCTCATCGCGCTGGTTTGGCAGCTGATCGCACCCAGCGAATGGATCGGTTGTCTGGCCTTCCTGATCACTGTGGTCGCCTGGCTGATCCAAGGACAGTCTCTGCCACAGCCGCTCAGTCTGGTCAGTGGGTTGGCGGTCTATTTCGCGTGGCGCTGGGGCAGACTGGCCGCCGGATTGGCGCCGCGAGATCGGATCGCCTGGCGAGCAGTTTGGCGGGGGCCCGACCTCTGGGCCGTGTTGGGCGCCGGGCTGGTTTGGTCGACCCAATCATGGCCAGTGCAATCTTGGGTTGCCTGGGCTGTCGGCCTACTGGGCTTGTTGGTCTTGGCCCTGGCCGCATTGGGGGCCGATCGGATAAGCAATGTCGACGCCCCCAAGGCTGGCGATGCCGGGTGGGGATGAGTCGACCTATAAGCCGGATTCTGTGCCCCGAGGGGGCGGCGGTCATCCATCTTCGAGTCTCGTTGCCGAGGCCCTTGGCTGGTCAGACAAACTGGCACAGCCTGCGACCTACCCGGTGACATCGGACGAGCCGCCCGTTCGTCACCGCGACCTTTCGGTCTTCTTGGTCTTGCTCCCGGTGGGGTTTGCCCTGCCAACCCATTCACATGGGCCGCGGTGGTCTCTTGCACCACCGTTTCACCCTTACCTGACAACCTAAGTTGCCAGGCGGTCTATTCTCTGTGGCACTTTCCCGTGGGTCGCCCCAGGTGGGTGTTACCCACCACCGTGCTCTGTGGAGTCCGGACTTTCCTCGGATTGCTCCGCGACCGCCCGGTCGACTCATCCGAGCGCAGTCTAGCGGTTGGATCGACCCAAACCCAAGCGATCAGGGCTCAGGCGGATAACCGCCACGCTGGTGGATCAACGCACCAGGATTCGTTCACATTCGGCACAACGCAGCACCTCGTCAACAGCCGCACCTTGATAGTGGTTGTAATCCGAGATGGTCGCTTCCAGTCCGCAGCCTGAGCAACGTCGCCCTTCCAACTTGGCGGCGCCAACTCCACCGGATCGGGCGCCAATCTTGTCGTAGAGCGCCATCAGGTCGGCGGGAATCTGCTGGACCAAGTCAGACCGACTGGTCATCAGATCGCTGGCTTGGTGACGCAATGCCAATACTTCCGAGTCGCGCTCACCCAGAGCTTGACGCAATTGCTCGTCAGCTCGTTGCACCGCAACGCTCGCCTCGCCCTTGGCCACCTCAGCCCGCTCAAGGGCATCCATCGCCTCCAGCTGGATGTCCTCCAGGTCGGCTATTCGATCCTTGAGATGCGCCACCTCGTCAATGGCATTGGTCAAAGCTTTGGCCTCGACCGCCCCGGCGTCGATGCGCTGCTGGTTGCGGACCAGACGATCCCGAACCGGCACCACGTCCGCCTCCGCCTGGCTGGCAGCCGCCTGCGCGTCGCTCAAAGCCGTGGCCCGGGCCACTTGCTCATCCGTCAGCTCCCGGCGTTTTTTGGACAGCTCTTCGATCTGCCGATGAACCGGCAAACTAGCGGCCTTGTGTTTCAACTGGGCGATAGCAGTGTCCAATGATTGGACTTCGAGCAAACGGGCTTGGTCGGCAGGCGCGGCTTTCATGGCTTTAGCCTAGTGCCCTGCGCCGTTAATTCGTTGCAGAATTGGGGTCATCTACGGCGCCTCGCTGCGTTGTCGTCGGTCGCGATAGATCCAAATCGCTCCCTCCTCCGCCTTGCGATCCACCACACCT
>JAITVZ010000018.1 GCA_031285505.1 Propionibacteriaceae bacterium
CAAGCAGGCCGTCGACCACCTCAGCTTCACGGTGGAGCCTGGCCATGTCACCGGTTTCCTCGGCCCCAATGGCGCCGGCAAATCGACGACCATGCGCCTGATTCTCGGCCTGGACCACGCCGATCAGGGACGAGCCCTGATCAACGGTCGGAAATACACCAGAGCCGTCGCGCCGATGACTGAGGTTGGCGCTTTACTGGAGGCCAAATCGGTCCATCCCGGGCGAACGGCCCGCAATCATCTGCGCTCTTTGGCGGCCACCCACGGCATCTCTCGGGCCCGGGTCGACGAGGTTTTGGAGATGGTCGGTTTGACCGCAGTGGCCCGCAAGCGGGTCGGCGGCTATTCGATGGGCATGACCCAGCGACTCGGCCTGGCCGGGGCTTTGCTCGGCGACCCAGAGACCCTGATCCTCGATGAGCCGATCAACGGTCTCGATCCACAGGGGGTGGTCTGGACCAGGCAATTGCTCAAGGAGCTGGGCGCCCAGGGGCGCACCGTGTTGGTGTCCAGCCATCTGATGAGCGAGATGGCCCTGACTGCCGATCGTATCCTGGTGATCGGCCAGGGCCGTTTGTTGGCCAATGCCAGCACCGATGAGCTGTTGGCCCAAATGTCGGATGTCTCGACCCGGGTCGGCTCGACGCAACTGGCGGCCATCGTCGCCTTGGCCCGCGGGCAAGGCTTGGCGGTGGAGGACAACAACGACGGCACGGTCACCATCCATGGTTGGGCGGCTGGCGACATCGGCATCGAAGCCCAGCGTCGCGGCTGGGTGCTGACTGAGTTGACGCCGCAGACCATCGGCCTGGAGGAGGCTTATATGCGGCTGACCAGCAGCGAGGTCGAATATGCCAGCCCTGGCGCCGCCCCGGTCAGACCATCGCCGCCGCCAGCCCCGCCAGTGCCCCCGCCGACCACCGCTAGTCGCCTGACCAGCACAGCCGAGCAGCGGCAGTCGGGCAATGATGCCTTTGATCAGGTGCTTTATCACCGAGACGACCGGCCAGTCTGGCACAGCCAGCCCTCGCCGACTTCGGTGCCGCCTGCCCCGATTGAGCAAGCGCATCACCCCAGCGGCCAGCCAGCATGGCCCAGTCAGGCCACCTGGCCAGATCAGCCGCCAGCGGCTCCTGCGGTGATTGCTGCCGCTGAACAACCGTTGCGGCCGAAGCGCGCTTGGACGGAGGAATGATGACTGTCAATTCGTCAACGTCAGCCCTGTCCGGTTCGCGACGGGCCAGCTGGTCGAGCAATCCGGCTTGGCGCTTGTCATTTCCCCGGCTGGTCCGCTCGGAGTGGATCAAGCTGTTCTCCCTGCGCTCGACCGTCTGGCTGCTGGCCATCACCATCGGTGTCGCGCTGGGGCTGACGGCGATTGTCGCCGGTTCGATGAGGATGCTGGAAGGCACGATCAACGAGTTGACCCAAGGAGGCGACGGCTCCGAAGGCGGTCAGGGCGGCTTGTCAATCGGCATGGGGGCAGCGGCTGGCGATTTATCGAGCATGGCCATGCCATCTTTGATGGAGCTGGTCACCGCCGCCGTGCCGATGATGGGCGTGCTGGTTTTCAGCATCGTGGCGGTGATGATGATCACCAACGAATATTCCTCGGGCATGATTCGCTCGACATGGGTGGTGGCGCCGCGCCGCAAGACCGTCTTGACCGCCAAGTTGTTGGTGCTGGCGGTGGTCACACTGCTGGCCTTCGGCTTGTCGCTCGCCGGTGGTTTCCTGCTTGGCCGCCAGATTCTCCACGGCAGCGCCTTGATCGACCTGTCCTTTGGCTCAGCCACCGATTGGCGAATCGCGGGTGGATTCCTGATCGAGATGGTGGCCACAGCCGCCCTGTGTCTCGGCTTGGGAATGATCGTCAAGTCGACTGCCGGTTCGATCGGCGCCTGCGTCGCCTTGTTGATGGTCATTCCAGGCATCTTCTCGACGATCAGCGGTTTCCTGCCGGATCCCGATTCATTGCCCCAGTGGCAGCGTTGGCTGCTGGATGCTGGGCAGTTCTTGCCGACCACGGCTGGCAGCCAAATCACGGTCGCTCAACCGGCCAGCGATGCTTTGCTCCAGCCTTGGGCCGGGCTGGGAGTCCTGGGCATCTGGGCAGTGGCGGCTTTGGCCATCGGCTTCATTGTCAGCAGTCGACGTGATGTGTAGATGACGTCAAGCCGCTTGAGCCAGCCGGGTCCCCATCAGTCTGACTGGGGTCGCGGCGCGGCGCTGACAGGGCTGGCGCCCAGCCAAGTGTCAGACACGCCCAGGGCCTGGTCACGCCCAAGCGCTGACAGGGTTGACTGCTGGCGGCGGGCAGTTGAAGGCTGAACCCTGGCGACTGGCGATCGTCGGGATCGTGTCCGGCCAAGTGGCCTCATCGGTCTAGCACCTTGCCCATATTTGCCCACATGGTTAGCGCGCTGGCTTGTCAGCAGCGACAATTGACCGGTGAGTTCCCGACAAGTCAACCTGACCAAGTATGCCTGGCTGTCGATCGCCGCCGCGCTGGCCACCATCACTTTGAAGGTCTTGGCCTGGCGCATCACCGGATCGGTCGGTCTGCTGTCGGACGCCGCCGAGTCGCTGGTCAATCTGGCCGCGGCCATCCTGGCCTTGTGCATGCTGATCGTCGCCGCCCGCCCGGCCGATGAGAATCATCATTTTGGCCACACCAAGGCGGAGTATTTCTCGGCGGCGGTCGAGGGCGTCTTGATCTTCGTGGCGGCGGTGCTGATCATTGTTTCAGCGGTGGATCGGCTGCTCAGCCCGCAAATGCCTGAGGCGCTGGGCCTGGGCGCGATCATCGCCGGTGGCGCATCGGTGATCAATGGCGTGGTTGGCACGATCCTGATTCGAGCTGGCCGGCGTTTCCGTTCGCCGACCCTGGTGGCCGATGGCCGTCACCTGTGGACCGATGTGATCACGTCAATCGGTGTCATCGTCGGCATCATTCTGGTCTGGCTGACCAATTGGGCGCCGCTCGACCCGATTGTCGCCCTGCTGGTCGGGGTCAACATCATCTACACCGGCATCACTTTGGTGCGCGATTCCACCCGGGGTCTGATGGATTCGACTTTGCCTGCCGCCGAGAACCAGGAATTGGCCCAGATTCTCTCCGGGTTCACCACCGATGAAGTGCATTTCCATGGCCTGCGCACTCGCATGGCGGCCCGTCAACGCTTCGCCGTGGTCGACATGCTGGTCCCCGGGGCTTGGTCGGTGCGTCAAGGCCATGATCTGATTGAGCAGGTCAGTGCGGCGGTTGAGCAGGCCTTCCCGGGGCTGGTCCTGCAGGTTCACATGGAGCCTCGCGAAGACCCCAGGGCCTACGATGACTACGAGGTTGAGGTACCGATACCCGATCCGCCGTCGCGGAATTAGGGCCATTGTCCGCCAGTGGCAGTCAAGAGAGTTGTTAAACTGGGCAGAATTGGCAGCAATAGTAGTTGTTTGATGGCGTTTCCATTTTCCGCGACTGACCAGTCATGACAGAATGGTCAGGTGAGCGAACAACCTCGACGATTCTCAACGGATCGGCATACTAACTTGGATGACTTTGACGCCGCCAGCGCGGTCGATGCAGCCACCGCTCGAACTAGGTCAGTTGTGCCGCCCAATTCGCCCCAGGTTGAGGCTGAACTGGCGGCGATCTTTGGTGAAGATGAGTTGTTGCGTCATCCGCCGGACCCGTTCGAGGAAAAGATCCTGACCGGTCGCACCAACGTCGATGATCTCCGTCAAGAGTTGCGCCGTGAGGCTGCCGCCGGGGGAGCCGCCTCTGCTGGCGTGGCGTCGTCTCCAGCGGTCACACGGCCCAGCGCCTCCGCCACGCCGACGCCGCGCCCGCGTCCAACCACAGCCAGACCGGTCGAGGCCAATGCGCCCTTGACCCCACCGTCTTCGCGACCAAGCGACCCAGACTCTCGTATCGCCGAGATTCGCCGCGATCTGGCAGCCCGTGCGGCCGCTCGAGCGGCAGAGCGAGCCAATCAAGCAGCTGCGTCAGCCCCCAGCTCCCGTTTCTTCCATGAGGAGCCAGCGGTCTCCCCGACTGTCACACCAACCCATCGACCGGCCACCGCCAGCGCCGGCGAGGCGGGAGCAGGTCGGCCACCGGTCGGGCGGCCGCGCAGCGCCGATGACCGTTTGGCGGCCTTGCGCCGTGACCTGGCCGAGCGCCGGGCCCGGATGGCCGCTGAGGGAACGCCTGGAGTCACGGCGCAGCCAACACAAGAAGACAGCCAAGCGGAATCGTTGCGTGCAACCCCGTCCAGCCCGAGAAGTAGCCACCTGACCGGGGAGCGCAGCTCCGTCAGCGAGCGACCGGCCGCGACTGCAGTCAGCGCATCGGCCAGCCAGTCGCCGGCAGTTGCACCAGCTCAGAGTCCGCGCGAAAGGTCCGCCGCCACGCCGGGCAGTCGACCAGCGGCGGCGCCCGCGCCCCGCAGCGCCAGCAGTGTTGAACAGTCGTCCAGGGCGCCACAGCGACCGACTGCTCCAGGCTTTGAGGCCGCGCCGGCCCCAGTCACCCGCATCGGCAGCAATGGCGAGCCGCTGCGTCGTGGTCGGCCATCAGCGCCGGTCAGCGCCGCGCCGCCGGTCGCCCCGGCGTCGACCGCGCCGCTCGAGGTTGATGACTGGCAAGTCGACGAGTGGCTGGAAGAAGATATTGTCGCCACCGAGCCGTCAGCGGCAGTCGGCGCCAAATCAACCTCCGATATTGACGAAACTCCCGCCTCGGCCCACCGGCCGCGGCCGACAGCCAGTTCAGTCGCGAGCCAGGTTGCCGCCGCTCCAATCGCCACGACGCCAGCTGCCGCAGCCCAGCCTGTCGCGCCTCGGCCCAGTGGCCGCGGGCATGGCGCCAAGGCCCCGGAGATGGCCCCAGCCACCACACCACGACCGACGGCAGCGCCTGTGGCTCAGCTGCAACCCGGCCAAGCCTTGACCATTGCTGGTTTGACCAAGGCCTATGGCTTAGGCGCCAGCCGTGTCGAGGCGCTACGCGGAGTTGATCTGGCGATCGAATCGGGCCAGTGGACCAGCTTGGTCGGTCCGTCAGGCGCCGGCAAGACCACCTTGCTCTACTGTTTGGCCGGCATCGAGCAGGCGACCAGTGGCAGCATCGTCGTCGGCACGACGCATCTGGCCAACTTGAACGCCAAGCAATTGGCCGATTACCGCCGCGATCATGTCGGCATGGTCTTTGAATCCTTCAACCTACTGCCGACCTTGACGGTCGAGGAGAACATTCGCCTGTCCTGGGACATTCGTCGTCAAGCTGGAGATGGTGGTTGGTATGACCGGGTGTTGACGGTGCTCAATCTGGCAGATCTTCAATCGTTGATGCCAGCTGACCTGTCGCGCGGTCAACAGGTCAGGGTGGCTTGTGCCCGGGCGGCCGTTGGCCAGCCCGATTTCATCATCGCTGACGAGCCGACGGGTGAGCTGAACTGGGCCGGCGCCCAGGATGTGTTGAATGCCCTGCGGCTGTTGGTCGATTCGCTTGGTCAGACCTTGCTGCTGGCCACCCATGATGCTCGGGTGGCGGCTCGGTCCCAGCGGGTGGCGGCTTTGGTCGACGGCCAAGTCTTGACCCAAGTTGATCAGCCCGGTCAGGAGGCGATCAGTGCGATGCTGGCGCCATCGAACCAGCGCCGGGTCGGCGCATGAGGTCGGTCGACTCCGGCTTGACCGGTCGTTCCGGTAGCCGCTGGCTGGCGATTGTGGCCGTCGCCGTGGCCGCCTTGGTGTTGGTCGGGGCCTTGTTCACTCGCTCAGTGGCCTTGTCGACTGCCAGGTCGGTGGTTGACGCGGTCACCACGGCCGATGTCTATGTCATGCCCCATGACCTGACTGTGGCCGATCTGTGGCTCAAACCAGCGGCCGATCAGGGTTACGTCAAGTCCGACGTCGAGGATGCGGTGCTCAACCTTGGCCAGGTCGCCGCCGTTCTGCCTTTCTACGCTGGTGAGGTCACCGTCTTGGACGCCGACCAGGAGGTCATCGCCAACGGCTTGGGGCCGATTGTGGCCATGGGGACCAGCGGTGCTGACTCCTTCCCCGGACAACTGCTGGATGGGGCATTGCCGACTGGCATCAAAGAGATCGCCTTGGAGCAGGCCACTGCGCAGCGCTTGGGCCTGGCGATTGGCTCGACCACCACCGTCGTCTTCAACGGCACCACCCTCAAGAATGTCGAGGTCACCGGCATCGTCGCCTACGATTCGTCGTTGGCTGGGGCGATCATGATCGTTTTGTCCCATGACGCAGCCCGAGCGATGTACTCGCCGCCCAAACTTCTGCCATATCTGGCAGTCAATGCTCAAACCGGCGTCACGCCGGAAGAGCTGCGCCAGCTGGTGGCGGATGCTCTGACTAGCCAACAGACCATCGATGGTCAGGCGTCGGTCAGCGTCGTCACGGGCGATCAAGCCCGGGCTGATGGCCTGGCTTCAATCAATCAACAGTTGATTATCTGGTGGATCGCCCTGATCGCGATTGGCTTAGCGGCTTTGGCGATCGCCGCAGTGGCGCTGGCTGGGCTGTTCGCCTCGGCGACCCGATCACGGGCGATCAGCAATCAACAATTGCTCCGGTTGGGGGCATCTCCTGGCCAGGTCACCCAAGGAGCGGCTCGCCAAGGAGGAGTCATCGGTCTGGTCGGTTCAGTCATCGGTGTGGTGCTGGCTGGGGTGGCCTTGGGCCTGACCCGCTCGATCCTGGCTGGTCGACAGTTGATCACCAGCCTGGACTGGCTGAATTTGGCGTTGATGGCCTTGGCGGTCATTGCCGTGACCGTGCTGGTCAGCGCCTGGGCGGCGCTTCGCGGCGCGCGGCGCGGACTGCCGCCGTTATTGGTTGACACGTCGGCGGACAGTGGTGGATTACACCAGGGGCGGTCAATCCGCTTGGCTGCTGGCATCGCCGGGCTGGTGGCGCTGCTGGCCGCCATCGCCTTGGCCTGGTTGACCGGAAGCCAGCAAAGTGGCTGGGGCTGGGCCCTGATCGTTGTGGTTTTCCTGGTGGCAGTGGCACTGCTGGCGCCCTGGTGGTTGGCCTGGTTGGCGGCGCCGATTGCTCATATCTCCGGTTTGATCACCAGTCGGCTGTCGGCGCGACAAGCCTTGGGAGCTGTTCGAGCACCGGGCAGCCGCCCGGTCGGCTTGGCGCGTCTGATCAGCTTGGCGGTGGCCTGCGCCGCCTTCTTGATGGTCTCGGCTTATTCCGCCGCCGAGAGTGACCGGCAATTGGCCGGCTCGGAAATCGGCTCCGCTTTCGTGGTGGGCTCTTCGACCGCCGATGGCATCGTCGCTGACTCCGTGGTTGGCTTACTCAGCCAGAAGGTGGCTGGCACGACTTACACCTCCTTCGGGCGGGCGCCCTTGACCCTGTACTCAGAGGATTGGCAGTCGCCCGAGGCGGCTCGAGTGATGTTCGGGCCGAACGATGCCTTCAGCTCAGGATTGTTGACCACGACAGTGGTTGAAGGCAACCGTGACGCTTTGACGGACACTGCGGCGGTGTCGAAGGTCTTCGCCCAGAGCCACGGCTTGGCGGTCGGCGACAGCCTCAACCTGCTGTTGGCGGCGAGCACGCCCTATGAGACGCGTACCAGCATCACTGTCGGCATGATCGTTGACACGGTGGTCTTCCGGGACATCTTGGTGTCGCAGACTTGGCTCAATGCTCAGGCCGAGTTGCCTTCAGACACTCATGCCCAGTTGATGGCGGCCACCACTGTCTTGGTGACGACCATCGATGGCGCTGATCTGGCAGCGGTCGAACAAAGCCTCAAGGAGACGGTCCATGATTATCGGACCATCACCGTCTCGACTCGCGATCAGTTCGTGGCGTCGGTCCAACCGAATGTCAGCGCGGTTCGCTTGGCGACTGCCGCTTGGGTGGGAGTCATCGCCATCGCCTTGATCGTCGTGGCCTTGGCCGCGGCCACTGTCTTGGTGGCCCGGCGCCAGGCTAGCAGTCGTTTGCTGATCGCTTTGGGGGCCTCGGCCCGCTTTACCTCGGGGCCAGTGGTGCAGGCAGTGGTGATCACCACCGTGGCCGGCACTATTTGGGGCTTGATCGCTGGTGCTGGTTTGGCCTGGCTGACCAGTCCGATCCGCGGGCGGCTGATGGCTGGCACTGATCTGCATTGGCCTTGGGGATCGTTGTTGGTGTTGGCGGTGATTTTGCCGCTGATCGCCGGGCTGAGCGGTCTGATCGCTTCCAGTGTGGCACTGGCCAAATCGACTCAGTCGCCTTTGAGTGCTGACACCGCCTTGGTGGCCTAAGGAATCCCAGCCTTCCAATATAGCCACGAGGCAAGCCACGGGCCGATAGCCACCAG
>JAITVZ010000139.1 GCA_031285505.1 Propionibacteriaceae bacterium
CTAGCGAAGCAACCCGTGTGCTGGTCGCTGAAGACGAGGCTTTGATCCGTCGTGATCTGGTCGAGTTGTTGGAAGAAGCCGGTTACTCGGTGATTGGCCAGGCGTCCGATGGTGAAGAAGCCATTGCCTTGGCGCGCGATTTGGACCCCGATGTGGTGGTCATGGATGTTCGGATGCCAAAGGTCGACGGCATCACCGCCGCCGAGACCATCAGTGAAGAGCGGATCGCGCCGGTGGTGATTCTGACTGCGTTCTCCCAACGAGATCTGGTTGAGCGAGCCAGTCGCGCCGGAGCCATGGCCTATGTCCTGAAGCCTTTCAACGTCTCTGATGTCGTGCCGGCCATTGAGGTGGCCATGGCCCGCTTTGCCCAACTGGTGGCGGTGGAGAACGAGGTGGCTGACCTCGAAGAACGGTTGGCTTCCCGTAAGGTGGTTGATCAGGCCAAAGCCTTGCTCCAAGAGGGTCTCAACCTGACCGAGGCTGAAGCCTTCCGCTGGATTCAAAAGACAGCCATGGATCTGCGCAAGCCGATGCGCGAGGTGGCGCAGGGGGTCATCGACCACGGGCGTCCGACGCAGGCGAACTAGTGGCGGTTAGCCCAGGACCACTGCTGATCGTCGATGGCCATTCACTGGCCTATCGAGCGTTCTACGGTTATCCGGTCGATCGTTTTTCGACCAGCTCAGGCCAGCACACCAATGCCGTTTTCGGCTTCATCACCATGTTCTGCAACTTGGTGCAGCAGGAGCATCCGGGGCTGATCGGGGTCGCCTTCGACCGATCACGCGTCAGCTTTCGCACCGCTGTCTACCCTGCCTACAAGGCGACTCGGACGGCAAGCCCGGAAGAGTTCAAGGGCCAGGTCGATTTAATCAAGTCATTTCTTGACGCGGTCGGCGTTCATCGCTTCGACATCGACAACTTCGAAGGTGATGACATCGTCGCCACTTGGACCAGTCAGGCCACGGTCGCGGCAGTGCCAGTGCTTATTTCCAGCGGCGACCGAGACTCGTTTCAGCTGGTCAACTCGACAGTGACCGTGCTTTACCCCGGACGTGATCAGGTGGCGCGAATGACGCCGGCAGCGATTGAAGCCAAGTATGGTGTCAGCCCACAGCAGTATCCGGATTTGGCGGCATTGGTCGGCGAAACGTCTGACAATCTGCCCGGTGTACCCGGAGTCGGGCCGAAGACGGCTGCCAAATGGATCAAGCAATTCGGTGATTTGGAGAGACTTCTCGAGCAAGCCGGGCAAGTGCCGGGCAAAGCCGGTGAGTCGCTGCGGGCCCACATCGATGATGTGCGGCGCAATCGGCAGTTGAATGCTCTGGTGCGCGATGTTCCCGTGGATGTCAACGCTGTCGATTTGCTCCGCGGCGATGGTGACATGAACGATTTGACTGGTTTGTTCGACAGTTTGGAATTTGGCGGTATTCGGGAACGAGTGCGCCAGATTTTCCCTGTCAACCAGCAGGAATTGCCTTCCGTGGCGACTGGCCCGTCTGATCAGGCCAAGCTGGCGCCAGCCATCGATCACTTGGCTGAGGGTGAGTTCAGTGACTGGTTGGCCCCTGGCGAGGACAACCTGGCTGGTTTACAATTCACGGTCCAGTCGGGTCGTGGCCACTGGCACTTGAGTCAGGTGGGAATCGCCCAGAGTGCCGACGGCCCGGCCACAGTGTTGGATTTGGACCATGTCGACAACGCTGACCTTGAGGCATTGAAGCGATGGTTGGCTGATGCGACGGTGACCAAGTCGGTCAACAATGCCAAGGAAGCTTTGGTGGGATTGTGGCAGTGTGGTTGGGATTTGAAGGGTGTTGTTTGTGACACGGCTTTGGCTGCTTATCTGATCAATCCCGATCGCCGAGTATTCGATGTGCCGGCCTTGACTATGCGCTATCTCGGTCAAGACATAAGATCGAGCGGCGACGATCAAGCGCTGCAGCCGAGCCTCGATCTGACTGAACAGTCGGTTGACCAGCGATTGGCTCAGGAAGCCTGCTCGATTGCCGCCCTGACCCCGGCACTGCTCCAAGACCTTGACGGCCATCATGGCCAACGGCTGCTCACCGATCTGGAATTGCCTCTGTCTGAGGTACTGGCGCGGATGGAGTTGGTTGGAGTGGCAGTCGATCGGCCTTATTTGGTTGATCTGTCCACGCAGTTCGATGCTCAGGTTCAGCAGGCTCAGCAGGCGGCTTTTGACGCCATCGGACATCCGATCAATTTGTCATCCCCGAAACAATTGCAGACTGTCTTGTTTGACGAATTGCATATGCCCAAGACCCGCAAGACGAAGAGCGGTTACACCACTGACGCCGAGGCTCTGGAGACTCTTTATCAGACCACCGAACACCCCTTCCTTGAGCACCTTTTGGCCCATCGAGACGCTATCAAACTGCGGCAGATCGTTGATGGTTTGATCAAATCGATCGGTGAAGACGGGCGGATCCACACCACTTTCTCGCAAACCGCCGCCGCCACCGGACGCCTGTCGTCGATCGACCCCAATTTGCAGAACATTCCGGCTCGCAGCAGCAATGGCCAGCAGATTCGTCAGGCTTTCGTCCCGGGTCCTGGTTTCGAGTCGCTGATGACGGCTGACTACTCGCAGATTGAGATGCGCATCATGGCGGACGTCTCCGGTGATCAACGTTTGATCGAGGCTTTTCAAGGTGGCGAGGATTTCCACACGGTCATGGCGGCTCACGTCTTTCACCTTGATCCTGATCAGGTCACCCCGGCTCAGCGCAGCCGGGTCAAGGCAGTCAATTACGGCTTGGCCTATGGTTTGAGCCCTTACGGCCTGGCCAGTCAACTGAAGATCACCGTGCCTGAGGCCAAGGCTCTGACTGACGAATACTTCACCAGTTTCGGCAAGGTGCGCCAGTACCTGACCTCTTTGGTTGATCAAGCCACCCATACCGGATATACCCAGACCCTGCTGGGGCGGCGACGTTATCTGCCGGATTTGACCTCAACGAACCGGACCCGCCGCGAGATGGCCGAGCGGATGGCCTTGAACGCGCCGATCCAAGGCACAGCTGCCGACATCATCAAATTGGCGATGCTGAAGGTCGATCAGCAACTGAGCCTGCAGGGATTGGCCTCCAGACTGCTGTTGCAAGTCCATGATGAGCTGATCTTCGAAGTGGCTCCTGGTGAGGCGGCAGCCTTGGAGCAGCTGGTCCGCCAATCAATGGCTGATGCCATGGTCTTGAAGGTGCCATTGGATGTGTCGGTTGGCGTTGGAGAGAATTGGTCGGCGGCCGCGCACTGAGTCCAGCCTCTTGATGCGCCACTAGCTGGTTGAGTTCAAGGGCTGGTCGTCTGGGTGGATTGGAACCAACCATCTCGGGCCAGTCGACTGGCAGTGGCTCGATCCGGCGGATTCGGGAATTGACGCGACTCGGTGCTTGATGTTGTCGCTCCTCGGCGTTGAAGGTAGACTAAGCGCAGTTGTGCGGTCTGCCAGATTCCGGCATGGAGTGAAGCTGGTCGCGTCACCGAATCTTTCGATGACGCAGGGGCCAGACAATCAAAACTCTATTGTGAAAGTCATAACTAAATGACATCAACGGCGCAAGCCCCAATCGCGATCGATGACCTCGGGTCTGACCAGGATTTCCTCGACGCCATCGATTCCACTCTGAAGAACTTCAATGACGGTGACATCGTGACTGGCACGGTCGTCAAAGTCGACCGCGACGAGGTTCTGCTCGACGTCGGCTACAAGACAGAGGGTGTCATCCCAGTCAAAGAGCTGGCAATCAAGTACAACGTCGACCCCTTCGAAGAGGTTCACGTTGGTGACACGGTCGAGGCCCTGGTTCAGCAGAAAGAAGACAAAGAGGGTCGACTGATCCTGTCGAAGAAGCGTGCTCAATACGAGCGCGCCTGGGGCACTATTGAAAAAGTCAAGGAAGAGGATGGCGTGGTCACTGGCCGGGTCATCGAGGTCGTCAAGGGCGGCTTGATCGTCGACATCGGCTTGCGGGGCTTCTTGCCAGCATCGCTGGTGGAGATGCGGCGGGTGCGCGATCTGACGCCTTACATCGGACAAGAGCTCGAGGCGAAGATCATTGAGCTGGACAAGAACCGGAACAATGTGGTTCTGTCACGTCGCGCCTGGCTGGAGCAAACTCAGTCCGAGGTCCGTTCGACCTTCCTGCACAATTTGTCCAAGGGTCAGATTCGTAAGGGTGTCGTCTCGTCGATCGTCAATTTCGGCGCCTTCGTCGATCTGGGTGGCGTCGATGGGTTGGTCCACGTGTCCGAGCTGTCTTGGAAACACATTGACCATCCGGCTGAGGTCGTCGAGATTGGCCAGGAGGTGACCGTCGAGGTTTTGTCGGTCGAGCTCGACCGTGAGCGGGTCTCACTGTCTCTCAAGGCGACCCAAGAGGATCCCTGGCAGACCTTTGCCCGTCTGCACCAGATCGGGCAGATCGCTCCTGGTGTTGTCACCAAGTTGGTGCCGTTCGGCGCCTTCGTCCGGGTGGCTGATGGCATTGAGGGCTTGGTCCACGTCTCTGAGTTGGCCGAACGTCACGTCGAGATTCCCGAGCAAGTGGTTTCGGTGGGCGATTCGGTGATGGTCAAGATCATCGACATCGATCTCGACCGCCGTCGGGTGTCGCTGTCGTTGAAACAAGCCAATGAGGGGATCGACACCATCGCCGATGACTTCGATCCGAGCCTGTATGGCATGACCGCCTCATACGATGAGAATGGCAACTACATCTATCCTGATGGCTTCGATCCCGAGACCAATGAGTGGAAGCCAGGTCATGAGGAACAACAGGCGGCCTGGGAAGCCCAATGGACGCAGGCTCGTTCCTTGTGGGAGGCGCACAAGCGTCAAGCTGAGCAAGCCAATGAGGCTGAGCAGGTGGCAGTGGTCGAGGAGATGAACCAGGCCACATACGTGGCCGGTGATGCCGACGCCAGCAATGAGTCAGCCTTCGCTTCAGATGAGGCCTTGCAGGCACTCAAGCAAAAGTTGAACGGTGACGCTGCCTGATCCGCTAGCAGATCGATTTGGGAAGGCCACTCAGGCGACTGGGTGGCCTTCCGTCGTTTCCCTGGCCGACTTGCTAGAGTGGGATCAGTGTTTTCCAGCCAAAGGGGTCTTGTCCCAGATTGGCTGAAGTCATTTAATCACCAGTGAAGCGACGCGGAGATCAAGGAGCCTGAACAATGATTCGGATGGGTCTGACTGGTGGCATCGCGGCTGGAAAGTCAGTGGCCAGTCGCTGCTTGACGGCACACGGTATTCCGGTGATTGATTACGATCAGTTGTCGCGTCAGGTGGTGGCTCCTGGCAGCCGCGGTCTGGCAGCGGTGGTGTCAACTTTCGGGCAGACGGTCTTGGCGCCAGATGGCAGTCTTGATCGTCGTCTGCTGGGAACGAAAGTTTTCGCCGATGAGCAGTCTCGCGAGCGTTTGGAAGAGATCATCCATCCGTTGGTCATTTCCCAAGCAGCCATTTTGGATGCGGAGATCGAAGCCAATGGTGCGACCATGATCGTCCATGACATCCCGCTGCTGGTTGAAGTGGCTGGGCCAGAGGCTTTCGATGTGGTGGCAGTGGTCGATGCGCCAGCGGAAGTACGGATGCGGCGCTTGGTCGAGCAGCGGGCGATGACCGTCGAGCAGGCCTGGGATCGGATCGATTCGCAGATCGCCGATCAGGATCGTTTGGCGGCGGCCGACGTTGTCTGGGACGGCTCGGGGACCATCGAACAGCTTTGCGATCAGATCGAGGCCTGGCTGGCGCAGGTGGAGCAGACAGGGGTTCATTATCGACCAGATCAGGAGCGCACCAACTTCTTGGTGACTGAGGATTGGTCGGACTGATCGATCGCGCCAAACTGTCACCGGCCTGCTTTACAGTAGTGCCATGCGTCCGATAACTGATGTTGAGCGATCCGTCGCCCCCTTTCTCGTCCATGCCGACTATCAACCCTCCGGTGATCAACCCCAAGCGATTGATGCCTTGGAAAGGCGGATCAAGGCTGGCGAGAAGGACGTGGTGGTGCTGGGCGCCACCGGCACTGGCAAGACTGCCACGGTTGCCTGGATGGCCCAGCGGTTGCAGCGACCGATGTTGGTGATGCAACCCAACAAGACGCTGGCAGCCCAATTCGCTCAGGAGTTGCGGCAATTCTTCCCCGACAACGGCATTGAATACTTCGTGTCTTACTATGACTATTACCAGCCCGAAGCCTATATTCCACAAACTGACACCTACATTGAGAAGGATTCATCGCTCAATGAGGAGGTGGAGCGGCTGCGCCACCAAGCCACCTATTCGTTGCTGACCAGGCGAGACTGCATCGTGGTGGCCTCAGTGTCAGCCATCTATGGCCTCGGTACTCCACAGGAATACGTCGATCAGGCGATTAAATTGCAAGTGGGCGACGAGATCGGCCGTGAGGCACTGTTGCGGCGGTTGGTGGACATCCAATATGTCCGCAATGATTTGGCAGGCACACGCGGCACCTTTCGGGCGCGGGGCGACACCATTGACATCTTTCCGATGTATGAGCAGTTGGCTTGGCGAGTCGGTTTATTTGGCGATGAGATCGAATCATTGACCACGCTGAACCCATTGACTGGTGAGGTCGTATCTGATGATCGCGTGATGCAGGTCTTCCCAGCCACGCATTACAGTGCCAGTGCGCAGCGGCTGGAGCGGGCGATCACTGGCATTGAGGCGGAATTGGCGCAACGCCTGGTCGATCTGCGGGCCTCTGGAAAACTGCTGGAAGCCCAACGTCTGGAAATGCGCACCAACTATGACCTGGAGATGATGCGCGCTGTCGGCTCGTGTTCCGGAATCGAGAATTACTCACGGCACATTGATGGCCGGGAAGCCGGCTCGGCGCCGAACTGCCTGCTCGATTACTTCCCCGAGGATTTTGTGTTGGTGATCGATGAGTCCCATGTCACCGTGCCCCAGATCGGCGGCATGTATGAGGGTGACATGTCGCGCAAGCGCACTTTGGTGGAACATGGTTTTCGCTTGCCTTCAGCGATGGACAATCGACCATTGCGCTGGGAAGAGTTTCTGGAGCGCATCGGTCAAACTGTCTACTTGTCGGCCACTCCCGGGCCGTATGAACTAGCCAAAGACCGACATCCGGTGGAACTGTTGATTCGCCCGACAGGCCTGATCGACCCTGAGGTGATCCTCAAACCGACCAAGGGTCAAGTCGATGACTTGATGGATGAGATCCGCTTGCGCGCTGGTCGTGATGAGCGAGTGCTGGTCACAACTTTGACCAAGAAGATGGCCGAGGATCTGACTGACTATCTACTGGCCCATGACATTCGCACTCGCTACCTTCATTCAGACATCGACACACTGAAACGGCTGGACTTGTTGCGTGAACTGCGCGCTGGTGAATATGACGTGCTGGTGGGTATCAACCTCTTGCGTGAGGGCTTGGATCTGCCGGAGGTGTCTTTGGTGTCGATTCTGGACGCAGATAAGGAAGGCTTCCTGCGCTCCGAGCGCTCCTTGATCCAGACTATTGGCCGCGCCGCCCGCAATGTCTCTGGTCAGGTGCACATGTACGCCGATACAATCACTGAATCCATGCGCAAAGCGATCGATGAGACCAACCGGCGCCGCGCCAAACAAATGGCCTATAACCAAGCTCACGGCGTCGACCCGCAGCCATTGCGCAAACGTATCGCTGACATCACTGAGATGTTGGCGGCCGAAGATGCTGATCAAATCGACAACGGACGGCGTCGCCGACCAAGTGCTGGGGCACTCAAGGCTGACGCAGCGCTGCCAGTACGCCCAGCCAATCTGGCATTGGGGGAGCTTGGTGATCTGATCGCCGAATTGACCGAGCAAATGCACACGGCTGCGGCCGAGCTGCGCTTCGAAGTGGCGGCTCGCCTGCGTGATGAGGTGGCAGACTTGAAGAAGGAGTTTCGCGCCATGGGCGAAGGCCTGAAGTGATGGTGAACCGGCGGGACCAAGGGCCCATCTGGCTGAAGCAGTGGTCATTTCGGGGACTCGCTACAATGGGTGACTCACGATCGAGCCGATCGTTGATGGGGTGGCTTGTGGATGCTGATTGGGTTCCCCATCGTTCCAAGAAAGGGATTTGATGCACGTCACGGGCCTGGTTTGGGCAGTCACACTGGTGCTGCTGTTGGCGGTTTTGATTTTCGATGTCTTCGTCATCGGACGCAAACCGCACGAACCATCAACCAAGGAATGCTCAGCCGCCATCACTTTCTATGTGCTGGCCGCACTGGCCTTCGCTGGTTTTGTCTGGTGGCACTGGGGCGGTCAGTATGCCGGTGAGTTTGTGGCTGGTTGGTTGACCGAATACTCCTTGTCAATTGACAATCTCTTCATTTTCTTGATCATCATGTCGCGGATGCGTGTGCCCCGGGCTTTGCAGCAGTTCGCGCTGATGGTTGGGATCATCCTGGCCTTGGTGTTCCGGGGGATCTTCATCGCAGCTGGCGCTGCGATTATTGAGGCATTCGCTTTCGTCTTCTTCCTCTTTGGCGCCTACTTGGTATATACGGCCTACACGCTGGTTCGGGATTATCGTCGCCACGATGACGCTGAGGAGCAAAAGGACAACTTTGTCATTCGCTGGGCCAAGCGACGTTTCCGATTCGCCGATGAGTTCCATGGATCGTCGCTGCGGGTCAAGGTCGATGGCGTCAAACTGTTCACACCGATGCTGTTGGTGATCATCGCCTTGGGCAGCACCGACTTACTGTTCGCACTAGATTCGATCCCGGCGATCTACGGTCTGACCCAGCAAGCCTTCCTGGTCTTCACGGCCAATGTGTTCGCGCTGATGGGGCTGCGTCAGCTCTATTTCCTGATTGGCGGCCTGCTCAAGAGGCTGGTTTACCTGTCGCTGGGGCTGTCATTCATCCTGGCGTTCATTGGCGTCAAGCTGGTCCTGCATGCGCTGCACCATTACGGCGTGATCACTTTCGAAGTGCCGCTGTGGTTGTCTTTGACTGTGCTGGTGGCCACGTTGGCGGTGACCATTGTGGCTAGTTTGATCAAATCACGACACAACGCCTCTGAAGCTGCCGTGTCAGACGGTGAGCCAGCCGTTGGCCCCAGCGCCGACGCCGCTGCGAAATGACACGCCTGGCGGTGACCGTTTGCCTAGGCTGGTCCAGCCAGGTCCAACTCGTCGGCGCCCAAGACCACCGATGAATTCTTGCGGCCGGTGACCCAGCCCAAGAGGTTGGCCTCGGTGCCGCGCACCTCAACCGGAGTGCCGCGACCAACCGTCAGCGACAGGCCCTCATCAGAAATGATTATCAGTTTGACGGTGTTGAAGCGGGGTGAAGCCCGATAAACATTCCACTGCAACAACGTTCGGGCGAGTTCCGGATCGATATCAGTGAAGTCATAGCCAACATCCAGATCGATGTTGTGGATGGTCAGGTGGTTGATCCGGTCTGGAATGAAAGAACTGGCTGGCAGGGAGCCCTGTGAGGTGATGACCGAGGTTTGCCAGGCGAGGTCATCCATGGCCTCGAAACTGCGGTTGAGGGCGGCGGCCGATTGATCAAGCGACTCTTGCAAAGCGATTGATCGTTGGCGGGCTTCGGCGTTGAGGGTGACATCATCGAGGTTGGTCCGCCAGACCACCGGGCGGTGCGTCGCCATCAGGTCGGCAGCCATCACGGCGATGGCCCGGGCATGGTGCGACAGGTGAGCGGCGATATGGGCGCGTGACCAGCCAGGTAAGGCTGTCTGTTCCTGCCACCCGGCATCCGACAAGGCGATCGTGTCGCCGAGCAGGCGTTGGGTGGCGCCGGCCAATGCAAGCCGCCAGTCTGACGGCGCATCAATCCGGAAATTACCCAACTGCACAGGACTAACATAGCTGACCGCTTGCGCCGCTGGCCTGTTTCTGGCTTGAGGCCGGGAAAACGGCGCTCGCTGTTCGGACATACGTTCGAAAATGTTAGGTGGCTGGGTCGGTCGCCCCCTACACTAGGCAGGTGCATAATCGCTTGATCGTCCGCGGTGCCAGGGAACACAATCTGGCTAATGTGTCAGTCGACTTGCCTCGTGATTCGCTGATCGTCTTCACTGGCCTGTCAGGATCGGGGAAGTCTTCCCTGGCCTTCGATACTATTTTCGCCGAGGGGCAACGACGCTACGTTGAGTCTCTCAGCGCCTATGCGCGTATGTTCATCGGTCAGATGGACAAACCCGACCTGGATTTCATCGAAGGCTTGTCGCCGGCGGTGTCGATTGATCAGAAGTCAACATCGCGCAATCCCCGTTCGACTGTCGGCACCATCACCGAGATTTATGACTATTTGCGGCTGCTCTACGCCCGTATAGGTCAACCGCATTGCCCGGTCTGTGGTGCCGCCATCACCAGGCAGTCTCCCCAGCAGATCGTTGATCGCCTGCTAGATTTGCCGGTCGGCACCCGCTTCCAGATCCTGGCTCCGGTTGCTATCGGCCGAAAAGGCGAGTACCGCGACGTCTTCACTGAATTGGCAACGGCTGGGTATACGCGGGTCAGAGTCGACGGTGAGCTTTTTCAACTGACTGATCCGCCGACTCTAGACAAACAGCGCAAGCATAATATCGATGTGGTGGTGGATCGGCTGGCGGTCAAGCCAGAGGTCTATGCGCGCTTGACTGATTCGGTCGAGACTGCCCTGCGCCTGGCAGGCGGTCTGGTGACCATCGACTTCGTCGACCAACCCAGTGGGTCGGATAATCGCGAACGCCGCTACTCGGAAAAGATGGCTTGCCCTAATGGCCATGATGTTTCCATTGATGAGTTGGAGCCGCGTCAATTCTCCTTCAACGGCCCTTGGGGTGCTTGCCCGGCTTGCACCGGGCTGGGCACGACTCTGGAAGTGGATCCAGAATTGGTCATCCCCGACGATGGCTTGAACCTGGCTAACAATGCCATCGCGGTCTGGGCGACACCGACGATTGGCCGTTATTATCAGCATGTTCTGGGTTCCTTGGCTCAAGCCGAGGGTTTTTCAATGAAGACACCTTGGGCCCGACTCAGCTCCGCCGCCAAGCAACTGATCCTCAATGGTGTCGGTGATCCGGTCTATGTCAAGCATCGCAATCGTTTCGGGCGCGAGCGGTCCTTTTCCGCCAAGTATGAGGGCGTCATTCCCTACATTCGACGACGCTACGCCGAGGCAGAGACTGACGCGGCGCGGGAGCGTTATGGCGCCTACATGCGCGAGGTGCCTTGTCTGGTCTGTCACGGCGACCGACTCAAGCCGAGTTCCTTGGCTGTGACCGTCGGTGAGCGCAACATCGCTCAGGTGACTTCGATCAGCATTGGCGATTGTTTGGCTTTCATCGACGCCCTCGACCTGAGCAGTCGTGAGTTGAAGATCGCTGAGCGGGTCTTGAAGGAGATTCGAGAACGCCTGCGTTTCCTGATCGATGTTGGTCTCGATTATTTGACGCTGGCCCGACCAGCGGGCTCATTGTCTGGTGGAGAGGCCCAGCGTATCCGCTTGGCCACGCAAATTGGCTCTGGCCTGATGGGCGTGCTCTATGTCTTGGATGAACCCAGCATCGGCCTGCACCAGCGAGACAACCATCGTTTAATTGAGACGCTGGTGCGATTGCGTGACTTGGGCAACACCTTGATCGTGGTTGAGCACGACGAAGAGACGATCCGGACAGCTGACTGGGTGGTCGATATCGGTCCGGGCGCCGGGGAACACGGCGGGCAGGTGGTGGTGTCTGGCAGTGTCGATGATTTGTTGGCCTGTCCCCAGTCCATCACTGGCGATTACCTCAGTGGCCGTCGGTCGATTCCCTTGCCAGTCAACCGCCGCCCGCGCAGCGATCGAATCGTCACTGTTGTCGGAGCCACCGAACATAATCTGCGTGATGTCACCGTCGAGTTCCCCCTGGGCTTGCTGGTAGCCGTCACTGGTGTCTCCGGTTCAGGGAAGTCTTCCCTGGTCAATGCCATCCTCTATCGCAGTCTGGCATCGCGGATCTACGCCACCAAGGCCGTTCCTGGCAAGCATCGTCGAATCGACGGTGCGGATCAGATCGACAAGATAATCCATGTCGATCAGTCACCGATCGGTCGAACACCACGATCCAACCCAGCCACCTACACCGGCGTGTTCGACAAGATCCGCAATCTGTTCGCCCAAACTCCTGACGCCAAGATTCGTGGCTATCTGCCAGGGCGTTTTTCCTTCAATGTCAAGGGCGGACGCTGCGACAACTGTGCCGGTGACGGCACCATTCGGATTGAAATGAACTTCCTGCCGGATGTCTATGTGCCCTGTGAGGTTTGTCACGGAGCGCGGTACAACCGTGACACCTTGGAGGTCAAATACAAGGGCCGCAGCATTGCCGACGTTCTGCAGATGCCAATTGAAGAGGCGGCTGAGTTTTTCGCCGCCATTCCGGCCATTGCCCGCCATCTGGTGACTCTGACTGAGGTCGGCTTGGGCTATGTCCGGCTCGGCCAGGCGGCCACCACTTTGTCTGGTGGTGAAGCCCAGCGGGTCAAATTGGCGGCCGAATTGCAGAAACGGTCGACGGGCAAGACGATGTACGTCCTGGATGAGCCGACTACCGGACTACATTTCGAGGACATTCGTAAGTTGCTGATTGTGCTCAATCGCTTGGTTGATCAAGGCAACTCGGTGGTGGTGATCGAGCACAACCTGGACGTCATCAAGACGGCCGACTGGGTGATCGACCTCGGGCCAGAAGGCGGATCACGTGGTGGTCAAGTGGTGGCCCAAGGAACACCGGAGACGGTGGCTGGTGTGCCGGAATCGTTCACTGGTCGTTACCTGATGCCGGTCTTGTCGGGGGAGTCAATGGTGATTGACAGTCTCGCCAGCTCGCGGAGCTGACCATGCCCGATCCAGCCTTGTGGCGGCCGAAAACCGCTGAGATCCCCGCTGAGCCAGGGGTTTACCGCTTCCGTGATCTCGAAGACCGCGTCATTTATGTCGGCAAAGCGATTTCGCTGCGATCGCGCTTGACCTCATACTTTCAGGATCCGACGCGGCTGCATCCGCGAACCAGAATGATGGTTCATACCGCCGCTCGGGTCGAGTGGACCGTGGTCAACAATGAAGTTGAAGCGCTGCAGTTGGAATACACCTGGATCAAGCGTTTCGACCCCCGTTTCAACGTCAAATTCCGTGACGACAAAACCTACCCCTGGCTGTGCGTCTCTTGGTCGGAGACCTATCCTCGGGTCTTTGTCGGTCGGGGATCGAAGCGCGCCGGCTGGCGCTATTTCGGGCCTTACTCGGAAGCATGGGCGATTCGTGAGTCAGTTGATGCTCTTCTGACAGTTTTTCCGATGCGCAGCTGCTCAACCGGAGTTTATCGGTCCGCTGCCAAGAGCGGTCGCCCCTGTTTGATGGGTTATATCGGTAAATGTTGTGCGCCCTGTGTGCAGCGGGTGAGCGCCGATGAGCATCGCCAGATCGCCGCTGATTTCTGTTCAGCCATCGCTGGACACACCGGCAAATTCATCCGTCGTTTCGAGGCTGACATGCAGACGGCGGCACTGGCGATGGATTACGAACGGGCCGCAGCCCTGCGCGATCGGGTGGCGGCGCTGCGCCGGGTGGCCGATCGCAGTGCCGTTGTCTTGTCGGACTCAGCCGATTTGGACTTGATCGCCCTGGCTGACGATCCGTTGGAGGTGGCCATCCACATGTTCATGGTCCGATCCGGGCGCATCATGGCCGAGCGAAGCTGGGTGGCGGATCGCTCATCGGTCATCGATGAGGTCGAGCCAGGAGCCGAGGGCTCGGCCAACTTGGT